>JAFNFQ010000014.1 GCA_017885655.1 Methanobacteriota archaeon | reverse complement strand
GACCTCAGACAAGCCGAAAGAGTGGACACAACTGATGAGAGCGGTGTCTCAAAAGGCATGTCCCGTCCCTGCCAGGATGTCCCCCGATATCGGTTCCCCCCCCCATCACGACCCATCCCCTTCATTGGCGTCTAGCGGGCGGAACTTGAGACCCTCGAAGTCGAGGTCGGGCGCGTCGCCGTCCAAGGGGTCCCCGTGCTCAGCCTGCCACGCATGCCCCCTGAGCTCGTCGGCGGCTCCCCAGAGAACTTCAATTGATCACAGCGCGTAGGGCTGGTGAATCCCGAGGAAGCCCGCGAGGTCATCGAGCGCACCCGCGATCACCTTTGTCTTCTCGATGGCATCCTCGCCGGCGGTAAGGAGGCCCCTGTCGGTCAGGATCTGTTCCAAGACATCATTGACGGGGTGCCGCCTGGTTTCTTCGAATACTCCATCTGATCTGTGGTTGGACGACTTGTCTCCATGCTCCGCATCTTCTGACTGGATCATGCGTCCACTTATGCAGCTCGTCGTTGTCATGCCTCCGTGAGTTCGAATCATCGTGGGCCCGTACGTCCTCTGATTCTGCTCCGCGGAACCCTCCTCGGAGCATCGTCCCAGCTTGGTCGCCTGAACCATCTTTCTCCATGCGACGTTCGCCTTTCGCTTTACTTTCCCTTTCTTTTCCCTCTCTTTTCCCTCTCTTTTGCCTTTACGTCCGCTCTATTAGAGCAGACCGTCCCTTCGCTCACGCTCGCACGCTGACTAACAAGCAGCACGGGGAAGGGTCGCGTATCTCTGCGCCTTGCTACATCCGTGAGTTGGATATATGGTCGCGGCCGCCCAAATACAGTCACGCTCCAAGAGGGGCAACAGAGGAACACACATGACAAAGATATCGAACATATTCGGGACGACCTTCAGTGGTCGTGTGGGCAGGAAGATGGTCGCCGGCACATGGAAGGGACACGAGTACATCCGCCCCTACGTGAAGCCGACAGACACGAAGACCGAGAGCCAGATGGAACAGAGGAAGCTGTTCTCCCAGGCGGTAGAGGCGTGGCACAAGCTTGCGCCGCGCCAGCAGGAGTTCTACAACAGGATCGCCGACGGGATGACGGGCTACAACCTGTTCGTCAAGAGGCACATCGAGGCGCAGATGAACGACATGGTGCCCGAGGTTCCCATCGTGATGCGGTGGAAGACCGCGGACGGGCAGCCTGTCGAGCACGGCAAGCTGATCGTCCTGCAGGGCAACAACCAGGTCTTCAACGACAGCCTCAAGGACGCGGTCGGCGAGGTCGCGCTGACGCCCTCGGACGCGCCTTACACCTTCATGCTCAAGAAGGGCACGCAGGAGGAGAACGTCCTGACGATCAGGGACCTGGGCGAGACTGACGTGCCGATGGTCCTGGAGAGCAAGACGCTGGGCATCAAGCTGGTGGCGGACGTGCAGGCACCGCCGGTGGGAGGAGCCAGCAGAGTGGCGTAGATATTACAACCTCCTTGGGGGCGGGTTTTTCCGTTTTTTCCTGCCCCCTATTTTTTTGAGGCGAACTGGAAGACCGCTGCGGGCATCGAGACCCGCCTTTTCACGAATCGAGGGGTTTGACATGAAGATCACCAACGTATTCGGCATGGAGTTCTCTGGGACCATAGGCAAGAAACTGACAGCATCCTCCTGGAAGGGTATTCAATACATCAGAGCATACGCCAAGCCGAGGAACCCGAGGACCGAGCGGCAGGAGAGCCACCGGGCGATGTTCAAGGCGGCCGTCGAGACGTGGCATGGCCTCACAGACCGCCAGAGGGAGTTCTACAACAGGATCGCGCGCGACATGACCGGCTGCAACCTCTTCGTCAGCCGCTACATCAAGGCGGTGAGGGATGGCGGTGAGCCGGAGATTCCGATCGTCATCAGGTGGACCGTCCGAAACAGGACTCTCCCACGGGACAGCTGGTTCATCGTCCGCCGGCAGGACCGGATGCTCTTCACCGACGCCTTGGAGGTAAGGAGAGGGGAGATCGCGCTGACCCGTTCTGACGCGCCATACACCTTCGTGCTCCGCAAGGACCGCCAAGAGGATGCCGTGCACATTATCGATGACCTGCTCGGCACGGAGATACCGATGACCTTGGAGAGCAAGACCCTCGGTATCAAGCTGATCGCGGATGTGTAGGCGCCACCCGCAATCGGCAGCCGGTGATTGGCTTCAAAGCCAAAGCCTTAAGCGGCCGCCGCCTTTCCCCGCGCGGTCAGCATGAAAGCGAAAGACATCAAGTCGGACTCGAAGGTCGACCTTCTGGAGCTTACGGTCAAGGAGAAGGGAGAGATCAGGAACGTCAGCACCCGCATGGGCGCAAGCCGCGTCTGCGACGCCAAGTGCGAGGACGACGAGGGCGGGCAGATCACCCTCACTCTCTGGAACGACGAGATAGACAAGGTCAACGTCGACGACAAGGTCAAGATCACGAACGGCTGGGCGAGGCAGTTCAAGGGCAGCCTCCAGGTCAGCGCAGGCAAGTTCGGGAAGCTGGAAATCTTAGGGCAGCAACCCGCCGAGGTAGAAGCTCAGCCCTCCGAGGACAAATAGCGGCACCACGGTCATGATGAAATCGTCATCAATCATCTTGATCTTCGGCGCCTCCGAGGCTATCGCAACAACCGCACCGACCGCCCCATAGAAAATAGCGTTGAAGGGCTGGTAGTTCGCGGAGAGGAAGAAGAACGCCGCCAGGTCGAAGTATGCGATGATCGGGACCACGGGATAGCCGCCGCCCTCCTTGGTCGAGTGGCACAACGGGTCGATCCACGCCATGCCGCAGACCGCCACCGCCGCGACGGGCAGGGGGAAGAACACCAGCGCTATCCCGATCCCAAGGCTCCCCAGCGCATAAGCGCCAATCCTCGAACACTCGTATTCCCTGATGAGGGGCATCTTGAACTTCGTGACGAGCCTGATCGCCTCAATCACGAAAATCACTACGAGCACCGCCGCGACCAGGTACTCCTTCCCGACGCCGATGTACGCGTCCGGCGGGAGCCAGTAGTAGACGAGAGCGATGGGATACATCAGGTGAATCGCCCTGCGGATCTTCTCCGCATCGACCATTTTCTACTCTCCGAACTCAGTCCTGCCCCACTTCTTGTCCAGTCCGCGATAGAAGAGGAGGGCGGATATACCTAACGCTCCGAGGACGAGGCCGATGCCCGCCAGCGCGAACACGATGTCCCTGTCTATGGTGAACGACAGTATCGTGAGGCCGAGGTCAGGGAGCATCGAGAGAACCGTGAACTTGACGAGCACCCCCGGGTCGAAGAAGAAGCTGTTCGTCCTGAGACCCGTGAGGTAGGCCGTCATGACAACCATGTAGATCGACACCACGATCATCACGGGCAGCGCCAGCCAGAGCAGCCTGACGTCGTTGTTCACCAGCGCGATCGCGATGAGGAATATCGCGCTTATCCACGTGGTGAGTATGGCGAACGCGAGCAGCTTCGTCTTGATGACCACCGGGACCGACAGGGGCAACGTCGCAAGGTAGTCCGTGTGGTCGATGTTGTTGAGCCAGCCGTAGAAGGTGACCCCGAAGAAACCGACCATGGCCCCGTAGAAGACAGTGTTGAAGCCGACCGGTATCGCGAGCCCGTACCGCACGAACCACGCGGTGAATGCGAGGAAAAGAAGAGGAATCACGTACGTGAACACGACCCGCGTCGCCAGGCCGCTCCTCTTCAGATCCACGACCTCCTTGGCGAGCAGCACGCCGTACTGCGGGGAGAAGGAGAAGCGCTTGATGTTCTCGACGAGTTCGTCCTTCGTCGTCACGTGCTTCGCCTCGAACCTCTCCTCCACGAGGAGCACCGCCCCGGCCGTGAGGAGGATGATCAGAAGAATCGACGTGACAGCATACGGGATCGCTGCGAAACCGGGAGACTGCACTAGCGGCGGGAGGCTGTACTCGAACCCGAGCCCCGGCAACAGCACGTCAAGCGGCAGCCACGACACGATCGTCCCTGCGGCGAACATCGCCGCCACCGCGATGCAGGCGATTCCGAAGGCGGGCCTGCTGCGGATGTACATCGTCGAGACGAAGAAGCTCAGCGACATCCCGATGAAGAAAGTCAGGATTGCGGCGGCGAACATGGCCGTGATGCTCAGGGGCCTGAACCCGGTGAGCGGGATCGACGCGAACAGGCCGATGGCCATTGGCATGAGCAGCAGGAGCACGTAGAACACGCCGTCCCTCAGGTACATCCCGAAGAACGTCTTCTTGAAGGACATCGGGAGGAGTGACGGCTGCGTCACCAGGTAGTTGCGGTAGCCCATCGCCCTCTCCTGGTACTGGTTGCCGAGGAAGCCGAACGCCCCTACACTAAGACCGTAGATGAAGATGGAGATGTGCATGAGGAGCAGCATCTCGCGGAGGGAGGTGCTCTGGAATATCTGTTTGGAAGTGACTGCGATCCCGAATGAGAAGAGGACCACCAGCACCGGGAACGTCAGGAACATCCACTTGCTGGAGTAGGACGTGTGCATCCGGAACTCCTCCTTGAGCATCAGCCAGAGAAGGTCCTTCAGCCGTCTCCCTCCACCAGGTGCAGGAACGCCTGCTCGAGGTCGGGGCTGCTCCCCCTCACCTGGGCAAGGCTACCCTTCGCTATCAGCCGCCCCTTGTTGATGACCGCGACCCTGTCGCAGAGCTTCTCCGCGATCTGCAGGAGATGCGAGCACATGAAGACCGTCCCCCCGCCGCGGGAGTACTCGCTCAGGTGGTCCTTGAGCTTCCTCTGGAAGACCGGGTCGAGGTTGATGAACGGCTCGTCGAGGAAGAGCAGCCTCGGCTCGTGGATCAACGCGCTGGCGATCATCAGCTTCTGGCGGTTGCCTTTGGAGAGGTCCTTGCACAGAGTGCCCCTCGAGTCTTCAAGGTCGAAGAAATCGATCCAGCGTTTGACCCTGCCGTTGGCGTCGTCGATCTTCCTCACGCGCGACACGAAGTAGAGGTACTCGAAGGCGGTGAGATAGGACGGCGGGGACTCGACCTCGGGCACGATGCCAACCACCGCCTTCACCTTCAGCGGCTCTCGCGCCACGTCAATGCCGAGCACGTCGACCAGGCCGGAGGTCGGCCTCAGCTGTCCGGTGAGGATCTTCAGAAGCGTGGTCTTGCCGGCCCCGTTCGGACCGAAGAAACCGTAGAAATCGCCCGCCTCAATCTCGAGAGAGACGCCATCGAGAGCGGTCACGTTGCGGTAGCGTTTCGTGACACCCTCGACGCGGACCACCGCCATGTTCGCAGCCATTCTGGGGCTGTTATTTAGGGTTAGTGATTCGCCTCCGGTTTCAGAAAAATGGCCACTCACTGCTCACGTCTTGCCGATTCGCTCGATAGCCGTGACCAACCTACGTATGATTCAGAAGTGAGCGAAATGTTCGCACCAACAACGAATGGATGGCACGTGGAACCTTCCCGAGAGCGCGTCTCCGATGAAGTCATGAGGTATGTCCGCTCTGAGTTCAGGGAGAATGACGCTGGCTGGTTGCTGGCGAGGAAGGAGTCACTGCACTGAGCCGCCACCGGAGAACCGGCCCACATTGGCGGTCACAATCGTTTGCCGAACGCGAGGATTGGAAGCGAACCTATATCTCACCCCGCCGAGATTTGATGGCGGATGGCAGAGGCCAAACAGCCCGCCGTGAACTCCCATCACGTTCCCGGCGCAACCGCGAGCGGAGATGCGGCTCGTGCGGAGGAGGAGTTCCTCAAGGGCAACACCGCCTGCGACGAGAGGCGCTATTCCGAGGCGCTCGCTCACTATGACAACGCAATCAAACAAGGATTGCGGGACGAGGTGATATTCAATAACAAGGGCGTCGCCCTTGACGCGATCGGGAGGCACGACGATGCAGTCGCCAGCTACCTCCACGCAATCCGGATCAAGCCGCAATACGAGGTCGCCTGGTACAACATGGGCAACGCGTACTCTTACATGGGCAGGATGAGGGAAGCCGTCAAATCCTACGACAAAGCGCTGGAGATCAACCCCGACTACCACGCCGCCCTCTTCGACAAGGCGCTCGCCCTTGTCCAGCTCGGCAAGGTCAAGAAGGCCCTGGAGTGCTACGACAGGCTGGCCGAGGTCGAGAAAGACAAGGAGACGTTCCTCTACAGGAAAGGACTGCTGCTGGAGGATGTCGGGAAGTACGACGATGCGATAGAGGCCTACCGCCAGGCCCTCGCTATCAGGCCGACCTTCGAGGAGGCATGGAACAGCCTCGGGAATTCCTACTACGCGATGGAGAGGTACGAGAAGGCGATAGACGCCTATGACCGCGTCCTCAAGATCAACCCGAGGAACGAGGAGGCATGGAACAACAAGGGCTTCACCTACTTCATGCTCGGTATCCACGACGAGGCGATCCGCTGCTACGACCAGGCTCTCAAAGTGAACCCGCACTACAAGCATGCATGGTACAACAAGGGCTACACATTCCACGGGATGGACAGGCTGGAGGAGGCGATCGCCTGCTACCGCAAGGCGTTGGAGATGGACAAGAAGGACGAGGTCCTCTGGAACAACCTGGGCAACGCCCTCTACAACCTGGGGAGGTACGAGGATAGCATCCCCTGCTTCCTCGAGGCGCTAAAGGTCAACCCGAAATACGAGATCGCGTGGAACAACATCGGGAACGCCCTGGACAAGATGAGCAAGTTCGCGGAGTCGCTCCCCTACCATGACAAGTCCCTCGAGATAAGGCCGGACTTTGACTACGCCCTCTATGCAAAGGGCCACTCGCTGAGCGAGCTCGGCAAGCACGAGGAGGGGCTCGAGTTCATCACGCAGTCGCTCATCCTCAACCCCAACTACGACAGGGCGTGGTTCGCCAAGGCCGAGGTGCTGATCCACCTCTATCGCTTGGAGGAGGCAAGGGACGCGCTGAACAATGCGCTCATCCTCAATCCCGCCTATGACGAGGCGTGGATACTGAGGGCAGACGTGATGCTGAAGATGGGGCACGAGGCTGAGGCACAATTCTGCTACAACGAGGCCATGAGGACTTACGACCAGGCGCTGGAGCTCGAACCGGGGAACACCGACATACTCCTCGCCAAGGCGACATTGATGATCAGCCTCGGGAGGAACGACGAAGCAATCAACTTGCTCAAGACAACGTCGAATTTGGATTCGAACGCGCGCATCTCAGAGAGGCTCTCCGATATCCTTCTCGACCAGGGAAGAGTCGACGAGGCCGTCGCGATGGCCAACTCAGCCGTGAAGGCCGACCCGAAGTCGGCCGAGGCATGGCTCGCGAGGGGGAACGCTTTCCTGGAGAGCGGCAGGTTCGAGGATTCGCGCCATTGTTTCGAGATGGCCGAGAAGCTCGGCGCCGGCGTCCAGGCGGGACAGGGGCTGGCCCGGTCCCTGATCGCACTGAAGGATTTCCCCGAGGCCATGAAAGTGCTGGAACGTGCGAGCAAGAGCGGGAGGCTGTCCGCGTTCTGGCGGGGATTGGTGCTGGAAGAGGCGGGGCACGTTGAGGATGCGCTCAAGGCATATCTGGATGCAGGCAAGGACAAGCACGTCTCTGACGCCGCGTTCCTGCGGAGAGCTCAACTGCTCGCCCGGAACGGAAGGCTGAAGGAGGCGCTGGGCTGCCTCGACGTCGCCCTCGGCCAGAACCCGAAGGATGAGGAGAATTGGTGCGAGAGGGGCGTGATCCTCCTGCAGGCCGGCAAGCCGGAGAAGGCGCTGAAGTACCTCGACACGGCCGTCACGCTCAGGCCGGACTTCTCGAGGGCCTGGCTCTACAAGGGGAGGGCGCTCGAGGCCCTCGATAGAAATAGTGAGGCGAAGGAGTGCTTCGCGAAGGCGGGCGTCCAGGATGGATCGCCACGATCGGAGAAGTCCGCTCCGCCCGCGACGCCTCCCAAATCGATTTGATGCGCGCGCTCCCGTGCCTGCGCGTCTGACACGCACCTTCTGAGAGGAGAACCATGGCACAATGAATATATATTGAGAATCAGGTGCGTACGTTGGTCAGGCCGCAGTTCATCGAGGGATGAACGATGGAAATCGACAGATCCAGACTCCGACGAGACCGCATCCTCTTCTACGCGGGCCTGGTCCTTTTCCTGCTTGGGCTCCCGGGGATGATCCTCAGTTCCTGGCTGCATGAGATCATGCGATTTCCCCTGGTCGGAGAAGCCTATGATGCGTGGGGCTGGATCAACCAGATCACCCTGATCGCGGGCCTTTTCATGGCGTTCGTCGGCGGCATTTTCCTGGCACTGTCGTTGCGTGGCGGTGCGATAGACGCCAAAGATGCTCAGGAGAGCGAGGGAGGCGCCTGATGGCCGAAGGGAAGTCTTCTCCGGGGAGAGCATCGAACCGGGCCGGCTCTTCTACCAGGAGGGGGCTGGTCAACGGGAATGGCCTCACCAACGGGCTCACGAACGGCCTCGGTAGGACGAACGGGAGAGGGCGCACTAACGGCCTCGTCAACGGTCTCGGAAGGGTCAACGGGACCGGGAGGACCAACGGGCTCACGAACGGCATCGTCAACGGGAACGGCCTCGTGAACGGTCGCGGGCTCGTCAACGGGACGAAAAGGTCGCTGCGGACAAACGCCTTCGGAGTTGTCACTCATCGAGATATCAAGGTGGGGGTCAGCCTGACGCTCCTATTCATCCTACTCCTTCCTTCCTTCTACCTCCTGATGAGCACGCCAACCCCGCGCCTGGCGGCTGTGCAGATAGACGGCGTCTTCGGCGATTGGAATGCGGTGCCGAAGTACATCGAAGACAATGGCGGTGCGGTGGACGACATCGCGTTCACCGAGTACGCCCTGGTCGAGGACTCAAACACGCTGTTCATCTACTTCCAGGTCAGAGGGCAGGTGTTCGCGGAGACCCAGGGATACGACGGCTTCTACGCATTCATCGACACCGATGGAAACCCCGCCACAGGGTATTGGCCAGGAGACCTAGGAGCAGAGTACGCGATCAAGATCAACGGCATTGGCGGGAAGGTGACAAACTCCGACTTCATGAAATTCGAATCGACTGGAGACCGGCTCAACTGGACGGCGTGGAAGAGCGCAGCCTACGCCTCTGCCGCAGCGTCATCCAGCTCGGTTGAACTCGCAGTCAACATGCTGGCGGCAGATCTGGAGACGACATACATCGTCCGCCTGGCTGGAAGCGATTTCGAAGGGCACACGACCCTCGCCTCGCTGCGCATGGGGAGCGAATACGGCGCCCTCAGCGTCGAGCAGGTCCCAAGCAGCCTGATGACCGTCCTGAATCCCTCCAGCAATGAGATTCTCCGCCTGAAGATGCACGCCCAGGGAAAGAAGGTCGTGATCGAAGACTTCGCGGCAAGCGCCACTTGGCAGTGCTACCCGCCGAACCTGAGGGACTATCTGCAGCTCCCGAATCGCGTCGAGCTCGAGGCGGGCGAACAAGAGGATATCCTAGTGGGCGTCGATCTCGCGGGGTTCGCATCGAAGAGTCCAATGTGGCTGAACCTGACTGGCCTTGACGTTGACGTCCCCCTGACGATCAACGGGGATGGCGGCGTCGGATACGTGAACCAGGCACCGCAGAACAAGATCGTGGACGGTTGGTTCGGGGATTGGCTGCCCCCGTTCCAGACGGACGCATCACCGTCCATTCCAAACCCCAATGTCGACATTGCGGCGTACTCCTCCAACACATCGCACGGCACAGGTTACGATAAGTCCGTGTTCTATGTGGAATTCCTCGGAAAGGCAATGGCCGGCAATGCGATGCCGGCGAAGGTCATGTGGGCCCAGGCAGGCCAGCCGTCCCCGCCAGCCACCCCAGGACCAGCGAAGAGAGTGTCCGGTGAAGATAGGCTGACCATTTTCATCGATACGAACTCGTCTGATACCCGGGGTTGCCGCGCCGGCACTCTGACTGCGGATTTCAAGCTGGAGCTAGTTGGACATCAGCGAAAGGTGGATTCAAAGATTCTCTACAGCTGCTCCGGGGCCGTTTGGATTCAAGTCCCTGGCGCGGTGCTTCTCGCGATGACTTCCGGTTCGAAAATCGAAATGTCCATCGACCTGTCAGTCTTGGGCACACTCGACAATCCAATGATGCTCGTGGAATCGACGGATTGGAGCGGAATCGGCGACCTTCCGCCGCCGATCGACATGGGGACGCGTTCTGGCGAGCGCGGAGGGACGAGAAGCGCTGACTCGCCCAAGGTCCTCCACGGCAATAACGCCGAGACTGTCGTCTCCCTCGCATTAGGCTCCAATCCAGCGTTGGACGGTAAATGCGGCGATCTGGCGTATAGCGCTGCGGGGAAGGTGTCCAAATTCAATTATGAGTATTATGTCGGGCATTGGCAGTACACGGTCTGGATATGCATCAGATTCTACGACAGGTCGAATGACGCCGGGGATTACGCGGATTTGATGTTCGACACTTTACATGACGGCACAGACTTCCCGCAAATCGATGATCGGCACTATCAACTATCCTCAAACTCGGTCACGCTGACCAGGCAGCGTGGCGATGGCTCGGGCTGGACCCTCTGTGGCGCACCCTGCATCCCTGACGCCGCCCAGAGCACCTTCGACGTCGCCAACAACAGCCAGGTATACGAGTTCAAACTCGTTCAATCGAATGTCTGGGATTCGACAAACACCGAAGGACGTGCGGGATTCGCAATCCACCTGTTCAATTGGACCGGGTCGTTCAATTATTACTGGGGTTCCACGAATGTGGACATAAACAAGCCGAGCACCTGGGGCCATCTGGACATCCCTGAGTTCCCCGCCATCCTGGTGCCCATATTGATCGTCGTGGCGGTTGGACGTCCGTGGAGGAAGCGCCGCCTTGCTTAGGCTCCGCCGCCGCCAGAGACTTCGACGAAAGGAAGCGCAAGAGATCGTCGAACGGCTGAAGGGGCTGCTGGGAATCGAAATCGCGGGTCCTGACGAGCCTATCGACGTGGCCGAGGCCGACGAATGGCATGTGATACTCGTGAAGGACAGGTCGATCGGCTTTATTCTCGATGGCCGTCCATTCCTCACGGTGAGGGGGCTGCTCGCGCATAAGCCAGAACGTCTCTACGTCACCGTCGACATGGGCGCGGTCAAGTTCGTGTACAACGGCGCTGACATCATGGCGCCCGGCGTGGTCGACGCGGACCGCACGATGAAGGCCGGAGACCTCGTGTGGGTGAGAGACGAGAAGAACAGGCAGCCTCTGGCAGTCGGAGAAGCACTCATTTCGGGAGAAGAGATGATTGCAGCTGAATCGGGGAAGGCCGTGAAGTCCATCCACCACGTTGGAGACAACCTCTGGAAAATCGACGAAGAATGACCTCAGAGAAAGCGATGTCCTGCTCCGTTCTGAAGCTCAGGCCCAATACGGACTCTTCACGAACTTGTACGCGCTGGCTATCGCGGTGACCGCTTCGCCGCATCCCGTGACTATCCTCTTCTCCTTGCTCGTATAGAACACTATATCGCCGCATGCGAAGACGCCGGGCAGCGACGTGCTCATGTCCACCTTGACCTTGATCAGCCTTTCTCCCTCCATCTCGAGACCCCACTTCTTCAGCCAGCCGGATTTGGTCTCGAAACCCACCTGCACTATGATCGCATCCACATCTATCGTGCGCTTCTCCAAGGTCGTGTTGTTGTAGACCACGACATGACGCACTTCCTTGTCGCCCGATATCTGCGCGACCTCGGAGTTCATCAGGATCTTGATGTGAGACCGCGCCACGGCGTCAACGTTCTTCTCCATTGCCCTGAACTGCTCTCTGCGGTGGACCAGGAAGACCTCGGCCGCGTGCACGACAATCTGCAGCGCCGCCTCGAGAGCGCTGTCGCCCCCGCCGACAATCAGGATCCGCTTCCCCTTGTACTCGCGCCTGTCCTTCACCCCGTAGAAGACGCCACTTCCTTCGAACGCATCCTCGCCCGGCACGGCCAGACGCTTCGATTCGAAGAGACCGATGCCCATCGCGAGGACAACCGAGCGCCCTTCGTAGTATCCTTTGGTGGTCCCGACCCTCCAGTGCTCGCCCTTCCTCTTGAGCTCGGTGACCTCCTCTCCCTCGTGGAGCTCGCAACCGCTCAGTCTCGCGTGCTCGACGAATATCCGGCCGAGCTCCTCGGCCTCGATCGCTATGTAGCCCGGGTAGTCGTAGACCGACTTCGTTGGATACAGCACCGCCAGCTGGCCGCCAGCCTGTCGGGCTTCCAGAATTAAAGTTGAAAGTTCGCGTGCTCTCGCGAAGATCCCTGCCGTGAGTCCGGCTGGGCCAGCGCCTACGATAATGACATCGTATAGCATGCCGCGAGGCCCAAACATCATCTTTCATTTAACCCTTGTCATGAAGTGAATGAGAGGACTATCTCGTGACTCAACGCGCTCTGTCGTTTCATCGCCGAGCCAGACTTCGCATGAACCGTTCGCGTCTCGCGACTCTTTCTCTTATCCCGTAATCAGTTTCCATTTAAGGATATCCCTCCCAAAACCACGAGTCGACTAAGCCAAAGATCCGTTCGGGACGAAGCTTCCAATAGAAGTCGTGGAGGGGAGCCCTGCCGTCAAGACTCGAGTGAG
>JAFNFQ010000013.1 GCA_017885655.1 Methanobacteriota archaeon | reverse complement strand
GCCGACTGGCCGATCCTCAACGCGCTGGTGAACACCGCGGCGGGAGCTGACCTGATTGCGGTGCACAATGGCGGTGGTGTGGGAATCGGCTACTCCACGCATGCAGGCGCGCTCATCGTCTGCGACGGCACGGAGGAGACGGATGGGAGGATCGAGCGGGTGCTCACGACCGATCCGGGCATGGGCGTCGTGAGGCATGCGGACGCGGGATACCCAGCGGCGGTCAAGTTCGCGAAGGCCAAGCACGTGAAGATGCCGATGCTGGAGTGAGTCGATGTCCCGGTGGACGGACAGGCCGCGTCTTGCGGTCGATGCGCTGATTCCAATCGAGGGCAAGCTCGTCCTTGTCAGGCGGGGCAACGAGCCGTACAAAGGGCGCTATGCGCTGCCTGGCGGATTCGTCGAATACGGGGAGACCACCGAGCAGGCCGTTGTCCGCGAAGTCCTCGAGGAGACCGCCCTGAGGACCAAGGTGTTCTCCTTGTTCGGAGTCTATTCGACCCCTGACAGAGACCCGCGAGGCCACACAGTCAGCGCCGTCTACGAGCTCAGGAAGGTTGGCGGGAGGATGAAAGGCGGTTCGGACGCTGCCGCCGCCAAGTTGTTCCCCATCTCAAAGATTCCGCGACTCGCCTTCGATCATTCGAAGATTGTCGCTGACTTCAAGAGGAAGTTGAGACGCAATCGCGATTAGATCTCGCCAGTCGGCTTCGTCCATCTGGCTTTGGCTTCACCCGGGATGAAGCCCACGAATATCAACAGGAAGGAAACGACGACGAGGAGCCCAACCCCGCCGCCTTGCAGGACGATGTCCTCTCCTCCGGCCAGAATCAGGAGCCCGAAGACCCCGAGCCTGGTGAAGCAGGCGATGAGTCCCGCCAATAAGCCAACTCTCCTGCCCGCCTTCACGGCCACGAAGAAGAGCAGCACGACGAGGATGCTAAGGAAGATCAACGAAATCAGAACGGGGATCATGACCTCCTCGCCCCTGATCTGGAGGACGGGGAGCGTCGGCACCGCCAAGGCTGCAGCGGTCAGGATGAAGAGCACCTTGAAGGGCGTGCCGTACCCGTAGAGTTGCTTGTACCTCTTTGCGACATCTGCAGGCGGTTCCAGGTTCATCATCGCCGCCTGGATGTTCCCGCCATTCGCCCGCACGAGATCCGCGATGTGGGCCTTGAGCTCCATGATGACGTCGCTCTTGACCCTCGAGTCCATCCCGGTGAGGCGGCTCGAGACGTCCCTGAGATACGCTTCCTCGCCGTTCATCGGGCTGCCTCCAGGACCCTGCGGCAGCTCGCGCTCAGGTTCGTCCAGACCTCGGACGCCTCCTTGAACGCGGTGCGGCCCTTGTCGGTCAGCTTGTAGTACTTCCTGGGCATGCCGCTCTCCTTCTCGACCCAATGGCTCTCGACGAAACGCCTCTGTTCGAGGCGACGCAGCGCCGGATAGAGCGTCCCCTCTTTCAGGTCGAAATATCCACCCGACAGTTCCCTAAGTTCCTTGGTGATTTCCAGGCCGTATTTCTCTTCCTTGACGAGGAGAGAGAGCAGCAACAGTTGCACCGAGCCCTTCTTCAGTTCCGCGATCCATTCCTGGGATATCTCGGACATTCGACGGGCCTCGTATCCGCCGCCTCGTATTTGAGCGCTCACCAAGGGACGTCGGCCGTTCGGCCGGTCGCGCTACTTACTCTTCTCCTCTTTGGATCTTATGAGCTTGAGGACCATCAGGTAGATCGACTGGTTTCCTTTGGGCATCTTGCCTTTTCCTTCATTCATATTTCTCCTCCTCTGCTTCCAAGGCATTTAAGGGGCTAGTTCCGGCCCTTCCTCGCCGTTCTCACCACCACTGCGGCGATTATCGCGATTACCACAACGGCGAGCTGCAGGAGCAGCACGCTCTGCGGGGCGAGGTTGGTTATCGACGGGATGCTGAGTTCGTATGACACCGCGTCAAACCCGGGATCGTGGAAGATCGTGTTCTGTGCGGCAGGATAGACGAAAGCCCCGAGCACGTGCATGCCGACGAAGGTCACGCGGTTGTATTCGAACGACCAGGGTCCGCCTCCGTGCACCTGGAAGTACATGTCCTCCTGCTGCCCGTCGATGGCCACATCGGACGACCACGTGAATCGCCCAATGCGCTCCCAGTCATCCGCGAAGGTTATCGCGCCTTGGCCGTTCTCGGGCTGCATGTCTCTCGGATCGCTGGGGATGCTCCCGGTGTCATTTCCGAATTCCCTGTTGTGTTCCATGCAGTCGTGATCGCAGGCCCTGTTGCCCTCTCTCATCCTGAAGCGGTTGAGCACTTCGCTCGGCACGACGTTGCCGAACATCATGCGCGTCTCGAGGAGCAGGTTCGACTCGTTGCTGGCAAAGTCCCAGCCCTCGATGTACTGATCGTACTTCACGCTCATGTTCACGCTCTGGCCCGTGAATTCCCGCCATCCCGCGAAGCTGCGGTCGACAACGCGCCTCTGGTCACCGCCATTTATGGTGACGTTGAACCAGGGGATGACCGTCGTCGAATCCTCGACAGCGACGCGGATGTGGAACGTGAACGCGATCTGTGCGACATCGCCGAGTGATGCGGGGGCCGGAACCGGTCTCCTCATCATCTCACTCCACATGTACGAGTACTGCGTGTCAGAAATGCCCAAGGTGAAATTCACAAACATGACATTGCCGACAGTCTCATTCGTCAAGTCGCTGAGCGTCCACGCCCGATCGAGGTTCAGGCTCTTCACCGGGACGTCATGGTTTTCCATCATGCCATCCCACATCCTCATGTCGAAACGGTGGTTCCCGTCGGTGTCCTTGAACTCGACAAACCTGTCGAGGCTCTGGGCAACGACGGTCCACACCGGGACCCCCTGAGTCTTGATGAAATTGCCCTGCGCGTCGTAGTAGTCGACGCCTGCGATGTACCTCTTGTAATCTGCAAAGATGTACAGCTTGTTCGAATCCTGGGTTGTCCCGTAGACAACGCCGAAGTTGGTGCTGCCCGCGTGGACGACGACCCAGTCGCCGCCGCCAAGCCGGCCGGTCGTGCCCTGTTCGACCGAGGGCGTTATCGTGTTGTTCGTGCTGTCTCCCGCGCTCGCGACTCCCGCCAACAGCGGCGATGCCAAGAGAACGACGGCCAAGACCATGACGATTTCCGCTTTCCTCATTCTTCCGCCTTCCTTTGTGTGCGAGGCGATATACATCACCTCGCTACTTACCTAGCGTTACTACATATCACGCCCATATTTAAATCTAGCCCTTTTCGAATTCGATGTGCAAACCTTTTCCGCGCGGCATGCATAGGGGCTGCCGGTGTCTTTATGGAGCAGACTGAGCTCGGCAGGAGCGGCATCAAGATCTCGCGTCTGGGCATCGGCGCGTGGCAGGCTGGCGGCAAGCAATGGGGAGAGGACGTCAGGGACGCGGATTGCATCGCCGCCGTGGTCAGAGCGCACGAACTCGGCATCAACTTCGTCGACTCCGCCGAGGTCTACGGAAACGGTCACTCCGAAGAAGTCCTGAGCAAGGCCCTCGCGGAAATCGGGCGGGACGAGATGGTCGTGGCAACGAAGGTGGCGGGAAGCCATCTCCGTCATGACGATGTCCTGAAAGCATGCGACGCGAGCCTGAAGCGGCTCGGGACCGACGTTATCGACCTCTACCAGATCCATTGGCCGAGCGTCTGGGAGCAGGTCCCCCTCAAGGAGACGATGAAGGCTCTCGAGAAGTTGCAGAAGGATGGCAAAATCCGCGCAATCGGCGTCAGCAACTTCGCCGTAAGAGACATGGAGGAAGCCCGCAGCGCTCTCTCATCGACCGACATCTCATCGAACCAGGTGCAGTACAGCATGATTCACCGGGAGATCGAGAAGGAGGTTCTGCCATACTGCCAGAAGGAGAAGATCACAGTCCTCGCCTGGGCACCGCTCGGCGAAGGGGCCCTCACGGGCAAGTACTCGAAGGACAAGACCCCGAAGGACGCGGTGAGGGAGCATCACTACTTCTTCAGACCTCAGAACATCGAGGCGATCAACGGCTTGGTGAAGCAGCTGGGGGAGGTCGGGAAAGCGCACGGGAAGAGCGCGCCGCAGGTCGCTCTCAACTGGCTTTTGAAGAAGGACAGGGTTGTGCCGATTCCTGGTGCAAAGACACCGATGCAAGCCGAGCACAACGCGGGTGCATATGGCTGGGACTTCACTTCGAAAGAGTTGTCTCGATTGAACAAGGCAATCGAATCTCTGAAGCTCGAGGCGCTTTGATTAGGGACGATTAGTCTCGTTCAATCGTCGCCGAACAAAGCTATAACTATCCCGGCCAATACCCCCGGCGTCCCTCGGGGGTGGAGTTGTCTCCATGCAGGATTACGACCCCAAGTTGATTGCTTCTCTGGAGGAAAAGGCGCGTCTTCTCAGGCGGCTCGTGCTGAAGATGACCCACGCCGCCAAGTCGGGACACCCTGGCGGATCGCTCTCCTGCACCGACATCATGACCGCTCTCTATTTCCACGTCCTCAACGTCGACCCGAAGAGGCCCGACTGGCCGCAGAGGGATAGGTTCGTCCTCAGCAAGGGGCACGCAGCGCCGATCCTCTACGCCGCGCTGGCTGAGAAGGGATTCCTCCCGGTTGAGGAGCTGACGACTCTGAGGAAGTTCGGTTCGAGGCTGCAGGGCCACCCGGAAAGGGGGACCGTCCCGGGCATCGAGGCGTGCGCCGGCGCAGAGGGACAGGGACTCAGCTTCGGCATCGGCATGGCATTGGCGGCGCGCCTGGACAAGAGCCCGACCCGCGTCTATGTCCTCCTGGGCGACGGGGAGAACGATGTCGGCCAAACATGGGAGGCAGCGATGGCCGCGCCTCACTTCAAGCTCGACAACCTCACCGCCATAATCGACCGCAACGGCCTCCAGCAGGAGGGGCCGACGGAGAAGATAATGTCCCTGGAGCCGCTGGCGGAGAAATGGATGGCCTTCAGGTGGCACGCGATCGGCATCGACGGGCATGACATGCGCCAGATACTGTCGGCGCTGGACGAGGCGAAGGCGACGAAGGGCAGGCCTACCGCCATAATCGCGAGGACCGTGAAGGGCAAGGGCG
This sequence comes from Methanobacteriota archaeon, assembly GCA_017885655.1. Lineage (GTDB taxonomy): Archaea > Thermoplasmatota > Thermoplasmata > RBG-16-68-12 > JAFNFQ01 > JAFNFQ01. Next base: position 7,731 of record JAFNFQ010000013.1, on the reverse strand, counting down.
TCAGCTTCATGGAGAATGTAGTCAAGTTCCACGGTAGCGCTCCGACGGACGACGAGCTGAAACGCGCACTCGCCGAACTGGGGGAACCGGCATGACCGGCATCGTCTGGAAGACGGAATCGCAGCGCGATTACTTCGGCAAGGCCGTTCTCGAGCTGGGGCGGGAGAACCCTGACGTGGTCGTCGTCGGTGCAGACACGACCGAGTCGCTCAAGACTTCGTTGTTCGGGAAGGAGTTCCCCGACAGGTTGTTCAACATAGGGATCGCCGAGCAAAACATGATCGGGATTGCGGCGGGACTCGCATCGTCAGGCAAGATCGCAATCGCCGCCACATACGCGGTTTTCGGAACCGCCCAGGTCTACAACGTCATCCGCCAGAGCGTCGCTTACCCCAAGCTCAACGTCAAGATCTTCTGCAGCCACGCTGGCACGAGCGTCGGCCCGGACGGCGCGACTCATCAGATGAACGAGGACATCGCGTTGATGCGCGGGCTGCCGAACATGGCGGTGATGGTGCCCTGCGACGCTCCAGAGACCGCGAGGACGGTCCATGCGGCGGCATATTGGAATGGGCCAACCTACTGTCGCTTCGCGCGCTCGAACGTCCCGACAGTCACATCGGCAGACGACTCCTTCACTATCGGGAAGGCATCTACGATCCGCGATGGTTCCGACGTGGCCCTCATAGGCTGCGGCATCATGGTAGCGATGTGCGTCGAGGCCGCAAAGTCGCTCGATGCCGAAGGCATCGACGCGAGGGTCGTGAACATGAGCACGGTCAAGCCGCTCGACTTCGACGCGATACGCAAGGCCGCCAAGGACACCGGGGCGATAGTCACCGCGGAAGAGCACAGCGTGCTGCACGGCATGGGCAGCGCGGTGGCGGTGGAAGTGGCGCGCACCAGGCCCGTGCCGATGGAATTCGTTGGCATGCCGGACCACTTCGGCGAGAGCGGCGATGCCGAGTCGCTCCTTCAGAAGTATGGTCTGACCGCCGCCAAGATAGCCGAGGCGGCGATGAAGGTAGTGAAGCTGCGAGGAGGATGACTCCGATGAAGATATTCCTGGACACGGCTGACATAAGCGAGATCAGAGAGGCTGCGAGCTGGGGCATAATAGACGGCGTAACGACGAACCCGACGCTGGTCGCGAAGACCGGCAGGAAGTTCGCCGAGGTGGTGAGGGACATCACGGCAATAGTCGACGGCCCGATAAGCCTCGAGGCGACATCAGAGGACGCTGAGGGCTTGGTCGCGGAGGCGCGAGTGCTGTCAGCGATTCACAAGAACGTCGTCGTCAAGATTCCGATAACCACCGAAGGTCTGAAAGCGATCAAGCGCTGCAGGGCGGAGAGAATCAAGACAAACACGACGCTGATATTCTCCGCGAATCAAGCGCTTCTGGCTGCCAAGGCCGGCACCAACTACGTAAGTCCGTTCATCGGCCGTCTGGACGACCAGGGGCAGGTCGGAATGGACCTCGTGAGGGAGCTCGTGACGGTCTTCTTCAACTACGAATTCGACTGCGAGATACTCGTCGCGAGCATCCGCCACCCCATCCATGTTCTCTCCGCCGCGATGTTAGGCGCCGACATCTGCACGGTGCCGTTCGACGTCCTGAAGAAGATGGTCGGGCACTCGTTGACTGATGTCGGGATCGCGCGCTTCAAGAAGGACTGGGCGAAGATCCCGAAGTAAGGATTCGCCGGCCTAGGAATTCTCCTCGATTCTCTTCTTCGGTGTTCTCTTCACCGCCCTGACGAGCGCCTCAGTCTGGACGATGTCCAACGTGGCGAAGATCATCAGCAGGGCAGGAGTGTAAAGGACGTATTCGACTGGCAGCGGGAACTTCATCACATATAGCGAGTAGACGATGGCGGGCATGCGCACGAGGACGACGACTATCGTGCCAAGGATGAGAAGCCTTGGGACGAACTTGGTTAACGCGCCGCCGCTCCATTGGACCCGCGAGACCGCAGACAAATGGCTCCAGCAGACCGTGATGGCAATGGCCATGACGAGGATTGCGAAGACTGCGGCGTCCTGGCTGAACCAGAGGGCAATCCAGAGGACGGTAGACCCCGTGAGAGCCACGAGTGCGTCGACCCTGCGGTTTTGCTTCAGAGCTCCCCATGCAGCCAGAGCGATGATTGGGGCCGCAACCAAGGCGAGCACGGCCAATCCAATCGGAAGGTCGAGGCCCCCGCCCGCTTTTTCAAAGAAGTACCTGTTCTGGAAGAGTGCGAGCCAAATGATGGTCATCGCCAGGACCGTGGCGGCGAACGTGACATCGGGTGTTCGTTCCTTGGCCTTGACGGTCTCAACAGTGGGTGCTTGCGGGTTCAACAGGTAGCCAAGACCGACCAGAATAGTCACCGACAGGAAGAGGCTCATCGCATCGAAGCGCACCAGCACGCTCCCCGCCACGCCGAGCCCAAGCAGGATCGCGTCCTTCTCTCTCCCCATGCCTTTGAATCCAAGGAACCGGAGTAGGAGCATCGCATTCGCGCAGGCGAACGGGACGAATGCCCAAGGCTCGTAGAGCAGGAAAAGCCCCGACACCGCCAGGATCCCGAGCTCTGCGATCCAGAGATATCCGCCCAGGATTGATGCCAACCGCGATTGAAGCCTCGAGGCGAAGAGGAGGGCGACACCCGCCACGAACACGCTGGCGTATGTCCAGAAGTTGTAGTCGAGTGCCCTTTGGAGACCGGCGAAGAATAGATAGAAGAGGAAGACGGACGCGGTTGCTGGCGGGAGCCAGTCGAGCGTCCTTGGAGGCAGAGAGGAAATGGCCTTACGCCGAAAACGCGAGAAGAGAATGATGGCACCGAAGAAAGCCGCAATCAGCACAATCAAGACCGCAATCGCGCCGACAGCGACCGCGCGTCGAGCGTGCTGAAGCGCGGTGTACGCATGGAATCCAGACAGACTGGTGTCGCCGTGCGCCTCGTCTCTCTCCGCTTGATCGAGAAGCTGACTGGCCGAATCCATGTCCCAGGGGTCGAGCAGCGAGAAAGGATTGGCACGAGCCTGGTCGATGGTCTCGGCGGCATCGCGGACGAACGATCCAGTGATCAGCGACAGGAGGTTCTCGACGGAGACCATCCTCACTCTTTCTCCGTATCTAGTATGGAGGGCGTCAAGCGCCTTGACCGCTTCCCCAAGTTGCAGAGTCCAAGGATATACGACGACGAAGAAGAAGTGCGGCTTCGAGGGCGCAGCATCGATGTCGACCATCACCTTGCCGACTAGGTTGTCCTCCCCGCTCCACATGTGCGTCGACCGGATGACGGGCGCGGCCGAGTCCTCCCCTCCCTGCATCCAGACATCGCGGGTCACCGCCTGGTCTGCATAGTCCAGGATGATCCCCCTCGGCATGAGAGCGTTGACATACGTTTCCAATGTCTCCTCGCGGTAAGGGATCTCGTACGCCCTGAACGCGTTGAGGAGCCAGACGGTGTCCATGTCTGCCGCCGCCATGGCCCGTTGGGTCCTGACGAGGTACTGCTCGAGATCGCTTTGCGGCTCGAATCCGGGATAGAGGTAGCCCGCCCCGCTCGGGCCCGCCACGAAGGAGTCGAGCGTTGTGGCCTCAGAATAGAAATAGTCGAGAATGGGAGGGGCGAGCTGGGCCAGCAAGGGATTGATGCTCCATGCGATCGGCACTGTCCCACGCACGCCGTCCTGCCAGACGTCCAGCATCTTTGCAGTGTCGAAGTCGAGGTTGTCTCCATCGGGAACCGCGAAGCTTACGTAGATTCCGTCATCGGCCAGGGGAGGTGCGGGCGGCACGACCCTCTTCTGGCTGAAGGGTGCCGCCGGTGATAGGCCGGAAAGGAACGAGAGGTTGGGGACGTTGTGCCCGCCGAGGATGAACTTGCCCTCGCTCGAGGCGGCCTGCACGAAGAAGTTTTCCTCGATGAGGTTCGGAGTCTCGAACCAGCCGAGGATCGGGATGTTGTGCGGAGTCGAGGCGAGGACATCCTTGGTGAAGTCGATCTCCTCTTGAGATGCGAAGGGCCCCTGTCTGGCATAGAATGTCCACACCTTGGCGGCGATGAGATAGTCTCTCAAACCTATCTTGTCCGGTGCAATGATTCCGAGGATGTTCTTCGAGGTCCTCGGGTAGAGTTCGGCGAACGACCTGCGCTGCAGTTGAAGTGCGCCGAGGCCTGACCATGGCGGCTGCCTGAGATCAGAAGTCACTGACAGCCCCGTAAGCTCAGCGACATCCTCCGTCGATGACGGGTCGACTATGATGCAATCATCAAGGCCGGAGATCACGGTCGCGACAGTTATTGTCTCCGGGCGGGACGGATCGTAGACGACGAGTCCGGATGCGAACGAGGAGAAGTTGTGGAGGAAATCTTCGGACGAGATTCCGCTGAAGCTGACAGGATATTTTTCCTGGATGAAGGGAAGCAGGTAAGATGTGTTGCCGGTCCCGGTCGTGTTGAGGAATATCTGCGCGCCATCGCGGTTGACGAGGCCCTGGAGGGAGGAGAGGGCGAGCATCATGCCCTGATTGGTCTCTGGTGGGACATTGACCACGAAAGCGTTGGATTTCGCGCCGAAGGAAGGGAAGACATCGGCAGATCCCGAGACGAGTTCGTAATCCGACAGCGGTAGGTTACGGGCGACCTGAGTTCCGATTCCCCCCGCCGCCACGATCACGACTACGAGGATGCACGCGATCCGTAACCCGGTGTTCGGTTCCCGCCTCGACTCCATCTCTGCCGCCCATGAGCGAGGGCGTAATTAACCGCTGTGGAAGAGGGGCGCTGCGGATAGAATCGCGGGCGATAATGGAGGCATCACCCTTAAGTGCGAACTACCGCGGTTGATGCGAGACTCCTATCTAACCTGAGGGAGGAAAGAGCAAAATGCCGAAGTACGTGACATATCTGCAGATAGTGTTGAACCCGAACAGCCAGAAGCCTGGCGAGATTGCGAGCGAGCTGAAGAAGCAGGGATGGTGGCCCGTGTGGGGCACCTACGACTTCGCGTGGCCGTGGAGCGCAAAGTGGACCGCGGACGACAGCAAGGAATACTGGAGCAAGGTCAACAAGGCGCACACCACCATGAAGAAGCTCAATGTCTCCTGCTCGTTCAGGACCTACGAATGGGGAAAGGAAAACACCCCGGTCTATTGGCCGAAGAACTGGAACTCGACCAAGGCATGGTCGAAGAAGTAGGTTCTGGAAAGTCGCCAGCGGCTGGTCAACTGTAATGTCCAGTGCCAGCGCTGGCGCCGGACTGTCTTACCTATTTCAACGACTTCGATAGCTCACGCAGCGGTCGGCGTCGGAGTCTCCTTTGTGGGAGTCGAAACGACTCTCTTTAGGAGTGGGACATTTCTCAACTTCTTCGCGAGCCATGGATCTAAGCCCCACGCATTCTGCCGTCGATAGAGTAGCAGGGTGAGCGCCGAGGCGAGCATCAGCAGGTTGACCCTGAGGATTCCCGGATTGGTGTGGCCTGCCGCCAAAATGATGCCCAAGTTCATCAACGACGCGCCCAGGAGGCTGATTTTGGTGAAGGCGCCGGTGAGTATCGAGATGCCGATCAGCAATTCGAGCGCCGCCATGGTGGTCATGACGGCACCGGCATTTGGGGCCATGATATTGTCGAGCAGCCAGCTCATGCCCGGGACAGGATTGGGGCCGATCCGGGTGGGGAAGTACAGCGTTGAATAGGAAACATTGTACCATCCTCCCTGCGACCATACGTCTCCGATGAGGTAGCCATATCTCTCGTTCCCGGATGCGGGACCTTGCGCGAAATTCACATCGTACATGTTCAACGTCCCGCCCATGACCCAGATGAACCCAAGCATGAGGATCAACGGGGCCAGCACGAGAGGATAAAACCGGAATTTGGCCTTCATGGCAATCCCTAGACTCGGCGATTTATCAACCTTGTCAATTTAGGTAATCCTAGAGAGGCATCGAGTCGAAGTGGTATTCGATTCATATGGCAATCTCCGCGGGCTAAAGCTAAAATAGCATCTCTTCATAGGGAAGCCCGGGCCCCGGTAGTCTAGCGGTCTATGATCTCGGTCTGTCGAGCCGAGTGCTCGGGTTCGAATCCCGACCGGGGCGCTGCCTCCTTAGGAATGGCGCGTTTTACTCACTAGGGGCCTTCGGCACGGTACGGACTTCGGGTTTCTCGAACACCCGACGAAGCTCGCGGAAGGCATCGTCCGGCCATAAGCGGGTGTCGAAGGGAACAGGTTCGAAAGTCTGACCGACGCGCATCACCGGGTCGCTCACGGGGGGCGGGCTGAGCACGCTTCTTGTCCCTGTGACAAACCTAGCAGGCCCGTTGGCTTGGTCGCCCGCGTCGACAACCGCTTCTCAATCTCGCCTTCAAGCCACTCCTGAACATGGATGTGTTCTACCCCGAAGGTCAACCGGACTTTCCTGACGCCCTCCACCTTTTTCATCCATTTCAAGATCTCCTGGATCTCCGACGCATTGGAGAGGTGGGCGATGAAAAGGGAATGCTCCCGCGGCGCCGTGTGCATCGAGATGATCCTCGGGAGTCCGGATAGGATCGCCTTGTCGACCGCTTGTTTCCGGCTCGCTTCGGAGGTGACCCAGAACCGGCATCGCACGCCGCCGACCTTCCCCAGGTCCAGGATGGGGTCGAGGTAGAACGCATTCCCCTCGACCAGGTGTTTCAGGTGCCTCTTGACCGTCCGGGTCGAAAGCCGCAGGCTGCGGGCGACGTCCGAGAGCTTCCCTCTCCCGTCCCTCCGCAGCGCCTGGATGATCCGCCAGTCCGTCCTCGTCAGAGTGAGCTCGCAAGGAGGGAAGCCGAGTCTCCACGAGACCGAAGTTGGGCAACCGCAAAGGGAGGCGAACAGCTGAACCTGCCTTTCCAGCGTCGCCGCGTTCTCGTACAAAGTGGTCACTGCGAGCTCCTTGCCGGCGAAGTCGGCGATGAGCGTCACGCCCTCCAGCATTTTCAGTCGCGAAATCACCTCGGGCTTGGATTCCGAGTCACCGACACGCAGCTCCACGATGGCAGCCTCCCGGCCAAGCAGGACCGGATTGAGGATGAGCTGCCAACCCAGCAGGAACCGGGCGTCGTTCATGCGCCTCAGCCGGTTTCGGACCGTGTCTTCGTCGACGTGGAGTCCCGCGGCCACGCGGGCATAGGAGATACGGACGTCCCACTGGAACGAGCCGGGAGACGCAAGCGCTCTTATGATCCGAATATCGAGGTCGTCCGGTGTCCACATTTCCCAGAACCGTTAAGGAAACCGGACAAGACTATTTAAATCTGTCTGAGGGCGCCATGCAGCTGAGGGGGGAAGCCAACTAGGTCGGCCCACTTATGACACCGGAGAAGGTAATAACATGGCTGGAAAGAAATTAGTCGTTGTAATCGTCGCGATTGTCCTCCTGGTCGTAGCACTTGGGGTAGGCTACATCTTGCTGACACAGACTCCATCCGAAACCCCATCGGGAGCCGCGCCCACGGTGACGTTCACATCCCCCGCCCCTGCCGCCACCGGTACGCCGATCAACACCAAGGTCCTCGCAACGTTCAGCGAGGCGATGGACCCCTTGACGATCACCACGTCGACGTTCACGTTGAAGGTGGGGACGACCCCGGTTTCGGGGACCGTGAGCTATACGGCCACGACTGCGACCTTCGTGCCATCGAGCAATCTCGCCGCCAGCACCGTGCACACTGCCACGATCACCACCGGGGCCAAGG
>JAFNFQ010000012.1 GCA_017885655.1 Methanobacteriota archaeon | reverse complement strand
TCTTCTGCTCCTGCTTCTCGTTCGAATCGTTCGCCTTCTTGTGGATGGCGAGGAGCTCCTCGTGCATCGTGGCGACGTTCAGGTTCGCCTTCGTCAGCGTCTCCTTCTCCGTCACCTGCAGTCCTTCGGTCTTCTCCACTAGCCCCAATATCTGTGCTTCCGAATATCCCATTGTTGTCTTGTCTCCTTACCCGCCCGGGATCATCCTTTCACCCGGTTGGGTTCGCAGGGATTATCCACGGTGGAGGGCATCAATCCAAGGAGCGGATGCATCTAGGTGGGAAGATACGTCCGGACGCTAGTTTTAAGAACCCCACTGCGGAGGGATCGCTTCGGATCCTCGTTCGCGGGGGGCCCGGAACGGATGCGGACGAAAGCGGAAGGCGGGAGAATGACAGGGAGACGAACGTAAAGAAGGCCTCCACGGTGACCTCGTCGACGGCATGGGTCGGCAGGAAGGCGCTGCTCTCGAGGGTGATGATGTATGTGAACTGGGCGCCGCGCGCCTGCGACTGTTCACCTGGCCCCACCGCGCTAGGGTTGAGCGGTTCCTTCAGGATGCACTTCTCGCATCTCCGCGAGAACTCGTCGACCGACTTCAGACAGCCTGAACACATCGAGGAAGTCCCTGATTCCGAATGCCTCGAAGTAGGTCTCCTCAGCCTTTTCGGAGTCCTCCACTCGAATCTCGATTAGATGTGCGCCGTCGACTAGTATGACGGCTCTGGTGAAGTCATCAGAGAAGCCCACGCGAGTCCCTGCCATCGACAGGTCCGCTTCGGTCATGCGCACGAACAGGTCCTCGACCTTGGGGTGGGAAGATTGGGCGAGCGCCATCACGCCGTCGATCGGGAGGACTTGGAGGCCAGTCGCGTTGACGCTGGAGATGACTCGATCAGAGAAGTCTTTCATTACCCCGCGGAGCCCCCATATCGGGCGGTCGGTCGGACTTCGGATCACCCTCGGGAGGACTCGGGCAAACCATGCCTTCCATTGACGATGCGCAGCCGTGCTGTGGATGGAAGCACGGGGAGGGGGATTGTCCTTGGGGGCGATTGCGGCGAGGAAATCGCGGTACGCCTTCCCAAGGTCGGACTCCTTCCGCCTTGTGCGTCTCTTGCGCCCACCGGGGTACTGGTGCGTCACATGGTGGGCGACCTTCGTCCCCGACGGGAAGTAGATGCTCAAGTGCTTCCCGAACCCCGGAATGCGAGGGAACACGATCGTCTCTCCGCTCTTCAAGCGCAGCTCGGAAACTTCGAGGACGCTGCGTCCTCCCAACTCGATTCGGACGCCCTCGGCAGGCTTCTCCTTTGACATGGACGCGGCATGCTAGCAGCGAGCCGGTAGATAAGCGCGACCGAGGGGTTAGCGAAATTGGGGCTTGTAGCCGCGCGGTGATAAAGGGCATATTATCAGCATTGAAGAGGATGTTCGGGCACAGGATTGCCTCGAAGAAGCGGCACAACCAGAGTCTGGAGATACTTTGCTGGCTGGTGCTATGGGACTATGGGAGGGTCAGCATGGCGCGAATCTGCGGTCAACATTCCTCTTGCCGCAAAGGTTTTGAGCCTATTGAGCAATCCTTCGCAGAGGAATCCCGTGGCGATTGAGGATGTGGTCCTATGGACTGCCTTCGTTGGCGGCGTCCTGGGCGCAATTAGCTTTTTCTGGCAGGTATACTACCACTATGCGGCCAAGGAAGAAAACATCCGTCGTTCTCTCAACGCAAAGGTGCTGAAGCCCTTGAGCGAAGTGAAAATTCAGCGTCTAAGGATCCATGGGCATGCGAACGCAATTGCGGTGGTCATCCCCAAGGAAGCTCTTCCTGCCGATGTTGTTCCCACGACGAGTCAAGAGGGATTGGGTGTCCGAGAACTTCCCGGATTGGAACGAGGAATCACTTTTCTCCAGAAGAGGTATCCTGCAGTCCATGAGCAATGGCTGAAGTTTCAGCAATCTTGGAATCAATATACTGCCCAACTCAAGCGGCGCCGAGAACTCCTTGAACCACGGATTGGACATGAGATGGGGAAGGAATTTCCGAAGTTGGGCCCTGCGCGTTTTACTTGGTCCGAGAAGGACACGTATGTGCTTGACAACATCATGGCGTTTGCGGAGAGTCGCGGCTGGGACGCAATTGCGTTAGGTGAGGCAGCTAGGCCTCTTTCCATCGCTGTGTCGCGCATCCAGTCGGGTAATACTTTCTACTTCGAAATCAAGGGCGACGAATACGGGACCATGGTGTACACACATAGTGAATCTATCGCGGACCCCGATGCGATGAAACGAGTCATCTCGTCGTGTCTCACAAACGCCGAACTCAAGCGAATTAACACGGAGTTGATCAGAGACTTCAAGAATTTGAATGAAGCCGTAGAAGCTTTTCGAATATCACTCCGCGAGGTCGCCATCGCCGTGGACGTTGCGGGGAGGTAGCGAGCGATGCGAGTGGCTGTCGAATTCGCATTATTCGCCCCTAGAAAACAGTCGGTTCTCGGGCTCCTGTACGCTATCATGTATCCCGGCTGACAAGATTCGGGTATTCAGTTGGCTTTGGGCATACAGTCCGCAGCCATCTGTAGAGGATCCGAAATCGTCATTCGTTCGAGGACATGAAGTCGTTTCTAGAGTTATATCGCCGGCCTCATTGCGTGATGAGGCACAATGCACGACTGGAAGGAAACAGGCAAGTCTATCATATCACGTCCGCGCCCTCTCCTCTTGTCGAAAGCATCATAACCGCCACCGCCGATGCCGCCGCGGTCACCTCATGTCCATCTGTCCCCTCGAGTTCCGCTACGGCCGTCAGCAGATGAAGTCGATATTCTCCGAGGAGGAGAAGCTGAGGAGGATGCTGCAGGTCGAGGCGGCCCTCGCGAAGGCGCACGCCGTCGTCGGCGACATCCCCTTCAAGGACGCCGTCAACATAGGGGAGAACGCGAGCGCGGGCAAGGTGCGCCTCGAGCGCGTCAAGGAGATCGAGCAGGACACCGGGCACGACGTCATGTCAGTCGTGCTCGCGCTGACCGAGGCGTGCTCCGAGTCCGCCAGGAGGTACGTGCACCTCGGCGCCACGAGCAACGACATCACGGACACGGCAACCGCCCTGCAGATGAGCGCGGCGGTCGACCTGATAGCGGAGGACCTGAGGAGCGTCAGCAGGGTCCTCGCCGATAAGGCAAAGATGCACAGGGACACCGTCATGCTCGGGAGGACGCACGGGCAGGCGGCGGTGCCGATCACCTTCGGGCTGAAGATGGCTGTCTACGCGCTCGAGACGATGAGGCACCTGGAGAGGCTCGAGCAGGCTAGGAAGCGCGTTGCGGTGGGGAAGATGAGCGGTGCGGTCGGGACAGGCGCCGCCCTCGGGCCCAGGGCCCTCAAGATCCAGGAGATAGTGATGAAGGAGCTGCACATCGGCTACGAGGAGGCCTCTGGCCAGATAGTCGGCAGGGACAGGTACGCCGAGATCATCGCGGTGCTCGCGAACATCTGCTCCTCGGCGGAGAAGTTCGCCACCGAGGTCAGGAACCTCCAGAGGAACGAGATAGGCGAGGCGGCCGAGGCGTTCGGGCGGGAGAGGCAGGTGGGCAGCAGCACGATGGCCCACAAGGAGAACCCCGTGACCAGCGAGAACATCTGCGGGCTCGCCCGCGTGGTCCGCGGCCTCCTGATCCCCGCGTTCGAGGACATCGCCTTCTGGCACGAGAGGGACATCACGCAGTCCTCGACGGAGCGCTTCATCATCCCTCACGCCTTCGTCCTGACGGACGACATCCTGCTGAAGACCGCGGACGTGTTCTCGAGGCTCCGCGTCTACCCGGAGAGGATGAAGGAGAACATCGAGAGGACGAAGGGCCAGGTCATGTCGGAGTCGGTGATGATCGCCCTCGTGAAGAAGGGCATGGGGCGCCAGGAGGCGCACAAGCTCACGAGGGACGTGGCGATGGCGGCGAGGGAGAAGGGAGTGCACCTGCGCGAAGTCCTCGCGAAGGACCACACGGTGATGAAGCTGCTCACCGCCAAGGAACTCGACAAGGCGCTCGACCCCGCGTCCTACACCGGCTCTGCGGGCAAGATCGTCGATTCGATTGTGAAGAAGATCAGGTGAGGACAATAATGTGGATTCTCACTATTTCCTGCTCAGCTCGAAGTAGTCGAGGAAGAACAGTATCCCCTGTATTATGAAATACAGCCCGACAATCCACACCAGCAAGTCCTTGAAGACTATGACGAGTATTCCAAAGATTATGGCCATCAACGCCATAATCGGTTTTGACACCGTGGCACCGATTCTCCGCAGTTCCTTTTCGACATCTTGAGGCATAGAATTCTCCTCAGCCGAAGCATGATACAATGCATATTTAATAATAGCGCGAGCTGAGTGAGTGTGAGCAAGAGCGAAAAGTCAAGAGCGTAGACGACTGGGGGTTTGGAGGTGAGTTTTTCTCCAGATTGTATTGCTTTCAGACCGCAGTGATGAACGGAAAGAAGGTCACGGGCCTGCTCACCGCCAAGGAACTCGACAAGGCTCTCGACCCCGCGTTCTACACCGGCTCATCGGGCAAGATCGTCGACTCGATAGTGAAGAAGGTCAGGTGAGGGCCACAGGTGCCTGCAGCATCTACTCCGCTTTCTCGCCATCGGGCTTGACCGGTGGCTCCTCCTTCTTGGCGGGGACGACCGGCTGCTCATCTGGAGTCTCGGCGGGCTTGGCGGGCTGCTCCTCGGCGGGGGCCACCGCGGACTCGGCTTCAGGTTTGGCTGTGAGCGCGGCGGGCGGCTCTGTGGCGGGCTTGGCCGCAAGAACCGCGGCGGGTGCAGCGCTGGGCGCGTTGAGTGGAATGGCGGCTTGAGATGTTGGCGCCGTGAGGGAATGCGTCACATCGGGCTTGGCTGCAAGCGCGGGGGTGGGTGCGGCGGCGGGTGCGAGGACCGGCTTGGCGGCTGGGACGGGTGGCGGTGTGGCGATCGATGCAGCTGGCGGTTTGGTGGGAGAAGGCTCCACAGCAGACTCGGCGGGCGGCTTCGTCGCGGGCTTGGCTGCGGGTTTCGTGGCGGCTTTCGCTGCAGGCTTGGCTGCCGGTTTCGCTTCTCCTTCCTTCTTTGGCGGGACACTCGCCGGCGGCTCCTCATGCTCCTTCTTCGGCGGGACTGTTGACTCCTCGTCCTTCCTGCGCCTCTTCATCATGAGCAAGAGCAGGATCAGGACGGCCACGACGACGATGACCACCGCCACGATCCACCAAGGGAAGGCGTTCTCGTTCGCCGGGTTGTTGTTGCCATCGCCATTCCCGCCTGACGAGACCGTCACCGCCCACTCGTACCAGTCCTGCGCCAGACCGTCCGATACGGTGATGTTCAGCACGTATGTCTTCAGGGCTGTCTCGTTGAAGATGTGGGTAGAAGAGTCCGCCCCGACCTGCACACTATCCAACCGCCAAGTGTAGGAGAGCGGGTCCCCGTCCGGATCGCTCGCGACGACGACGAACACCAAACTGTAGTTCGAGGTAACATTGACCGAGGACGACGTGGGCAGATGAGACACGATCACGGGCCGCCGGTTCATGACCAGGATGGTCAGCGTTGCCTTGTCTGTCATGCCGTCGTTGTCTGTGACCGTGAGGTTGACGGTGAACTGCCTCTTGCTCGAAAACGTGTGCGTGATCTTCGCGCCGGGCTTGACGTTGCCGTCGCCAAGGTCCCACGAATAGGTGGAGATTGTCCCGTCGGGGTCGGTCGAGTTGGCCCCGTCGAAGACGAAGACCGTGTTGATGTAGCCCGTCGTGCCGGGCCAGACCTTCGCATCTGCGATAGGAGGCTGCCCGCTGATCACGTTGACGGTCGTGCTGTCGGTCGCGGACCCGCCATCGTTGTCGCTGACCCTGACCTGGAAGCTGTAGACCGCGATGACGGTGGGAGTGAAGGTCGGCGTGGCGGTATCCGCCCCTCTCAGCATGACGCCCGGGCCGCTCGTCTGCGTCCATGCGAACGTTTTCGGATCGCCGTCAGGATCGAACGACGCGCTCCCGTTCAGCGTCACGAGCGAGTCCACCGCGGCGGTCTGGTCGATCCCCGCGTTCGGGACAGGGTCGCGGTTCGTGACAGTTATGGTGACGTTGTCCCAGTCCAGCCCGCCGAATCCGTCATTGACGGTCATGTTGAAGACGTAGACGCCGGAGGCTGTCGGCGTGAAGGTCGGTTTGGCGGTATCGGCCCCGTTCAACGTCACGAAAGGCCCGCTGACCTTGGACCATAGGAAGCTCCGCGTGTCGCCGTCGGCGTCCGAGCTCAGCGAACCGTCCAGGGTCACCAGCGTGTTCTTGAACGCCCCGGCATCCGTTCCTGCGTTCGCCACAGGTCGCCGGTTCACCACGGCGACGTTCATGCTGTCAGTATCCCACGCGCCATCGTTGTCCGTGACATTTAGGGTGAAGGCGCAATTGCCCAGGGTGGTCGGTATGAACCAGGCCAGTGCGGCGTTCGGATTGTTCAGCGTGACAGGCGGGCCGGACGTCTGTGCCCAGAGATACGTAACAATCGTGCCGCCGAGGTCCGTGCTCCCGCTGCCGTTGAGGTCGACGCGCGTGTTCCTGTACCCGATCTGGTCGGGGCCCGCATCGGCGACAGGCGGGACGTTGGTCACGGTGATGTTGACCCTGTCTAGCGTCCACCCCGCGTATCCATCACGGGCCTCGAGCATGATATAGTACACTCCAACGATTGACGCCGTCAACCAAGCCACCTCTTGCGTGGAGTTCGTTATGGTCGCCGGAGGTCCGGATACCTCCGTCCATATGTAGGTGATTACGTCGCCGTCGGGATCGTAGCTCGCGGAACCGTCCAGGATTATCGGTGTGGCGGGGGGCCCTGAGTGGTCCGCTCCCGCGTTCGCCACCGGTGCGCGGTTGTTGATGGTGATGTCCACGGTGTCGAGGGCCCAGGCACCATAGGTGTCGGACACGTTCAGCTGGAACCTGTACCGCCCCAGGACGGTCGCGGTGAACCAAGGCCTCGGCAGGTCCGGGCCGTTAAGCGGGGGGGTGGCAGGCCCCAGCAGATGGCTCCATGCAAACGTGAGAGGGTCCCCGTTCGGGTCGCTGCTCCCCCTCCCGTCCAAGTAGGTCATCGTGTTCCTGAAGCTGCCGGCGTCCGGACCTGCGTTGCTGACCGGCGGGTCGTTTATCACCGTGACGATGACGTTGTCGGTGGACACTGCGCCGTAGTCGTCATGGACAGTGAGCATGAATTCGTAGATGCCGAGGGACTGCGGCTGGAACCATGCGACCGCCTGTGACGCGTTGTTGATTGTGGCGGGAGGTCCCGAGACCTGGGTCCACGCGTAGCGCAGCCCGTCGCCGTCAGGATCCGAGCTCGCCGAGCCGTCGAGGTCGGCGTGGACATTCCGCGGCGTGGTAAAGTCTGAACCCGCGTTGGCGGTCGGAGGGTTGTTGGTGAGGACGACCCTCGTCACCATGCCGTTTGGCGTGCCGCTCAAGGTCGTGTCGAACGCCCCGGGTGTCGTCGGATAGTCGCTGGACCACGCATCTCCCGTGACGTAGGCATCGCGCGCCGAATAGACCCCGACAGACAACCCCTGCTCCTGGTCAGTTCCTCCGAGGAAAGTTGAGTAGACCAGGTTGCTTCCCGCCGCGTTCATCTTCGTCAGGAAGACATCGGATATGCCACCGTTGAAGGACCTGTCGTACGCGCCCGCCGTGGTCGGGAACGCGTTGTCCCCTGCGGTGCCGGTGACGACGGCGAGGCCGTTGGGATCCAGGCAGATACCGTACCCTTCATCGCCCATTGTCCCGCCAAGGAATGTGGAGTAAACGAGATTCGAACCGGCCGCATTGAGCTCTGTGACGAATGCGTCCCAGGGCCCGTTGAGCGTAGTGGAATAGGCTCCGGCTGTCGTTGGATACTTGTTGTCGCGGGCGACGCCTGTTATGAAGGCGGACCCCGCCGCATTGACTGTGATCGAGTACGACTCCTCGATGCCCGGCGAGCCCACGAAAGTCGAATAGACAAGGTCTTTTCCCGCCGCGTTCACTTCCGTCACGAAACCGTCGTAGACGCCGCCTCCGTAGGTGGTCTGGTAGGCCCCGCCCGTGGTCGGGTAATTCGCCGAACCGGTCAACCCGGTAACATAGGCATTGTCGTTCGAGTCGAGGGCGACCGAGAGCGCATGGTCTGAACTGCTCCCGCCCAAGTACGTCGAATAGACCAGCCGGTCTCCGTTCGCGTTCAACTTAGTCAAGAACGAATCGTACACACCGCCATTGAAGGTCCTGTCATAGGCGCCTCCGGTCGTTGGGAAAGTCGGCATGGTCGTGTGACCCGTCACATACGCATTGCCTGAACCATCCACAGCGATTGCATACGGCCTGTCGACGGTCCCAAATGGCAGGCTGACACCCGTGCCGAGGTAAGTCGAGTACACCAGGGAATCGCCGGATGGGCTCAGCTTCAAGGCGAAGACCGCGCCGTAGTTTGGTCCTCCCGCATACGTCCCGTTGTAGGCACCTAGCGTGATCGGGAAGTCTGGAGACTCTGTGTATCCTGTGACGTATGCACTGCCCGATGAATCAATGTCCAGCGAGAACGCACCATCGTACTCGGCCCCGCCAATGAAAGTCGAGTAGATCAGGTAGGTCCCGTTCCAGGCAACCTTCGTGACGAAGGCACTCCCCCGGCCGTTGTAGGTCTGGCTGTAGCTGCCCGGGGTTGTGGGGAAGTCCGTGGATCCGGTGTACCCCGCCACATACGCGTCTCCGGTGGCCGAGTCGACCTTGATCGAATTCCCGTAGTCGCCCTGGGTTCCGCCTAGGAATGTGGAGTATACCAGCGGGTCGATTGTCAGAGCGCTCGTCCTGTCCCATCCATCGCACCTGAATCCGTAAGAGAATGCTCCCTTGCTCGCGAACTCGCAGCTTACGCTCCCGCCCTCATCCTGATAAGAGCGCGGCAGGACATCGTGAATCTCGCCGAGCGCAGTCCGCACGGTCACATCCTTGCCGGCTAGGCTGACTCCTTCGATGCCATCGTAGGCGATTTCGATCTGTCCGAGATCCGCTCCGGGCTGCAGAACGAGATCGTACTTCAGGCCGGTCGGGCCCTGGCGGTACACCACGCTCACGCCATCATAGATGTCGCTGTACACTACCTCCCTAAAGCTGGGTACATCGAGATTCCACGCGGCGGGGTCGTTTCCGAAGAAGTAGTTGCTCACGTGTGGCGTCAATCCTCTCCCCGCAGGCGCGACAACATGCGCCCCTTCGAACTTCATCAGGTAGGCTGTGAGTTTCGATTCATATTGAGGATCAAGCAAGCCGCCCGCGGAGCCGGCAGACTCCCGCACCACGAACATCACACCGTCGTCTCTGAATCCTATCGAGGGATTGCCGAGAACGTAGTATCGGACACCCCCCGCCATCTGACCGAGATTCTCGATGAAATAACCAGCGGGTGATCCCAGACTCTGTGCCGCGATATTTCCGACATCAGTCTGTCCAATCGCACTCGGTGCGCCATCCGCCCCAGTCCCCGCCACGACGGATAATTCCATCGCAAGTGCGACAGCGAACGCAAAAGAAACCAAGCGCACTCGAAGTCTCTCGCTATGCCCACGTGCTGGCCGCACCGAATGGATGAGCGCCACCCCGCGTCTTGGCTATCTATGGTCTGGAGTCTATTTGGTCTTTGTGCCGCAAGAATGCTTAGAAGAGCATCCCGCCCTCCATGAAAGTATTATCATAAGCAATAACGGAGGCAGGTCTCCAGCAGACCGACTTTTTATTACCCCTCAGGGCTTTCGCGCTTCCGGATGGAATACTCCAAGCTCGTCGAGATCTACGAGAGGATCGAAGCTACGACCAAACGCCTGGAGATGACCGACCTACTCGTCGAGCTGTTCAAGGCGGTGCCGCCAGAGATCATCGACAAGGCGGTCTACCTCACTCAGGGCAGGGTCTACCCCGACTACGCGGGTATCGAACTCGGCCTCGCGGAGAAGCTCGTCCTGAAGACGCTCAACTTCACGACGGGGGTTTCAGACGAGCGCCTGGAATCCCTCTGGCACGAGCTAGGGGACATGGGCCTGGTCGCGGAGCAGGCCGTGGCGGGCAAGAAGCAGATGTCCCTCTTCAGCGAGAAGCTCACCGTCTCGCGCGTCTACCAGAACTTCGCCGACATCGCGCGGGCGGCCGGCGGCGGCTCCCAAGACGTGAAGATGCGCAAGCTCGCGGAGCTCCTCCACGACGCGACGCCGAAGGAGGCCAAGTACATCATACGCACGGTCGTGGGCAAGATGCGCCTGGGCATCGCGGACATGACGATAGTCGACGCTCTTGCCGTCACGTTCGGCGACAAGGAGAGGAGGGACGACGTCGAGAGAGCTTACAACGTCTCCTCGGACCTCGGCGAGGTGTCCAAGGCACTGGCAACGAAGGGCATGGCGGGGCTTTCGGACATCCACCTGAAGCTCGGCAGGCCGATCAGGGCGATGCTGTGCGAGCGCCTCCCGTCCCTCGCGGAGATAATCGAGAAGATTGGCCTCACCATCCTGGAATACAAGTATGACGGGCTGAGGATGCAGGCGCACATCGGGGAGAAGGAGACGAAGATATTCTCCCGCCACCTCGAGGACATCACGGAGCAGTTCCCGGAGATCAGGGACGAGTTCCGCCAGGCGTTCAAGGGCGGTTCCTGCATAGTCGAGGGCGAGGCGGTGCCGATCGACACGAACACCGGCGAGTTCAGGCCGTTCCAGGAGGTCTCGCGCCGGCGCGGGCGCAAGTACGAGCTCGAGGTCATGGCGCTGGACTACCCCGTCCACCTGTTCCTGTTCGACTGCCTCTACAGCGACGGGACCGACCTGACGATGAAACCTCTCAGCGAGAGGCGCGCCACGCTTGAGCGACTGATACAGTCGAGCGAGAAGATCAGGCTCTCCAAGACCCTCACGACCGACAAGGTCGAGGAGGCGCAGGCGTTCTTCGACGAGGCGATAGAGGGCGGATGCGAGGGCGTCGTGGCGAAAGCGCCGGGGTCGTTCTACGAGGCGGGGGCCCGCGGCTTCCAGTGGATTAAGTACAAGCGCGACTACAAGTCGGAGATGACAGACACGGTCGACCTCGTCATAGTCGGCGCTTTCTCGGGGCGGGGGAAGAGGGCGGGGACCTACGGCGCACTCCTCATGGCAACCTACGACAAGAAGGCGGATATCTTCAGGCAGGCGAGCTAGCTGGGCAGCGGGTTCGATGCCGAGACGCTCTTCGCCCTGACG
>JAFNFQ010000011.1 GCA_017885655.1 Methanobacteriota archaeon | reverse complement strand
ACCCACAACTGGCCAAGCTCATTAGCGACCTCAAGGCCATGTCCAGGGAGCACAAGGCTCCGATATGGCGGGCCGTGGCGGTCAAACTCGAGCGCCCCGATCGCAGTTGGAGCGAGGTCAACGTGAGCCGCATCGCCCGATTCGCGAAGGAGGGCGAGCTGCTTGTCGTCCCGGGGAAACTGCTCGGCTCCGGGATCTTAACGTTCGGGGTCACGGTTGCGGCGTTCAGAGCCTCCGCGCAGGCGAGGAAGAAGATAGAAGCGGCGGGTGGCCGCGCCGTCACGATAAGGGAACTCGCCTCGGCGAATCCGAGCGGGGCGGGGATCAGGATAATGGGATGAGCATGACAATCATAGACGCGAGCGATCACGTTGTCGGGCGGTTGGCATCTGTGGTTGCCAAGAGGCTGCTCGACGGCGAGGAGATCATCATCGTCAATGCTGAGAAAGCTCTCATAACAGGCGACAAGGCCGAGATTCTGAAGGAATTCAGATGGCGGATGGACGTGGGGAGCACGCGAAAGGGTCCCTACTATCCCAAGAGGCCGGATCGGATCCTCGAGAGGGCGATCAATGGTATGGTCCCTCATAAGAGGCCGCGTGGCAAGACCGCGATGAAGAAGCTGAAGGTGTATGTGGCGGTGCCCGAGGAGTTCAAGGACAAGAGGCTCGAGAGGATCCCGGAAGCGTCCCGCGTCACTGCTGAATCTTTCTTGTCGTTGGGCGATATCTCGAAGCACTTGGGCGCGGAGTTCTAGGTGGTGGCATGAAGGTCGCGACCGCGAGCGGGAAAAGGAAGACCGCGATTGCCAGGGCGACAGTAATGAGGGGCAAGGGACGCGTCCGGGTGAACCACATCCCGGTAGAGATAATGACTCCCGAGCTGGTCAGGCTCAAGGTGATGGAGCCGCTGCGCCTTGCGGGGAAGAGGATCGAGACGCTCGACATCGACATCAACGTTCAGGGCGGCGGGATTATGGGGCAGGCGGACGCTGTGCGCACCGCCATCGCACGGGGACTCGTCCAATACACCGGTGACCAGGAGCTAGAGGCCATTTACAGGGATTACGACAGGACCCTGATGGTTCCGGATACGCGAAGGAAGCTTCCGAAGAAGCCGCTCGGCCGTGGCGCGCGGAAGAAGAGGCAGAAGTCCTACAGGTGATGTCATGATAATCCCGGTAAGATGCTTCACATGCGGGAAGGTCGTCGGCTCAGCGTACGAAGCGTACCAGAAGCGTGTTAAGGCGGGCGAGAAGGCGGAGAAGGTCCTCGACTCTCTCGGACTCGAAAGGTACTGCTGCCGCAGGATGATCCTCGCAAATGCGGAGCTGGTCGACGACGCGCTGCCCTTCGGCTAGGGATATGTATTTAGTGGGGTCGGGCAATCGCACGATTCACGGGCCCGTGGGGTAGCTTGGTATCCTACCAGCTTGGGGTGCTGGCGACCGGCGTTCAAATCGCCGCGGGCCCACTTTAGGTCCCCAATCACGGTCTGTCGTTGAGGTCATCTCATCGCGTAGCCGCCATCCGCCACGATCGTTTGACCCGTGATGAAGTCCGAATCATCGCTTATCAGGAAGACAATCTCCCTTGCGATTTCTTGGGGTGTTCCGAAGCGCTTGAGCGCTGCTTCCGCCGCCAGATGCTTCCTCTCCCTGGCGGTGAGATGGCCAGTCGTGGATCGCGTTTCGATCGAGCCGAGTGCCAGAGCGTTGACGTTGATATTGGATGGCCCAAGGTACTGAGCCAGCGCCTTGGTCATTGCGAGGATTCCCGCCTTTGCAATCAGGTATGAGATTCCGACAGAGTCGCCCGTCAGTGCTGGCGTCGAACCGATGAGGACAATCTTGCCCCGGTGCTTTTTCCGCATAACCGGTATGGCAGACTGAACCACGTATGCATTCCCGAGCAAGTCCACCTCGAGCGGTTTCTTTAGTTGTTCTGGCGTGAGTTTCTCGAACTCGCTGAACCAATGCTCTCGCTGGAAAGGATGGCCAGCAAGACAGATTAGCGCATCTAATCTCCCAAACCTCGCCACAGTCTTCTTGACCAGAATTCCAGCTTCATTGGGGCGTGAAATGTCCGCTTTCAGAGCGATGCCGTCCGTTCCCAGTTCCTTCATCCGACGCAGTATCTGCTCGGCTGGGCCGCGGTTGCGGTTGTAGTGAAGGGCGACGCCGATGGCGCCCTCTTTGGCGAACTCCATGGCAGTGGCAGACCCGATCTCGCCGCTGGCTCCCGTTATCAGGGCCACGCGACCATCCAGTTTCCGAGACATCGGCCTCGATAAGGTCTGCGGTCACTATAAACCTAGGGGATGAAAGGCATGTTCCTCGAATCCTGCGGCCAGATTCCCTCTGCAAAAGGTATTAAGGGAACGACGTTGCTCTCTCTGGCGGTGGGACAATCACCATAAAAGCATTCGAACTGTCCTCCGTAGAGGCGAAGAGGTTCGCAAAGTCAACGGACAAGCCGACAAACCTCCGGATAGACCACAACAGCACCGTGACCCTAATCACCGAGCTGAGCGAGCGCGAGGCGTCTGTCGACTTCAGGTTCACCGCGAACTACCGTGCCGTCGAGGAGGTCGTTGGCCTAATCAGGATAGAGGGCAGGATAGTCTATGAGGGCCAGGCGCGCAACCTCGTGCGCCAGTGGACGAGCACTAACCAGATGCCTAACGAGGTGGCCAACGAGATTCACACGGTCATCATGAACAACTGCATACCCGAGGCGGTGATGATCGCCCGCGACCTCAGGCTCCCGCCACCAATACCGATGCCCACGGTCAACATCCCGGCCCAACAGCCGCCATCGAAGCAGAGACAAGGCATGGAAGTGATGTGAGGGGACTCTCCCTTCTCTTGGGAAAAATATCCGCTCGGCTGGCCTACTTGATGTGGTCCAGCGAGAACGAACCGATGCTGACTCCCTGCTTGCTGTAGGTATATCTGATCCAGGCCCTGCTCTGGACATCGCAGATGCCTTTCACCGCTAGGTATGACTTGAGCTGCTCCACCTTGAACTCCAGGGCGCCGTCCATCACCGACCCCAGCATCTGGATCTCCTGCTCCTCGTGCATGCCCTTCTCGATGACGTAGAAGCTGATCGCCTTGTCCCTCTTCCTCCTGCCCGCGAAGGGCTGCAGGAACTTGAAGGTGGTCGTCGGGTCCAGGTAGGCGATCAGGGTCGAAATCGACCTGAAGGCGAGCCTGTAGTACTCATGCTTCTTCTTGAACTCCTTGGCGATATCATCGACCGCCTTGAGTATCGACTCGTGGTCGGTCGCGTCGTTGATGTAGGTCGAGAAGGCGTCCTGGGTCTCCGAGCCCATCGACCTGCTGTATGCGTCGACGTACTTCGCGAGGCCCAGCTTCTCGTATTCGGCGTAGCCGGGCAGAATGAACTGCATCTCCTCGCGGATGTCTGCGGGGGTCTTGTCCGTGATGACCCAGATCACGGGTATGCCTTTCTTCAGCCCCTCCGCCATGAATGCGTTGACGATGACCTCCTTGCCCACGTACGCGGGACCATAGATTGAGACGTTCGAGCCGAACGGGATGCCGCCCAGGAGCAGGTCGTCCAGCCTGGGGCTGCCGGTCTTCGCCTTCTCCTGCTTGAACTCCATCGTCCTGTCTTCTTCCCTGGCGTCGATTTCCTCCTCGATGAGGCCTTGTTCCCTGAGCCTCAGCTCCTCCATCTTCTGCTTGAGATACTTCTCCTTCGCCCTGACCTCTTCTTCCTTGGTGGCGATCTCGGACTTGAGCTGCTCTAGCCTATCCTTGAGTTCGAGCTCCTCAGTCGACCCGCCCTGCGCCTTCGCTTCCTCCAACTTGCGCAGCTGTGCCTGCATGAGCCTCTCGCGGTAGAGGAGGTCCTCCTCCCGCCTGAGCATCTCCTCCTCCTTGTACTTCAGCGGTTCGGTGAGCTTCTTCATCTCGTCTTCCTTGAGCTGCAGTTCCTCCTTGAGCCTCTGGATCTCCTGCTCGCGGATGAGTATCGACTTCTCCTTCGAGAGCAACTCGGTCTCCTTCTTCGCGAATACCTGGTCTATCACGTCCTTGGGCTTCCCTTTGAGCTCCTGCGCCTCCTTGCGCAGCTTCTCGTCTATGCGGTACTTGCTGACCTCTTCCTCGAGGAGGATGACCTTCTTGCTGAGTTCCTCGTCCCGCCTGCGGAACTCCTCTTCCTTGTCCCTCAACTCCTCCTGCAGCCTCTGCCGCAGCTCCTCCGAGGCGCCGCCGAGGTCAATTTCGCCCCTCTTCGCCGCCTCCTCGTACGCGCTCAGTTGCTCCTCCTTCGCCTTGAGCAGCGCCTCCTTCTCGACCAGGGTGAGCTCCTTCTCCTTCAGCGCCCTCTCGTCCGGCTTGAGCTTCTGCAGCCCGCCGTCCAGCTGTTTCTTCAGTTCCTCCTGCAGATGCGTCAGCCTCCCAACCTCGGTCTCTAGCTGCTGGCGGCGCATCGACTCCTCGGCGAGGCGCTTCTTCATCTCGGGGCTCGTGCCGCCCCTCTGCTGCTGTGATTTGACGTACTTTATGACCGCGATGCTGCCCTTCTTCAGGTGCTCCATCTCATCTTCGAGCTGCTTCCTCCTAGAGATTTCAGTCTGGAGCTGCTTGTTGAGCTCAGCCTGTTCCTCGATGAACTTGACAGGGTCGAATGTGCCGTCCTTGTAGGCGGACAATTGCCTCTGGAGACCGTCCTTGAGCTCGTCGATCTCCACTCTCATCGACTCGATCTCCCTCTCGCGCTCGCCCACCTGCAGGTCCTTCTCGTCCAACTGCCTCTCGAGTTCCCTGAGCCTCTTCAAGGCGTCTCCCTCGACGACCACCTGCGGGGTCGTGTCGAACCCGAGCCATTGCTGCAGCGCGTCCTCTTCGCCAGAAAGCCACTTCTTCAGGGCGTCCACGTTGGTATCCTTGGGGGCTTGGGCTGGCTTCGAAGCGTCGGGGCTGGCCCCGAGCCATGCCGACAGACCGCCCTCGCCGTTCTCCCCGCTGAGCCATTTATAGAGGGCGTCGTTGTTGCCTGTTGGCTGCTGACTCGATGACGCCAGCATCTTTTCCGCGCCGTCGTGCACCGCCTTGGCCAGTTTCTCGTCTAAGCCGGCGAGCTCGATGATATCCTGCACGCTCGTGTCCCGAAATGACTCCAGCGAGGTGAAGCCGCTCTCGTAGAGCGCATTCGCCCTCGAGTCGCCGATTCCCTCAATCTGCTTGAAAATCTTGACCGCCTGATCCTTCGTGAGCTCAGGTGCCGCGTTCGCCGTGGCCTGATTCGCCGAGCTGTTCGCTGCCTGCTTGTTCCCGCAGACCGTGCACTCGCCCTCGGCGTTTACCTCACCGCCGCAAACGGTGCAGACCTGGGGCTCGGCCTTGCCCTTTCCCTTAACAGCCACGGGGGGAACACCTCGGAATAGAGGGGGAAGTCTCTACTCTCTTCTTGACTCCTATGCTGCTATATTGACCGTCACCGTATTTTAATACTTCCATCCGAGAACGACCCTCCAGACCATACCGGAAAACATTATATGGCCGAATCCATGTATGCGCCTCCAATATTCCCCGCGACGCCCGCCTCAGACCGCCGGGGGAAAGCCATGGCAGAGAAGCGCATTCACTACAGGATAGATCCCAACGACGAGTCTGTCACCCTCAAGGATATCATGAAACTGATTCAGGACATCCAGAGGCAGCACCCGGACTTGGATGTCTTCTTCGACGGTGACGAGTACGCCGTATGCTCGAGGCCGAAGAAGTCGAAAACTTAGGCGAATCCGCATGCCGCGGCACGCCTGACGCATCGTGCGAGCACTAGTCTTCTGGTAGCGGCGGTGCTGGAGGCGATGTCGCCTCCTCTTCCTCCGGCGGTGGCGGTGTCATCGGCTGCGCGGGTTCCTCGATTGGAGCCTCCGCGAGCTCCTCTCCCTCCGGTGGCGGGGGCGGCGGGGCTGATGCCTGCATGGCGGCTTGCCGTGCCATTGCCTTTTCCCTGGCGGCCTGGATCGTTTCCATCTTGTCCCTCTTGGACCTCCGCCACGCAGCGATTCCCCCGATGATGAGGATGACTGTCGCGAAGATCAGTATGAATGACCATGGGCTGTAGGCGAGGATTTCGTTGGCGATGAGATTAATGGGATTCCCACCGTCCCCGTTGTTGCCACCATTGTCGTTCGGTTCTGCATTCACGATGATGTTCACGCGATCGGTGTCGCTATTGCCGCTGTAGTCGGTCACAGTCAGGGTGACCGAGTAGGTGCTCGCCTGCGTGAACGTGAATGACGGACGAGGACCGTGTAGCGTTCTCAACGTCGAATGCTCCGTGAATGTCCATGTGTAGTCGGCTATGCCATGAGAGTCCGTCGAGGCAGAACCGTCGAAACTCACGAGGTCACCGACAAACACGGTCTGATCCGGTCCGGCATCCGCATTCGGAAGGCCCGTGTCGACACTGGTGACTGTCGCGGACGCGATTCCCCAGTTCCCTGCTGTGTCCGAGACGGACAGATTGACGTCGTAGGTGCCAATTTCAGTGGGGCTGAACAGGATGTAATAGTTGCCTCCGATCCCCGGGCCCCACTTCATCGTGTAGTTGCTCAGCTGGTCGCCGGTGGGCGTGGAAATATCGGCGTAGACCTTGTCTATCCTGAAGTTGTCTTGGGCCATGGCGGTGAAATTGAGAACGGTGTCCACTTCGCTCCTCGTGTTGGCGTTCGTCGGCGAGATGGTCGGACTCGTCGAGTCCCGGACGAGGAACTGACCGGAGTTGCTGTTCCAGTTGCCAGCCTGGTCGCTTGCCCAGATCGTGAACGTGTGGATTCCCAGTGCGTCTGTCGGATAGGTCTTGCGGTATGTGCCCGAGCCAGGGTCGAAGAACATGGAGTAGTTGCCGGCGAGGGCGCCTCCAGGCAGAACGATCTTGGCCCAGACAGTGCTGACCCCGGCGTTGTCCTGGACCGTGGCGGCGATCTGGACCGAGCTGAGGACCTCCTGAGGGTCGGGCTGGGCGCTGCTGGAGATTATCTCCGGCTTCAGCATGTCCCTGACTTCGAAGACTCCCGAGTTCGTGTTCCAGTTCCTTGACGAGTCTGCTGCCCAGATATCGAAATAGTAGGTGCCGATAGGCAGGTAGCTCTGCACCAGTGCATAGGTGCTCCCGCCAGCGTTCGGCATGGAGACGTTCCTTCTAACCGCCAACGGGTCGAGGATGTTTATCCAGACCTCGGAGACGGCGATATTGTCCGTGATGGTTGCGCTCACGTCGACCGGGACATTAGGATTCTGAGGAGACGGTGCTGCCGCCAGGTTCCTGATTTCCGGCTTGGTGAAGTCCCTAACCGTGACCCTCATGGTGTCGTTGTCTTCGTTGTCGGCATAGTCCTTGACGGTGAGCGTCACCGTGAAGGTGCCAAGGTTGGTGAAGCGATACGTCGGACTGACGCCTGTGAGCGTGACAGGTGCGGTGTCGAAGAAGGTCCAGGTGTAGTCTGCTATCCCGAAGTTGTCAACGGAGCTGGAGCCATCGAAGACAAACGTCGTGTTCCATGGTATGGTCGCGTCCAGACCGGCCTCAGCGATGGGTGGGAACGGGTCGATGATCCTGAACGCACCTCCCGCGTCCGACCACTGGTTCACGATGTCCACGGCGGACACGATGAACGAATGGTCGCCTAGGATGTTGTACGCAGTCTCGAGCCAATAATCGTCGCCGTTGCGACTCAACGAGGTATTGGTCCTGCCGCCGAGGGGATCAGTCACCTCGACATAGGCACCGACGATCCCGCCCGTGTCGACGATCACGGCGGTGATGTTGACCGTTGCGAAGATGATCTGGGGGTTTGGCAGTGCGGTCACGAGGGATATGGCGGGGCGGATCGTGTCGACGATGTTGAACGACCCCACCGCTATCTTCCAATTGCCTGATGGGTCCGAGGCTGAAATCCTGTACGCGTAGCTGCCGAGTATGTCGTATTGGCGATCGTACCAGAAGCTATTGATGATTGATGAGAGGGAGTTGTTCGTCATGCCGCCCAGAGGATCGGTTATCTCCACCCATGCCTCATAGATGCTCGCCTGGTCGGAGATCTGCGCAGTGATGTTCACGTTGCCATGAATCTGTTGCGGGTTGGGCTGGGCGTTCTGGCCCATGACTATCGGCGGCGTAGAGTCGATGATCGTGAACTGCGTCTGGGCCGATGTCCAACGGTCCATGTCGCTCGCCCACACGGTGACGTCATGGACTCCCGCCACGAGGTACGGACGGTCCACATACCAGACGTTGTTGCTCGGGTTCTTCGCCATGGAGAAGTTGCCCACGAATCCCCTGGGCCCGACGACGTAGGCCTTCGCGGCAAAGACGCCCAGATTGTCAGTGATGTCGGCGGTGATGTTCACCTTAAGCCCTGCGTTCTGCGGGCTGGGGAGCGCGAAGATGCTGTTAATCGTCGGCGGGAAGCTGTCCATCACGCGGATCATGTACTTTCCGGTCCCGTTGAAAGTCTCTCCATAGGCGTTCGACGTCACGTTGAACCAGAGCGTCTGGTTGCCGACACTCACGCCTGTGAACGTCCACGAGGACGTCTTGTACGCCCCCGCAGCGATGTCGCCCAAGGTGACGGGGTTATTGCCAGTCAGCAGCGTCAAACCCGCGGGCACTTTGAGCGTGCCGACCGCGCCGAAACCGGTCAGGTCACCCACGTTGGTGACATTGGCGGTCAGCGCGAACGTATTCCCTGCCTCGATCGAGGACGGTCCTGTCCAGGTTATTTGGTATGTCGGCGGCCTCGCATAAGTGAAAGGCCTCTGCGTCGCGATGGCGAAAGGTTCGTTGGTCACTCCGACAAGCGGAGACATCGCCTTGATCTTCAACACGGCGGTGGCGATGGCGGTGCCGTAGCGCGTCTGCTCGACATTGTCTATTGTCGAAGCGCTCGATGTCGCAAGCGAGTTGGCGGGTCCATTGTAGAGGGAAAGGTCAAGGTTATTGAGGGCGTAGAACTGCGTCGGGTACGCCGCGCCCTTGTAGGTCACGTGCCTTTGCCAGACCAAGGTCGCCTTGTCATTCGCCGTCCAGGTCCCCAAGTAGAACTTGGGCTGACCGGGCTTGGTGGTCTCGTTGTAGACCTTATCCCTGTTGGTGAACGCAGGTGCAAGGTCGACGTATCCCCAACCGTAGTCGTTGTCGGGACCGATTGTGCCCTTATCCTCCGCGTTCTCGAGGAGCAAAGCCTTCGGTATGGCGGGAAGGGCAAACCCCCTGGGACCCAAATAGTTCATGAGCAGGACGAGGGAAGCGCCGATGTGCGGTGCCGCCATGCTGGTACCCATGAAATCGACCCAGTCAGGCGCGCCTCCCTCCCATTTCGCATTGCACGAGTAGATGCCCCAGCTGGGATTTGAGGTGTCTTGACCTGGCGCCATAATGTCCGGCTTGATCCTCCCGTCCGTGGTGGGACCGCGACTGCTGAAGTCGGCAATGGTGTCTCCTGTTCTGCTAGTCGAGCCCCTATCGTCCATTGCGCCGACCGTCAAGACGTTGAACGCATCGCCGGGCTGTCCCAGCGTGCCGCCGCCGCCCAGCCCGTCGTTGCCCGCTGCGACTGCGTAGGGGACGCCGAGGTCATCGACGATTGCATCAAGGAACTTAGAGAAGCCGCCGTTTCCGTTGCCCGGGGTGGAGTCGCCGTAGCTCAGGGATCCTATGGAGGCGCCCGCGGTGCCGAACGCCCAGTCGAGGGCCTTCATAGCATCGCCCCATGTGCCGGCTCCGTCGCCCGCGGTCGTTATGAACCCGAACTTCGCATTGACGATGCCCTTCAAGCCGTATGCGACACCTCGGTATGTCGTGTCCTGGCTCCCGACGATACCAGCCACGTGGGTCCCATGGCCATGGAGGTCATCCGGGTTCGTGGCATTGTCCGCATAAACAGGCGAGAGCTGTGCCTCGTCGTGGAATACCTTCTCATCGGTTATGACGCCGGTGAGAGCAGGGTGGGTTTTATCGACACCTGTGTCCGAGACGACAAACTTGTAGGTGTTCGTATTATATCCGCCGGTCCACCAGTCCGATGCGTGGATCGAAGGCACGCTAACGTCGAGCTGGGCGGTCATGATGCCGTCTCTGTAGACAGAGCCGACCAGCGCGTCCTTCACGATCTCCCTCAGGCCCTCCGGCGAGATCCTTGCGGTGATGAGATTAACGAACGGGCTGCGGTACATCACGCGCCCGCCCAGGTTGACAATCTTGGCGACAATGGGATCTTGCATGGGCGAATTCAGCTTCTCAGTCTCACTATAGATTTGCCCGCGCATCTCGACCAGGGCCGAGGAGTACTCCGAATCAATCTGCTTGAACTGTGCATCCAGCCGCGGGTCTATCGATGCCGCCTCGGCAGGCAATGGGCCGAGCACGTTCGTCGTCATGATACGGTCCAGTAGCTCCATCCTTTGTCCCCACAACGACTCGAGGCCCGCCATGCGGGATTCCTTGATTCGCGTTGAGACCTCCTGCCCAAACTGAGGGGCGAGGAAAATGATGACCGGGAGTCTCCCGTCGCTTTCCCCGCTTGCATCCACGCCTCTGAGGGAGGGCTCAATCTTGTATTGCCCATCGGGGAATGGGGCTGCTTCTTGGTCAAGGATTGAATCGACGCTGCCGTAGACTTTCGTCCCGAGTCGATACGTAGTCCCGCCAGACGCGGGATCGGAGATTATCTCGTAGCGGAGTGCGGTGATTGGGGAGACGAAATACGCTCCATTGTCGACAGTCGGTGTGTCCGCGGTCGGTGCCGAAACGGCATTTATGGCGTTCTGGTCCGCACGGGCGGGCGTCACGAGGACGAAGAGCGTCGACGATATCATGAGAAAGGTTAGCAGAACCGCCAATTTGGAATTCATGACGTTACCGCCCACTGCCCACTGTGGGGTCTTGCGTGACTGGTGGCAATGCAGTGCTGGCCTAGCTATCACCGGAGCCTCTTTAAATGTTTTTGGTATCGATATCGAAGTGATCAACCAACGCGGGCGCCCCTCGGCTCCCAGCACACTCCTCGACTCGATTCCGGCGGCATCGACCCGGGCCGCAACCATTAAATGGTCGCAGCGCGGAAAGTATACTTGAGAGGTGGAGGACTTAGGCGGCTTCGTGGACATAATGGTGCGGGCGCCGATAGAGACCGTCCAGACCATTCTCCGTCGGGCATTTCTATCAAGTGGATTCCGCATGACTCTGAGTTCTCCGTACGGAGGGAAGGCGGAGAAACAAGCCCCACACACGGAGGATCCTTCCAAGGCTCCCGCAGTGTCCTTCTCGGTCGATTTCGAGGTCTTACGCCTCGAAGGTATCTCGGTCGTGAGGCTGCACAAGAAAGACTCCACCAAGGCGCCAGCCGCCTCGGATGCACATGGTGACGGCAAGCAGTTCTCGCAGCTCATAGAGGTCTTGTCAGGGTGGTTCAACCAGCATGGGTGCCTGCAGGGTATCTTGTGGCTGTAGGCGCGGAGCCTCGGCTTCGATAACCCTCAATCGATGCCGCAGTATCGCAAGACACGCGTAGGGCACGCGGTTCATCGATTCCGTCCTTCCCAAGGGGATTAATCGTCAAGGAATAAGTAGGGTGTGGACATTCAAGGGTTCGTGTACACCACATCAGTAGTCGGGAGTTTTCCGAGACCCAGGTGGCTCAAGGATGCCTTCGGGAAGGTAAAGTCCGGCGAGATGAAAGCGGAGCAGTACGACGAGTTCCTCGATGACGCGGTCAAGCTCACGATAAGAGAACAGGAGCTGGCGGGGATCGATGTCATCACGGATGGAGAGCAGAGACGCGTGAGCTTCGTGTCATTCGTAGGGCAGACAATTCCGGGCTTCCAGCTTGTCCACATCAATGAGATCAATCCAGATGCCGTTCGGATGATGAAGGAGCAGAAGGCGCCGATAACCTACTGGAGGGCGGTGGCGGCGGGGACGATCAAGGATGCCCCGATGGCGGTGCGCGAGCTCGAGTTCGCCAGGAGCGTCACTGAGAAACCGGTCAAGGTGACGCTGCCGAGCCCTTACCTTGTGATGTGGGAGGCTTGGGACGAGAAATTCTCGAAGCCATTCTACCGCCAGCCGGAAGACCTCGCGACAGATTACGTCAAGATTGTGCGGAAGGAGATCGTCAGGCTGAGGGACGCCGGCGCGGCTTTCGTCCAGCTTGACGAACCGATGCTTGGCGACCTGGTCGAGGCAGGCGAGGAACCGGATCGCTACAGGAAGTTCATCGGCCTGATTCACGGGCAGAAGTACAGGGGCTTCAAGGACGAACTCAGCCTGGGGAGAGACCTCATGAACGAGGCTGTGAAAGGCATCTCCGGCGTGCGGATAGGCATGCACATGGACCGCTGGCCGGTGAAGGGCTCCCCGAACTGGGGAATCGGCTACGAGAGACTGCTTCCTGACGTCATGGACATCAAGGTGAAGCAATATGTGCTGGAATATGCTAGCAAGGGGAGCGGCGACCCCGCAAGGTTCATCGAGCAAATGCCGAGCGATAGGGAGATCGGGCTGGGGGTAGTGGACGTTACCGACTCCAAGGTCGAAAGTCCGAAGAGAATCGCAGATAGGGCGAGGAGGGCGGGGAAGCATCTCGATCCCGAGAGGATATGGCTGAACCCGGATTGCGGTTTCGCGCCCGGGATGTTCAGGAAGTTCGAGCGCCGCACGGCGTTCGAGAAGCTGAGGTCGATGGCGGAAGCGGCTGAGATTCTGAGGAGCAAGTGACGTCTTCTCTCAGCGATTGAGACACTCGGCGGAGTAGGCTTCATCTCGCACGATGCAGTCCTGACCTGAAGCCAGAGCCGTGATCTCAGGCTCGACCTGTCGCGTCGCGGTAAAGATCAAGAGCCCTCTGGCTTGTGTGCCAATCCCCCTTCAATTTCAGCGCCGGCAGCCGCCCCTGACTCGCGCGCAGCGCGAGGTACTTGGCGGAATACGGGCCAGCTTTCTCCAGTTCTTTGAAAGACCTCAACTCGTCCTCCTTGGTTCCGACTTGGTCGAGAAGGTCGAGGAGGGAGCGTCCAATGGCGACGGTGAGGAACTCCTCCAGCTGGGAGAGGTCGCCTGAATGGCCCGCATCCAGACAGCGGAGGTAGCGCTCGCGGTCTGGCGGAAGCACGTGCACCGGGGGCCAGTTGTGCTTGAGGAAGTGCAAGTTCAGTAAAAGCCGCCCCACCCGCCC
>JAFNFQ010000010.1 GCA_017885655.1 Methanobacteriota archaeon | reverse complement strand
TGGAAAGTGAATTCAGGATAGCGCATCAGCAACATCGCATGCAAAGTTTAATACTAGTCCGCTGCATAGTTTCGGGTACAAGGGACAATTCACGGAAGAGACCCTAGATGATTGACCAACCATCAGAGGCCGTTCCACTGCCGCCAGTCGAGGAATGGATACGGAAACTTGAGTTCAAGAGCACGGCCGAGGTCAAGATACCCGAGAGGCTCGTCGACCAGGTCATAGGTCAGGAGCCGGCCGTGATGGTCATCCGCAAGGCCGCCGAGCAGAAGCGGCACGTCATGCTCATAGGCGAGCCGGGCACGGGCAAATCGATGCTCGCGCGCTCGATGACAGAGCTCGTGCCCAAGGATGAGCTGCAGGACATCCTCGTCTATCACAACCCGGAGGACTCTAACGAGCCCAAGATTCGTGTCGTCCCTGCGAGCAAGGGTCGGGAGATAGTCAACGCCCAGAAAGCCGAGGCGATGCAGCGCAAGGAGCAGAGGGCCTCGATGATCATGACGATCATGTTCTTCATCGTCGCCCTTTCCATACTCTTCTCGTTCGACTGGAGCTCCTCGCCACCCAAGTTCAATCCCATGATCATGTTCTTCGGTTTCATCCTGGCGGTGGTCATCTACGCGATGACCAGGTACAGCGGGCGGCGGGAGGAGAGCATCAACGTCCCCAAGCTCCTGGTCAGCCACAACTTCGACGACATGCCGCCGTTCATCGACGCCACCGGCAGCCATGCCGGCGCCCTGTTGGGGGACGTCAAGCACGACCCGTTCCAGTCAGGCGGCCTGGAGACCCCCGCCCACGATAGGGTGGAGGCGGGCGCGATACACAAGGCGCACAAGGGCGTGCTGTTCGTCGACGAGATCAACATTCTGCGGATTGAGAGCCAGCAGAGCCTCCTGACCGCCATGCAGGAGAAGGAGTTCTCGATCGTCGGCCAGAGCGAGAGGTCGTCAGGTGCGATGGTCAAGACGGAGGCGGTTCCCTGCGATTTCATCCTCGTGGCGGCGGGCAACCTCGACGCCTTGCAGGGGATGCACCCCGCGCTGAGGTCGAGGATACGCGGTTATGGTTACGAGATTTACATGAAGGCCACGATGCAGGACACGGACCCCAACCGCATGAAGCTGGT
Organism: Methanobacteriota archaeon; assembly: GCA_017885655.1. Classification (GTDB taxonomy): domain Archaea; phylum Thermoplasmatota; class Thermoplasmata; order RBG-16-68-12; family JAFNFQ01; genus JAFNFQ01. The sequence continues at coordinate 14,166 of JAFNFQ010000010.1, read as the reverse complement.
CAGGTTCGTGGCGCAGGAGGTCACCAAGGACAAGAAGATCCCGCACTTCGACATGACCGGGGTCATGGAGATCCTGAGGGAGGCGCAGCGCCGCGCCGGCCGCAGGGGCCAGCTGACTCTCAGGCTCAGGGAGCTCGGCGGCCTGGTCCGCGTGGCGGGCGACATTGCCCAGGAAGAGAGCGCGCCGCTGGTCACCGCGGAGCATGTGATGTCGGGGAAGAAGATAGCGCGATCCCTCGAGCAGCAGGTCGCGGACAGGATGATAGAGAAGGGCAAGGAGTACAAGACGTTCGTGACCGAGGGCGCGATAATCGGCGTGGTCAACGGCCTCGCCGTCCTAGCGGGGGACAGCAGCATGGCAGAGTTCTCCGGTGTAGTCCTGCAGATTGCCGCAGAAGTGACGCCGGCTCAGACGCGACATGGCGGCAAGATAGTCGCGACGGGCAGGCTCGGTGAGATCGCCAAGGAGGCGGTCGAGAACGTCTCGGCCCTCATCAAGAAGTACACTGGTGAGGACATCAGCAACCATGACATCCATGTTCAGTTCGTAGGCAGCCGCGAGGGCACGGAAGGAGACTCCGCGAGCATCTCAGTGGCAACCGCGGTCATCTCCGCAATGGAAGGTGTCGAGGTCGACCAGAGCACGGCGATGACCGGAAGCCTGAGCGTCAGGGGCCAGGTGCTCCCTGTTGGGGGGGTCACCGCCAAGATAGAGGCCGCCGCTGAGATGGGCATCAAGAAGGTCATCATCCCCAAGGCGAACCTGAGGGACGTGCTCATAGACGACAAGTACGTCGGCAAGATCGAGATAGTCCCCGTGGAGACGCTCAACGAGGTCCTGCAGAACGCGCTGGTGGTAGGGCCGAAGAAGGAGAGCTTGCTGAAGAAGCTGTCTGCGCTCGTTCCGAAGGCGGGCGGGCTGATCGAGGCCCCCCCGGTGGACAGGGCGGTCCCGCATTAGGTGAGCAGCCTTGCTAGACGAGGCGGGGGGAGTTGACGGCGAAACCTTCCCGTGCTATGAGTTCAACGTGACTCTCAGGCCATTGATGGATGATGGGGTTTGCGAGCACTGCAGGAAGTGGCTCACGGTCGACTGCGAGATCATAGACGATTTCATCGGCGAGGAGGATTATGATGACGACGCCTAGGGCGCTTTTCATCGGCAGGTTCCAGCCGTTCCACAACGGCCACCTCGTCATGGTGAAGCGCATACTGAAGAAGCACTCGGAGATCATCATCGGCATAGGCAGCGCGCAGTACAGTCACACAAACGAGAACCCGTTCACGGCAGGCGAGAGGTACGAGATGATCAAGAGGACCCTCGACGCCGCGGGCATACACGACTATCACATCGTCCCTATCCCTGATACGCACGTGCACTCGGTCTGGGTGGGTCATGTGCTCTCCCTGGTCCCCAAGTTCGACGTGGTCTACACCAACAGCCCTCTCGTCGTCAGGCTGTTCAGGGAGAAGGGGTTCAAGGTCTACGAGTTGCCTCTGGAGAAGAGAGGCATGTACTCCGGGACCGAGGTCCGGCACAGGATATACGATGGAGCGGACTGGCAGGCGCTCGTGCCCGAGACGGTGGCAGACTACATCAAGGAGATAGACGGCATCGCGCGCATTAGGGAGACGTTCAACTACTCCACGCCCTACGGCACGCGAGAGGAAGGGGACAATCACTAGCACAGCGCGACGAATGCCAACAGCGCGACTGCCGAGGGCAGTGAGACGCAAAGGTTAGCCAGAGGATCGTCGCGTCTCTTCGAGGATTCTCGCGGTTCACCTTCTCCGGGTGTTTTCATGCGAGTGAGATGTTCAGCAAGGAATACCGCTGCAGCCGCAACTGGAATTATCATTAGCAGGGCGGGGTTCGGCCCGCCGAGCAGTCCGACTCCAGGAAGGGCGATGCACATCCCGGCGCCTCTCTTCCAACGACCCTCGATCGCGAAGTCGGTGAGGACTATTGCGGCAATGCCCGTCGCGAACAGCGCATACGAGATGACCTGCCAGCCCAGCGGAGCGGACATTGCGGCGAAGAATGCCATGGCCAGAAGGCATCGAGAGAACTGATTGACCATGGCATCCCAGTGCAGATGCGGCGGTGATGGATTTCTAGGTTCCGCTTGGATGTAGCTTGACCGTCAGAATGCGAGCAGCAGGATTGCGGGCAGGATCAACGAGCCCATCAGGTGCACCCGCCTCACGCCGATGATTGGCGGCAGCACCCCTATTGCGGTTGCGGCTCCCGCAACGAACAAGCCGAGAACGCCAGTGAGCATCAGGATCAACAGGAGGAGGAAGACCACGACGGCCCTCACTAGCTTACCGTATCTTATCTTGCCGCACTTCCTCGCGAACAGACGGGCGATTGCCTTTGCCGCCACATACCCGCACATTGCGGAAAGAAGGCACGCGACTAGGAGCAGAGACATCGCGAGCGGCACTGAGGAAATCGGTTCCCAGGGCGAGAGTCCTCCCGCCAGAAGCGAACCGATTGTGGCGGTTGCCCCGCTCCGCCCCTTGAATATCACGAAAAGAGCGACCAAGGTGAAAACGGTCGATGAGGCGTTGGCGGCTCCGATGGAAACGAGGAACTCCCTGTCGTTGTCTCTGTTCTCGCGACCATCCGGCTCCCCGCCAGCGAGGTACCTCGCGATCACGGTGGCGGAGGCCCCGCTCACCCCGGGGAACCACGAAACGGCGGAACCCGCTATCGTCCCGCAGGCGACGGCCCTCCCATGTCTCCAGGATTCCATCTTTCCCGACAGCTCGAGCTGCTGATCAGGAATCGTCTCCCTCGATGCCCCGCTCATGACCATGGTGGATAGGCCGAACAGCCCGGAGAAGAGGGGGAAGAGCATCATGGACTGGTTCGTGCTCGACAGGAACGGGATCGGGAACCAGTTTGCCGCCTGGATCCCCGGCGAGCAGAGGAGCACCCAGCCGAGTGCCCCGGAGAGGAGGAAGAGGAGCACAGCCCAGGACCGCTGCTCGTTTGCGGTGGCGGTCCTCGTGACCGGCAGGGCGATGCCCTGGACGCTGACCCAGACGTCGTCGTTCTCCCAATCGTCCTGGGTCTCGACGACGACCCTGTCCCTGCCCCTTACCAGCAGCATCCCGCCACTCCAGACTTCCGCCACCTTGCCCTCGATGGTCACATCGTCTCCCGCCGCGAACTCGGGCCAAGGCTCGACCTCGCGCTCTCCGTCAGACTCAGCAAGCAGCTGGACTCCGCCGACCTCATGCGCCTTGATCATCATCCGACCGGTCGCCTTGCGACGTTCGCCCTCGCTGTAGATGAGCAGGGTGACGACGAGGGCCAGGACTCCCGCCATCACGGGTCTGAGCTTGTCGTAAGCGTTGACCGGCGAACCCATCAGCAGTCTCAGCGGCAGGATAAGGGCAAGGGACGCGACGAAGCCCCAGAGGCAACCCCGGGCGGTCAGGAGAACAGCCTCATATCCTCTTCCGCGGAGGAGCATCCTGTGACCGGGGAGAACCGACAGCGCTGTATCCTCATCCGGCGCTCCGAGGAACACGGAGGGCACAAAGCTCACGAACGTGTGACTGACGGCGATGGCAAGTATGAGGACAGACAACAGAAGCATGACATCGCCAGATGATGGAGATGCCCAGCCGAAGAGTGCCAAGATAGTTCCCGTCAGAGTCCCTTGGCCAACGTAGACGAGGAGCGCGACGTTGTTGACATGTACGCCAGGACAGAGCCCTGTCCCGATTCCGATGATAGTCCCCGCCATGGTGAACGTGATCGACGCCAGGAGAAGCGAGAGTGGGTCCACACGGCTGGATTGCGACAGTGCCGCTAAATTCTGGTGGGCAGGAGTAGCCGCGTTCTAGGCTACGCCGCGATGGCGGGAAAAATGATAGTCTCGCTCGAAGCCCGCGTTCAATCCAGACTTCTCATCGCATGCCCGGGAGGTCTCTGAGGAGCTTCCGTCCTTCCAGGAATGCGAAGAATCCCACGACCGCCATCAGCACGAGCATCACTAGGAATAGAGAGCAGAGAATCTCCGACGGTTCGTAGGACTCGAAGTAAAGCAGGCCCAGGAATCCGTTGACGAACCATACGCAAACGAGAGCAAGGAAAGCGATAAGAATCGCGTACAACCTTCTCCTTGTCGGGGCTTCGGACTTCCGCAAGTCCAGTCGCACGAGTTCGACGACAGTGAGCGTGATTGCTATGGCGGCAATCGTACCTGGCAAGGTGAGCGGGTTGACAAGTACCGCGCCTGTGAAAGCCAGGAATATGGGGATGCTGAGATTAGCCCAGGCGAAGTGAGTCAGCTTTCCGGTCTCAGGCGGATAGATGCGCTTGAGGACCGTGATGAGGCCGAAAAGGCAGACGCAGACGATCGAGGAGAACCAGACAATGTCCGGCGTGATTGGCGGTCTTAGAAAAGCATCCAGTGCCGAGACATCCGTCCCGGACCACCAGTCTCTCCAAGTACCAGTTCCGATGAAGCCAGAAATGGCGAAAATGTAGCTGGCGAGGGAAGCGAAAGTGGGGCTCAGAGGCCCACGAAACATCCCCGAACTGAGGATGAAATCCGCCAGCCGGGACTTCGTCCCGCCGGAGTTGCTCCCACCCCGCGGTCCCGCCATCATGAGTGGAAGATGGAGCCGATACCTTTATTTCTTCCGCTGGTCGGGCAGAAGTCGCCTGTGCTCCACCATCATGCAGCGATCCTGGACAACAATCCTGCCCGCCATCCTCGCCCTCTCAGCGGCTTCTTCGTTGATGATGCCCAGCTGCATCCAGATGACCTTCGCCTTGGTCTTCAACGCCTCGTCCACGACCGGCGGCACGGCCTCCGAAGGCCTGAATATCTGCACGATGTCGAAGTCGAACGGGACCTCTGAAAGGCTCTTGTAAGCTTTCATGCCGGCGATTTCCGTGGCGGTGGGATTCACCGGAATGATTTCGTAGCCCGCATTCTTCAGATACAGGGGGATTCTTTGTGAGTCCTTTTGCGGGTCCTTAGACATGCCCACGACGGCGATTCTCTTGTACCTGCCCAATGTCGCCTTCAGTTCTTTGTCATCCAAGCGGATGCCTTCTCCGAAGAGAGAAGCAATCGCTTGAAATAACCTTTTCATCCTCGTGCGCATTCGCAGCTGGCGAGACAAGCGAAGGTGATTGATGGACGGTCCACTCGACCCAGGTCAGTATGCATTCGAGACTAGAGGGACAATCATCGCCTATTACATCCGCGGTCAGGGCCCGCCATGCTTCGTCTCTCCATATCCTTGGGGCTTGAACAGCGAGCCGATCAGGTCATTCCTCAGGCCATTGGAGAGGAACCTGACGATGATTTACCACGATCCGCCGGGAACCGGACGGTCGGCCCCGCCAATGCAGGAAGGCGACCTCGGCCTGGAGCGGGTCGTGTCAGACCTCTTCGCGCTGCAGACAAGGCTCGAAATCAACGGGGCAGTGTTCCTCGGTCACTCGGGGGGGTCTGCCTGCGCGCTCACTTACTCCCTTCGCTTCCCCGAGAGGGTCAGCGACCTCCTGCTCATCGGGTCTGGGGCGAAGCTGCCTGACATCATGAAAACGCACGGTGTCGGAGAAGCTCTCGCCGCCTCGCTCCGTGATAGGAATGAAGAGAGCTTCAGGCGGTTCCTCGCGGTATTCCTCGGACCTGAGATTCGCACGCGGCGGGGCAGGCTAGCGATGGGCAAGGCAATGAAATCGTCGCTCCAGTTCAGCATCGATAGGGCGGCGTTCAACTTCTCCGAGATGAGGGCTTGGGATGTGCGGGGGGAGCTGGGCAATCTGGCGGCAAGGACCCTGATTCTGGCGGGGAAGCACGATAAGGCGACACCGCCAAAACTGGCATGGGACCTTCACAGGAGGATCAAAGGGTCTAAGCTCATCGTGTTCGACAAGAGCGGGCATTTCCCGTTCCTCGATGAGCCGGAGAAGTTCAATCGTGCGGTGCTCGGATTCCTCAGATGAGGCCAAGGGCAAACCCGCCGCATTGGATTCCGGTCGCGCCCCTTCCAAAGGTTCTATACTGTTCCCGCCAATCAGCCGCCGGGTCAGAGTGCAATGGCGGCCGGGGAGATTCCCAAGCAGACACAGCAGATGCAACAGCAGAAGCCCCCGCAGCCCCTCGGTCTCCCGTCCGGCAGCGTTCGAGCGGTCATTGCGCTGATGCTGTGCGGCACTCTCTGGTATCAGGTTCTCAAGGGCGAGGCGATAGAGGAAATCCTCGTGGAAAGCGCGCTGCTGGTCGTGGGGTTCTATTTCGGTGTCCGCAGCGGCATGGGCCCGCCAATCGCGCCCGCGACGACGGAGGGGACGAGGCAGCCACTATTCCTCCCCCGCGGCTCGATCAGATTCGTCCTGCTCTTGGGGTTCTTTGGAGTGATTGCCTACATGCGGTACCAGGGCCGCGGAATCCCCGAAGCGTTCACGCTGATTCTGGAGGTCCTCGCGAGCTATATCATCGGCTACATCGCGTCGGCAATTGTCGCGCGTCGGCAGAAGGCTGGGAAAAAGCCGAACAGGGCTATCGCGATATTCAGGAACGCGAACGCGGTTGCCGCGATGCTTCTCGTCGGCTACCTGTGTGGCACGCTCCTCTTCAGCTGGCCCAGGTTCTTCCCCGAATACACAAAGAACGCACTCGCATGGATTGTCGCGTACTACTTCGGATCGAGGCTGGCGACGTAATCAGCAGATGCTTCAGCGATTACCTGAGTCCTCCGTGGGCATTTCCTCCTCTTTCTCGCTCTCTCTCGCTGGCCCTTTGTCTCGACGCGAACGGAGTCTTGCCCAAACGAGGTATGCCACCCCGAGGGCCACCGCCGCAATCAAGATGCTGATTCCGATGACGGCATAGAGGCCAGAGTCTTCGACGTCGACTCGGATGGTCACCGAGGCGTCGTTACCCGCCGCATCGAACGCTTTCACGGTCACGGTGTATGTCCCGGGCTTTTCGAACCTATGATTTGCGGTGAGTCCAGTGGCGTTCGTTCCATCGCCGAAATCCCACGAAATCGAGTGCACTCCGACATTATCGGTGGTTCCGGAAGCGTCGAAGCTCAGCGAGTCTCCCGCACTAATCTTGCGTGCGTTGGTTCCCCCATCGATCAAGACGAGTGGCGGAGTGATGTCGCGCACTGTCACCGCTGAAGCGGCGGTCGCGTTGTTGCCAGCGAGATCGCGCACGTCCAGAGTGACACCCACGAGCCCGGGGTTCCAGACGGTGAGGATCGCGATTGGCCCCCAAGCGACAGGGATGCCGTTGATGCTCCATGTGAAGTTCACGACCGCGACGTTGTCTGATGAGCCCGACCCGTTTGCGATGAACGCTGTGTCCTCATCGACTGATGTCGGCACGGAGATTCTTGCGGCTGGCGGTGTTGTGTCGGTTGCGAGGACAAACGTGCTTGCCACTCCGGTCAGCGTTGCCGCGTCGCGAACGGTCAGCGTGGCATCATACCGCCCGGGCTCATCGAAGATCCTGAAAACCACGGCGCCGTAGAATACTATTCCGTCGCTGAAGTCCCATGTGAAGTTCACTATGCCCACGTTGTCCCAGCTGCCCGCGCTGTCGAACCTCGCGAGGCGGTCCTCTTCAATTTCAAATGGGTCGTTGACGACTGCCGTTGGCGGATATGGGTCGGAGACGCTCAGCGTCACGGCGTTCGTCGCCGTCCAGAGACCGCCCGAGTCAACCGCGGACAGTTTGTAGGACAGCGATGCCGTCGTGTTTGGGACAGTGATCGTGGATTGGTATAGTCCTCCCGCCAATATCATTGTCAGATTCGTGTGGCCGCCTGTCCCGTACCAGTATTCCACATGGACCGAGCCGACCGCCAGGTTGTCAGTGACTGATGCGGCGAACGTGAATGGCGAGTGAGTCACAGGGATTCCCGAGGTTATATCGATAATGACAGGTGCTGTCGTGTCAACTATCCGCACCGTCGTCTTCTGCGTCGTCGCGTTCCTTCCCCAAGTGTTCGTGGCCTCGACGTACAGGTGCAGCGGGCCAATCGCGCTCTGGCTGGGGATCGTCACAGACCATGTCCCGTTCGTGGGGCTGCCCATGACGAGACTCATCGGGACCGACTGGTAGCTCGGACTGCCCGGGGGCTGATACCACGCCTCCACCGACACGATATCGTAATTCGAAGATAGATTGGCAGTGACGTCGAAAGGCGTGTTCACCTCGGCGCTTGGGGGTGCAGCGTGACTCACTGCGATTCCAGCCCCGCTTCCCGCCCACATCAATGCGTTGTACATGATCTGATAGTCGTCTTCAGTCGTGATGCTCGCGTCGCCCACATCCACGAACGGCGAGAAGTAGACGTTCAGGCCGTTTGTCACCACGGCCGAGGAGCGCACAGGCAACGATATCCCGGCATATGTCCCAGTCGTCAGATCATCCGCGTCCCAGGAAAGGTCGTTGGACGGCGAGGTGCCGATGGGTAAACCGGGAGTGTATGGGACGGTCACGTTCCTGAACAGTGGATTCGACGGACTTATGGGTGTGACCGGTGCGACCGAATAGTACGTAAACGGCAAACTGTCCGAAATGCCCCAGAGTCGCGCCAAAGGCGCGTTGCCAGGTGTCGTCGACGAGATGGTGCAGGTGCCGACGAGGCCTCGGTCACCCTGGAGGTACTGCTCGATTGCGGCGATTTCTTGAGTGGTGTATTCCCTCATGCCGCACGAGATGTCGAGGACATTGGCTTTCGTGGAGACGATATCCGCATAGGTGAAACCTGACCCCGCGAGAGTGGTTGTGTCCACCGTGATCGGGACAGGACCAAAGGAGGGCCAATTCAATTGAAGATAGTCCCAGAAGTAAGGATTCTGCGTGCCCATGGAGTCGATGACCGCGACCTTGATCGGAGGAGCCGAGGTCACCAGGACGGTCACCGAGCGCGCATTGTTGGACAACACGGTCTCTCCAGGCGCGGGCGACACCTCGACGGTCAAGCTGTGCGTCGTCTCCGTCGATGCTGTCCACTGGAAGCTCACATCGGTTGACTTCCCAGCGTCGATGGACGGAATCATCTGAGAATCGACCGGGGCTCCATCGACCGTGAAGTTGACCAATACGTTCACCTCCGCCGACGCACCGTGATTCACAACTGTGGCGTTCACCTGAACGATTGCGCCGGGAGGAGCGAAGGCTGGTGCCGTGACGCCCACGACAGCGAGGTCTACCCCTATCCCAAATCCAAACCACTGGATGATGCGGTACATCAGCTGGGTGCCTGCCAGGGAATCCGCAAGGTAGCTGGCCTCGTACGGGAATGCGAAGAAAACGACGCGGTAAGTGCCCGCGTCCGCCTTGACCGCAACATTCGTGCCCAGGGGTTCTTCGAATATCCCGGTCGCGATCAGATCTGGATCAAGGCTCTGTGCGCTTATGGACTGCGGGTAACTGAGGGCCATGTCGGGGAAATCTCCCGATATCGGGTCCCCGGGAACGCCCTGCACCGAGGTGAGCGGGTTGATGAGCGGCGAAGAACTTGCCACATGGAGATACCTCTGGGTGAATAAGGAGACGCCTCTCCAGAGGTAGCCTTCGCTCGACAGGAATAGGCTGCCACCGCCATCCAGGTAGGACGCCAGCGCGCTCTCATCGCTTGCTGTCAATGTATCGAAGCCGTCTGCCCCCGTGGTCCAGATTACGATTCGATAGTCCTTCATCAGATTGAAAGGCGCGGGACCCTGCGACACTTCAAAAGCGAAGCCGTTGGCGCTTAACGCGTCGGAAAATGAGACGTCGAGGTTGTCCGGTTCGTCGTCGACAAGGAGGATCGGAGGCAGGGGCTCGGTCGTCAGAGCGTGGTGCAGGCCGCCATTGTCATCTCGCGCCCGATTGCCTGCCAGGTCCGTCGCGACGACATCGAAGAAGTAAGTTGTGTTCGGCTTGAGATTGACCAGGTCGACGCTGTGCGAGACCGCGAAGGAAAGCGACTCCGAGATGTTGCCGAGGGAAGTCGTATCGCCGTATTCCACGAGGCCCTTGGTATCCTCGCTCGTCGTGAATGTCACGGTCGCTGTGCGAGTCCTCACGTTCGTGGCGATATTGGAAATCGTTGGGGCGACGGTATCGACCCATGCCACGTCGTAATACATGGTGTACGTCACATTCAACAGGTCTCCGTGAAGAACCTGCAGAACCCCGTCTGTCACGGGTGCGCCGAGCTGAAGCCCGATTGTCCCGATGAACAGGCTTGAGTTGAGTCCGACCTCAGTGAGCGTGAGGCTCTCGCCGAGCGGCTCAGTGTCAGATCTCACGACGGCGTTGACCGATTCGCGGACGAGAGGATCCGCGTTCAGGCTTGCGCCCGCCAGCGACACATTCGCGTTCGATGGCGCCGTGTAGAAGTCGCGGTTAAATGAAATCGACGGCGTAGGCGGAGCTTCCAGGCTCGCCCTGGCGAAGAGCGCGAAATCCTGGTCGATTGCGGGAGTCAAAGGCACTCCATCCTCGGGCACGTTGATTGCCAAGACCCTCACGGTGTAGAGGCCGACTTCCGGATTCTGGATGTAGACGCTCTCGACGTTGTTGAGTCTATCTCCTCCCGTGATCGAGTCTATCGACCGTCCATTCACCAGCATGTTTCCCCAAAACGTGCGGCCGGTTGGGTCGGTGACGACAAGGTCCAGGTCATTGACGAGAGTCGGCGACGAGAACCCCGCCGCCGGGGCGTCCGTGTAGGCCATGGTGATCCGAAGCGGTACCGCGGACGACATCACTGTCAGTTGGTGAACCGAGTCTTGACCGGTCTGGAGAGAATTCGTCTGGTCGTCCGCATACTCGTCCGGCCTGCCCAACCCCAGGAGGGATACGAGGTCCATCCTGCCCCAGCCCTCGTCGGTGTTCGGGATCGGCAGGGAGGCGCCGGCGCCAGTCATGTCATGCGCGGTGTTGATCAAAGCCGCCTTGGTCATTGCTGGACTCGGGAGGATGCCGTACAAGCCTCGATAGTATTGCTGGAAGATCGCAGCCCCGCCAGCCACATGCGGCGTGGCCATGCTCGTCCCCGAGCAAGCTTCGTGCAGCGAGTCAAGAGGACCACCGCACATGCCCGGCGCCAGGAAGCTGGAGAGGGCTGACGCGACATATGTCCCCGGCGCTGCGATATCGGGCTTGAATCGGCCGTCCGCGACGGGGCCGCGGCTGCTGAAATCCGCGATATCCTCCGGGTTGTCGGCCTCGCTGCCGAACGCTGGGCGGTAGTTCTCGCTCGCCGCGACGGTGAGCACATTCTTCGCCACGGCGGGTGACGCGAGCGTGTACGGACTCGGGCCCGAGTTCGCTGCCGCGAATACATGAAGGAGTGGTTGTCCACCCGGAGTGAACAAGTCCGCGTCTCTCGTCAATGCATCGTACTCAGCCGCCTGCCAGTCATAGACTCCGTATGTCATGCTGCCCCAGCTGTTAGAGCTGACAGATGCTCCGTTTCGGACTGCGTTCTCTGCAATTACATGGTCGGCCGGGGCCATCCAATATCCTTGGTCATCTGAGATTCTTTCCATGACGATCGAGGCGTTCGGGGCAATGCCCATTCCGTAGAGGTAGCCGTCCAAATCGCGCCCGTTGGAGGCTCCGGTTCCCGCGACGATGCCGGATACGTGCGTGCCGTGGCCATACCCGTCCTCGGCGACACCGTCGCTCGGGTCCGTCTCTCCGAAGTCGACCAAGGCGGCGATTTGCCCTCTGAGGTCGGGGTGCATCGTGGTCAGGTTACCTGTGTCCACGCCGGTGTCGGCTATCGCAACGATGATTCCGGATCCTGTGTAGCCGATGGAATGAATGTAGGCACCATCGCCATCCCAGGGCATCCCGGGAGTGAAGTTGCCGCCAAGAATCTCATCGGAAATCTCGTCGAAGAATTTGGGCGTGGGTGCGGGCTCCACCCAGACCATGGAAGGTTCGTGCGTCACAGCTTCCAGAGCTGTCTGATCGCCCCATGTCTCGGCAAAAGCCAATGGTCCCCGTTCCCAGAAAACCTGTGGCCTGAGTCCATGGCGGGACATCACTTCGATGGGATCGGCGAAGCCCGGGGCCTTCAACAACACGAATCGGACGCGTTGTGGCGATTCGCCCAAGACCAGCCGTGGATCGATTCTCGCCGAAGAATCATAGGCGAAGAGTCTCGGCTCGAGTGGAAGAGCGGTGAGCGCTCCTCTAAGATCGCGAGAGGAAACAGCTAGATAGGCGTAATTGGGAATGTACGCCAGCGTCATCATTCCATTCTCCTCGAGCGCGTGGCGCCATTCCTGCTTTGGCGGAGCTGGGAACTGGATGATGACAAGCTCCGGTGACGGCGGCAGCTGACTGATGTCGATGCGGGGGAGCGAGCCGACGACGGACTCGAGGCCGAGATAGTCCGGGTCCGGAAGGAGGAAGTATGGCGCGGTCATCGAGTCGAGCCGTGCGATCTCATCCTCGCCGACTTGGAAGACCGAATATCCACCGTAGTCACTGATGGGTGCCGTGCTCAACCGCGCGAATCGCGCAAGGTCAGATTTCAGCCCGACAAGTCCCAGCTGCGCTCCGTGCAAGGATTCCACAGGCTTCGCAGCCGCCAAGGCCGCCGGGATTGCGCTCACAATCAAGAGGCACACAAGCACGTAGACAAGTGTCCGCAAGCCGCTCCTCTCCTACCATTCCAAGAGAACACCGCGCGAGTATGAGTAAGTTGCGTAGGCATTGACGACCGTCTCAAGGCTCTACCTATGCCTGGCCATTCTGACGAATACCGTCAGCAATCCGAGGATGAGTATCGCCAGATAGACTGCCGTTATGAGCCTTCTTAATCAGTGAGGCCAACTCAGTCCTCTGCAAAGCTTAATTGCCGATGGCGGTTAAGTCGGAGAAGATGCTGGAAAGGGCCAAGGAAATCGCCGCAACGGTCAAGCGCGCATCCGAAGTCCGCGTCTACTCGCACATCGATGCGGACGGGATCTGCGGAGCCGCAATAGCCGCCGAGACTCTGTCCCGTGCGGGGATCGAGCACCGAGTCGAGTTCCTCAAGAAGATGGACGATGCGGCGGTGCAGGCGATCAAGGACTCCAACCCGCCACTCGCGTGGTTCGTCGACTTCGGGGCGGGCCAGCTAGGTTCGATGAAGGGGCTCAAGGCGGTGATCACCGACCACCACATTCCGTCACGGCCTGAGCCGCCGAAGAATGCGCGCGGGGACCTTTTCGCCTTCGCGAAGGCCCATGACGATGTCCTGATGCTCAATCCTCACGACTTCGGGATGGGGTCGGACGACGCAAGTGGGGCGTCGGTCACATATGCGGTTTCCAGGGAGATCGACTCGAAGAATAAGGATCTCGCCGCAATAGCCGTCGTCGGGGCGGTGGCGGACGTGCAGGAGGCGCAGTTCAGACGCTTAAAGGGTTTCAACCGCGAGGTCATCAAGGACGGTGAGATGGCGGGAGTCCTGAAGGCGTCCACGGACCTGAGGCTCTTCGGGCGGGAGACAAGGCCGCTGCACAAGTTCCTCCAGTACGCGACAGACCCGGCGATTCCCCGACTTACTGGAAACGAGGAGGCTTGCATCGCTTTCCTCCTGGAGATAGGCATCGACCTGAAGGTCGACGAGGAGTGGCGGTCCTGGTCGAGCCTCGATGGCGGGGAGAAGAGGCGCGTCGTGTCCGAGCTCGTGACGCACATGCTGCAGCGCGGCTGCGGGAACAAGGAGGTCGAGCGGCTCATCGGCGAGGTGTATACACTCCTGCGCGAGGAGGTTGGCAGCCCGTTGCGGGACGCGAAGGAGTTCGGGACCTTGCTGAACGCCTGCGGTCGGTACGACGAGGCGGAGGTTGGATTGATGGTGTGCCGGGGAGACAGGGACGAGTACTACAAGAAGGCCATGGGGCTCCTGCAGAATCACCGCGAGACGATAGTGAGCTCCCTCGACTTCGTGGACGGCATCGGAATCTCGCAGATGGGCTCGATACAGTACTTCCACGGAGAGGACAAGATTAAGGACACGGTGGTCGGCGTCACAGCGGGCATGCTTCTCAGCTCCGGCGCAGCTAACAAGGAAATGCCGATAATCGCGTTTGCGAAAGCGGAGGACGGGATTAAAGTCTCTGCCCGTGCTTCGAAGGCGCTCGAGGCGAAAGGGCTAGATCTCTCTGTGGTGATGAGG
>JAFNFQ010000009.1 GCA_017885655.1 Methanobacteriota archaeon | reverse complement strand
TTCAAGAACGACATCCTCAAGGAATACATCGCCCGCGGGACATACATCTACCCGCCGCGGGAGAGCATGCGCCTGGCGGTCGACCTCATCGACTACTGCACGAGGGAGATGCCGAGGTGGAACGCGATCTCCGTCTCGGGCTACCACATACGCGAGGCGGGCGCCACCGCAATCCAGGAGGTCGCCTTCACCCTGGCGGATGCGATCGCCTACGTCGATGCGGCGATCAAGCGCGGCATGGCGGTGGATTCGTTCGGCCCGCAGCTCAGCTTCTTCTTCAACGCGCAGAGCGATCTCCTCGAGGAGGTCGCGAAGTTCAGGGCCGCGAGGATGCTCTGGGCGAGGATCATGAAGGAGAGGTTCGGTGCGAAGAACCCAGCCTCGATGATGCTCAGGTTCCACACGCAGACCGCGGGCGTCTCCCTCACCCGCCAGCAGCCTTACAACAACGTCGTCCGCGTCGCTTACCAGGCGCTGGCGGGCGTGCTCGGCGGTACTCAGTCCCTCCATACAAACTCCATGGACGAAGCCCTGATGATACCGAGCGAGAAGGCGGTCCGCATCGCCCTCAGGACGCAGCAGATAATCGCACACGAGAGCGGGGCGGTGAACACGATCGACCCGCTGGCGGGGAGCTACTTCATCGAGGAACTCACTCGGACGATCGTGGAAGAGGCGGAGAAGTACATCGCGCGGATCGACAAGATGGGCGGGATGATGGCGGCGATCGAGAAAGGGTGGGTGCAGCGGGAGATCGCTGAGAGCGCATACCGCTTCCAACTCGACGTGGAGAAGAAGAGGAGAATCATCGTCGGCGTCAACGCCTACGAGGACGAGGGAGGCGCGCCGGTGGAGACGTTGAAGCTCGACCCCAAGATAGAGCAGAGGCAGGTGGCCCGCCTCGCGGACTTCAGGAAACGCCGCGAGAGCTACTCGGTGCTGAGGGGTCTCGAGCAGTTGAACGAGGCTGCGGCGGGCAGAGACAATCTCGTACCCTACGTCTTGGGCTGCGTCAAGTCCGGCGCGACGCTCGGCGAGATAAGCGACGTCCTGCGCGACGCTTTCGGGACGTACAGGGCGAAGCAGGAGCTGTGAGGACATGAAGATCGATCACGTTGGAATCGCGGTGAGGAGCTTGGAGGCGGCAGTCAAAGCTTACGAAGCACTCGGACTCAAGGTCTCCTCCACGGATACGGTCGCGAGCGAGGCGGTGAAGGTCGCGTTCCTTCCAATCGGAGAGACCAGGCTCGAACTGCTCGAGCCGATCGCGCCTGAAAGCTCCATCGCGAAGTCCATCGAGAAGAGAGGCGAAGGGGTCCACCACATCGCGTTGCGTGTCGAGAACATCGAGGAATCGATGAGGCTCGCCAAGGAGAGGGGGCTGCAGCTGGTCAACGAGACCCCGAGGATAGGCGCTCATGGCCGCAAGATAGCGTTCATCCACCCAAAATCGACGAGCGGGGTCCTCCTTGAGCTCGTCCAGGACTGATCCCTCAGGTGGGGAAAACCCTTAAGTCCAACCGGCATCTGTTACGGGGTCAGGCCGCTCGATGACATTGATGGTGTATGACACAAAGACCCGCAGCAAGCGGGAGTTCGCCCCGAGGACGCCCTCCGGGGTCTTGATGTACGTCTGCGGGCCGACGGTCTACGCGCCCGCCCACCTCGGCCACGCGCGCTCCTACGTCGCCTTCGACGTCGTGCGGAGATACCTCGACTACCTCGGGCACAGAGTCCGCCTCGTGCAGAACTTCACAGACATAGAGGACAGCATCATCCGCACCGCCGGTCAGCACGGCATCAAACCGTCTGAGCTCGCGGAGATGAACATACGAGCTTTCCTCGATGACATGGACAGGCTGAACGTGAGGCGGGCTGAGGTGTATCCCAGGGTCACGGAGCACATACCGGAGATAGTCGCGACGGTCAAGGGGCTGATTGACAAGGGCTACGCCTACGCGGCGGATGGCAGCGTCTACTTCAGGGTCGGCAAGGCGAAATCCCTCGGCACGCTCAGCCACCGCGACATCAGGACGATGATGGTGGACGCGGCTCAGACGACGGGCGGCAGGGAGAATCCCCTCGACTTCGCCCTCTGGCGGAAGTCCGAGGAGGGCCAGCCTTCCTGGGACAGCCCCTGGGGCGAGGGGCGGCCGGGCTGGCACGTCGAGTGCTTCGCGATGTCGACCAAGTACCTCGGCCCCGCCATCGACGTACACTGCGGCGGCACCGACCTGGTCTTCCCCCACCACGAGAGCGAGCTGATGATCAGCGAGGCATTCGTGGAGAACTGGTGCGACTTCTGGCTTCACAACGCCTTCATCACGATCGAGCAGGAGAAGATGTCCAAGTCCCTCGGCAACTTCGTCATCCTCAGGGACCTGCTCAGCAATTACAACCCTGAAGCCATACGCCTCTGCCTCCTCAAGGAGCATTACAGGAAGAACGTGGAGTACGACCGCGACTGCTTCAAGAGGACCGAGGAGGAGCTGGCCCACGTGCACGAGGCGATAGAAAAGGCGAAGCACGCTGAAGGCCCGCCGAGCGGGGGGAAGGCCGATGCGGTCGTCAGATCCACAAGGACCAGGTTCTTCAAGGCGATGGACGACGACTTCGACACCGCAGACGCGGTCCACGTCATGCTCCAGTTCGTAGAGGCGGTGCACGAGATGGGCAGCCTCTCCAAAGACGAGGGTGCGCAGATCACCGCCACGTTCGACGACATCGGGAAGGTCCTCGGCCTGTTTGGGGCGAAGTAACACCCACCATCCCCGCCTGAGAATCAGGTGGCAACGCTTAGGTATCGGGCCGCACTGCGACTCCCCGCGATGTTCGGCGGACTCATCCGGGGACCGATCCAGAACCCCGAAGCCTATGCGGAGCGTGTCTACTGGTGGATCATAGGATTCACATGCCTCATCGTCGGCCTCGTCTTCTTCGCGATCTTCGCGTGGGTTGCGTTCACGGGCATCATTGATTGCGGCCTGCACTGCGACGACAGGAACATCATCGAGATCTTCTTCGGTGGTTTCCAGTACTTCGGGACCTGCTGCATCGGCCTAATCCTGCTCATCATCGGCGCGGTGATCTTCGGCATCTTCAGGTGGGGGATGTTCTTGGATGGCAGGGCATGGCGGCGACCATACGAGCGGCACCGCCACCCTTGATTGGTGCGCACCTTCCAGCCGCCTTTTCGATGCTTATCAAGACTCAGAGGCTGAGAAGAACTTTGATATTGGAGATGCCGATTCACTGCAGTCCATCCGTGATGGACACAAAGGAGAAATCAATCATGTCAGGTTGGAGTTCGGGACAGACGACAGGTGCAGGAATGCCGCCGCCTCAGCCGCAGATGATGCCACCGCCGCCGAGTGCCGCGCCGGAGCCTATATCCCCTCCTCGCAAGGGGAACGCTCTAGCTGGCGTGGCTCTGGCACTTGGTGCCGCCGGTCTGGCACTTGCGCTGGTCGGCATGGTCATGTTCCCGGGGCCCGCAGGGCCGAAGGGAGACCAAGGAACCCTGGGAATCCAGGGAGACCAGGGATTGCAGGGAAATCAGGGGTTACCGGGAAACACGGGCCTGACTGGCCTTGCTTGCTGGGACCTGAATGGCAATCGCGTGGGGGACCTGGCGACCGAAGACATAAACGGCGATCTCGTCGTGGACGTGCTCGACTGCGCGGGCGCGCAAGGTTCGCAAGGCCAGGATGGCCTCGCCTGCTGGGATCTGAACGGAAACGGCGTCGGGGACGTGGCAACCGAGGACAAGAACGGCGATCTCGTCGTGGACGTGCTCGACTGCGCGGGCGCGCAAGGTCCGCAGGGCCTGCAGGGTCCGCCGGGCCCGGGCACACTCATGGTCTCCACAATCTCCGGCACGCTCACGACCATCACGGTCTCGTGCCAGGCCTTCATGCAGCTGACCATCACTGTCCCGGCAGACGGGCAGATAGTGATAAGCGCTTGGCAGTACGACCTGCTCAGTCACACGAATGGCCAGACGGACGCCTACTGGTTCAAGATCACGATAGACGTGGCGCGCTGCGACCTTATAGACAATCAATTGGGAGTCTATTACATCGAGTCCGGAGCGTCCTCGGCAGTCTATGGTTCGACACAATCAAGCCAATGGATCGAGACCGTCACGGCGGGCACATACACCTACTACCTGGCCGGCTACATGGCGGCGGGCCAAGACGCGGCGGACTGGTATGCTCGCGGGACCATGGTCGCGGTCTTCTACCCGTCATAGGCGGACATAGGCACCGGGAATCTGCAACTGAGCGTGCCAGGGTGCGCCATCGAGCACATCGCGGCACGCTCACATTTTCTCTCTCCACGGCTCGGACAAGTCATAGTCCTTGAAACCGACCGAGGAATAGAGGGCGTTCGCTGGAACAGAATAGCCGCCATCGCCCACATCCGTCTCAGTCGGTGCAATCCCTCGGTAACGACCGCTTTTCCGAGACCCGCCACCTGCAAGCGGACGCATCTCTCCCACCGGCCGCAAGCAGTAGGTTTTTATCCGCCCCCTTCTTTAGTCGCCCACCTCGGTGTGAACAATGGTGGAGTTCAAGGCCGTAATCGGCGACCCGAAGAGCGGGAAGACGTACAACAGGACGATCGCGGGGCACTACGCCTCCGCCCTCATCGGCAAGAAGATAGGCGATGACGTGGACGGCCTGTTCGTGAGCCTCCCCGGCTACAAGCTCAAGATCACGGGCGGGAGCGACAAGGACGGCTTCCCCATGAGGAGGGACCTCACGGGCCCGAGGAGGCGCCGCGTCCTGGTCTCCGGCGGCACCGGGTTCCATCCTGATAGGAGAGGCATCCGCAAGAGGAAGAACCTCCGCGGCAACACGATAAGCGGTGACATCCTCCAGCTCAACCTCAAGATCTCTCAGAGGGGTCCTAAGTCAATAGAGGACGCCTTCAAGGAGAAGTCTCAATGAAGGTGCCGGTCCAGCCCGTCGTCAACGTCGGCGTCGTAGGGCACGTCGACCACGGGAAGACCGCGCTGGTGAGGGCGATGACGGGCGAGAGCACCGACCGCCACTCCGAGGAGGTCAAGCGGGGAATCTCGATACGCCTCGGTTACGCCGACGCGGCGGTCTACAAGTGCCCGACCTGCGAGACGCCCCAATGCTTCGGCACGAGCGAGACGTGCAAGCACTGCGGCGGGAAAACCGAGTTCCTGAGGGCGATCAGCTTCGTCGACTCTCCCGGTCACGAGACCCTGATGGCCACGATGCTGAGCGGGGCCGCGATAATGAACGGCGCCCTCCTCCTCATTGCCGCGAACGAGAAGTGCCCCCAGCCCCAGACCAAGGAGCACCTCATGGCGCTCAGCATCATAGGGGTCGACAAGATAATCATCGTCCAGAACAAGGTGGACATCGTGTCCGAGGCGGAGGCGAGGGCGCACTACAAGGAGATAGAGGATTTCGTCAGGGGTACGATCGCGGAGAAGGCGCCAATCATCCCGGTCTCGGCCCACCACGACGTCAACATCGACGCGATTTTCATGGCGATCGAGCAGCTCATCCCCACCTCCAGCTTCGACGAGAAGGCGCCGGCGAGGATGCACGCCGCGAGGAGCTTCGACGTCAACCGCCCCGGCGCAGGGCCTGACAAGTTCGTCGGCGGGGTCATCGGCGGCACCCTGACCCGGGGGAGGCTCAAGGTCGGAGAGGAGATCGAGATCACCCCGGGGAGGCAGGTGGGCAGCGGGGCGAACGCAGAGTGGCAGAAGCTGACGAGCAAGGTGCGATCGCTTCACTCTGGCGGGAGCACCCGCAAGGAGGTCGTTCCTGGCGGGCTGGTCGCGATAGGCACGTTCCTCGACCCCGCATTCACGAAGTCCGACTCGCTTGTCGGGCGGTTGGTCGGGCCGCCTGGGACGCTGCCCGAACCGATGCACAAGATGATGGCCGATGTCGAGCTGCTCGACAAAGTCGTCGGGGCGACCGAGGACATCAAGGTCGAGGGCGTCAAGACGAACGAGCCGCTGATGCTGAGCATCGGAACCGCCACGACGGTGGGCATGGTCACGTCGGCCCGCGGCAATGTGGCGGAGATGAACCTCAAGATACCAGTCGCCGCCGAGCCGGGTCAGAGGCTCGCGATAAGCAGGCGGATCGGCGGTAAATGGCGGCTGATCGGGCACGGCGTGCTGAAGTAGTCAATCCATCACATCATTTGCGATGGAGTCACTTCTTCACTTCTTCGGTATCATCGCCCCTGTCCATGGCGTAAACTGTCCCGCACTTGGGGCAGGTGACCTCCATGACGCTCGTCCCCTCCCGCGGCTCCCAGATCAGCCTCTTGCCGCAGCAGTAGAGGACGCCGATGCCTTCGTCCCGCACGCCGGTGAGTTGGCGGGGGCCTCTTTAACCCTTGCGACCGCATGCAGCGGACTGCTTCGTGGCGGGAGGTGCGACCGGTGAAATCTGGCGTTGCGGGGAATCTGTTCACCTTCCAGGCTACAATTCCTGAGAACAAGAATTGATTCTGGCCTGACACCCTTTATCAATCTGGACGGACAATATATCACTCAAGAGACGGGTAGCGGTAAGTCCGCTCTCTCCCGCACTCTGCTCCGAGGTGCTCAAGAACTCTGTTCCTTAGAGCGGCGCGCGCCAGGAACCACCCCGCGACCCGGGGATTGCCTGCCCGTCTCTCCCTTTTCCTTCTCCTGTTCTGACCGCCATCCTGCGATAGAATAAAATGCCTGCAGCCCTTGGTCAGCATGGCCATGCGCGTGATCCATAGGGACATGAAACATGGAGAGATGAGGCTCCAGATACAGAACCTGGACGACCTCTGGCACCTCGACAACCTCGTGCAGCCGGGCGACCTGGTGAGGGCGACGACCTCAAGGCGCCAGGAGGACAAGGGCGACAAGCTCCGCCCCGATCGGATGGACAAGACGAAGATGCTGCTGGGCATCCGCGTGGAGAAGGTCGAGTTCCACGAGTTCGCGGATTACCTCCGCATCTCCGGGGTCATCGAGGAAGGGCCGCAGGACCATGGTGCACACCACACGCTGAACCTCACATTCATGGACGACCTCACGATCGTGAAGCAATGGCGGGAGAGCGAGATGCAGCGAATCGAGGAGGCCGTCGCGGCGGCTCAGAAGCCCCTCATCTCCCTCCTGAGCCTCGACGATGATGATGCGACGATCGCCCAGCTCAGGCAGTACGGCCTCAAGGAAATCGCGACCATCCGCGCTCCGGGCCACGGCAAGATGTTCCCGACAACCGATGGCAAGCAGACGTATTTCGAGGAGATCCTGGAGAAGTTGAGGCAGTCTCAGCTCGCGGAGACCCTGGTGGTGCTCGGCCCGGGCTTCGCTCGTGAGGAGTTCATCAAGTTCCTCAACTCGAAGGACCCCGCCATCGCCAAGAAGACCAGGGGCTATGGAACCAGCCACGCCGGGATGCAAGGGATCAACGAGTCACTCAAGAGCGGGCTCGGCGCGAAGATATTCGAGGAGACGCGCGTCGGCCAGGAGACCAAGATCGTCGAGCAGCTCCTCGAGGAGATCGGGAAGGACGGGCTCTACGCGTACGGCCCTGCGGAGGTCGAGGACGCCATATCCTCTGGCGCCGTCGCCACCCTCCTCGTCCTCGAGGATAGGCTGCGCAGCAGGGATACGGAGGAGCTCTTGCGCAGGGTGGAGAGGCAGAACGGCAAGGTCGTGGTCGTCAGCGGTCATCATGAGGCAGGCAAGAAGCTCGAGGCCCTTGGCGGGATCGGGGCGTTCCTGAGGTTCAAGATCGGCTAGGCCCTGCCGTGGCTTTCCCCCTTTGCGATCGCGGTTGCGATGAGGTGAGCGATCCTGATCGGCTCCGGCAGGACTCCTCTGACTGTCGACATCTCGATTGCTTCCCTCAGTTCAGAGGCAGCGATGCCGGCAGATGTCACGAATATCGGCTTGTGACGCGTTGAGATGCGCTGCAGCTTCTTCCTCCCTATGATCTCCGCCCGCCTCTCCCAGTCCCCGAACTTTTTCTGTAATGCCTGGACCATCGCGGGAATGTCCGGCTCGTCCCTCGTGACCGTGACGATGGGGATGCCCAGTTCGCGGTTGAGCAAGTCGATATCAACGACATTGAACCCGCCGAGCGCGACCCCGTCGATGAAGATGAGCGACAGGCCCTCAGCGTACCTCGACTCTTGCAGAATGCGGAGCAGCACGTCATTCGCATCTGTCCCGTCCACCGCCACGCCACCGACCATCACCCCCTCCAGATATTGTGGCAGCCTCACGGCGGCGCACACGACCGCTGTGCTCTCGTCGCCGAAATGGAAGGGAGCGTCGTCGATCCCTAGGACCCGCGACTGCGGCTTCATGCTCACCACAGCGGCAGGTTGCCCGTGACCTGGTCGACTATGTTGTCCGGACCTGGGCCGACCCCGAGGCATGTCACAGTCCCGGGAGGGAGTTCCGTCATCCCCGCGTCCTGAACCATCGCCGTGGCTAGCTTCAGCCTCTTCGCCGCCGCCTCTAGCTCCTTCAGCTCGCCCAGGCTTTCCGCCCGCACCACGACCTTCTTCTGGCCCTCCCTGATCCATTCGGAGAACCACTTGGTCGTCTTCGCCTTCGCCTCCAGAGAGGCCATCACCGCCGCGTGAGCGACCTGCGCCGCCATCTTTCCGGGAGAGAACTCGATGTCCTCCCTCACCGCGATGACAAGCTTGTATGCGAACGGACTCGCCACCCTCTTCATGTCCCCGCCTCGGTCATTTGATGTAGAGCGCTTCCGACCTCTTCCTCTCGAGCTCGCGCAGGTCGTCGTCCACCTTCTTCAGTCTCTCCTGCACCTCGGTCCTCTTCTTCTCATAGTGCTCCTTCAGGCCACCGGTCTGCAGCTTGACCCTCCTCTCGATGTCCTTCAGCTCCCTCCTGAGCTTCTCACGTTTGCCCGCCAGTTCATTGAACCTCGCGAACGTCTCCTTGTCGTCGTTCAGCTCGGCGAGGACCGAATAGGTCGGGCTCCGGGGGAACCTGAGGAGGCTCTTGTGCAGCTTGCCCATCCACGGATACGCCCCGCGCCACCACCCAATCCAGAAGAACATGACCGAGAGCACAGTGAGCCCGATCCAGAGGTTCAGGCCGGTGACGTAGCCGAAGCCTGACGTGTCGGTCCCAAGAGCGTTCAAGGAGAAGCTGAACAGGATGAGTATCACTACGCTCATCACGACGCCGAAGGTGAGGCGGTAAAGGAGGTCGTACTGGGGATCTATCTCACCCTTCCGCGGAAAAAGCGCGTAGATGAAGGTGATGCCGGTGATGAAGAAGAGTAGAAGGAAGCCAATTATCTGCTCTATCACAGGGCGATTGAGCAGAAGTGACCCTATTTAATGTTTCGGCTCGGTCGGGAACCGCTCCGGCTCCCAGAGGCATCCAGCCAGAAGTGGCTTTGCCAACGAACCGTCCAGTCGATCACTGTAAATTGCCATCGACACGCGAGTCAATCCTCCGGTGCGCAACGACCATAACCCCATCCCCCAATCCCCGGGCATGGATTCCGATGCGACCGTCGGCGAGCTGCGGGAAATCGTCGCCAAGTTCGTCGGCGAGAGGGATTGGGAGAAGTACCACAGGCCGAAGGACCTCGCGATGGCGCTCAGCATCGAGGCGGCGGAGCTGCTCGAGCTCTTCCTCTGGGAGCAAGACAGAGGCGGCGCCATGGACGAGAGGCTGGCGGAGAAGGCGAAGGACGAACTCGCCGACGTCATGATCTACTGCCTCAGCTTCGCGAACGCGCAAGGCTGGGACCTCTCCGACGCTGTCAAGGAGAAAGTCCGCAAGAACGAGAAGAAATATCCCGCCAACGAGTACCGCGGCGTTGCCCGCATGGGCTGATGTTCAAGGAATGCTGACCTTCAGGTCCGCCCGCCATTCGTCGCCCGAGGCGAAGCCGTAGCGGAGGTAGACGTTCTTCAGACTGCAGTACGAGAGGTCCATGAGCGCCTCGAGGTTCCTCACGTCCTCCGCGTTGTACTCCAAGAGGATATCCAGGGCGTGGTCGTCCCCCCGTTCATAGGCGTGCCAGAGCCTCACCGCGTCAAGGCCGGTCAGGTCCCTCGTCTCCCCGCTCCTGCCTATGCCGAGCCGCCTCTCGATCGCCTTCAGCCCGCCGGCGAAGCCGAGGCGGCGCAGGGGATAGCGCAGGTCTATGTGTATCTGCTCGAAGCGGATTCCCTTGAAGGCCTGCTGCAGGAACGGGAGGTCGAACCTCGCGCCGTTATACGTCACTATCTGCTTGTAGCGCCGCATCTCCGACGGGAACTCGCTGATGTTATCCCCCCTCACGAACGAGCTCATCTTGTGACCGTCGAACAGGCCAATGACCGTCACAACGCTGTCCTCGGGGCTCAGGCCGGTCGTCTCGATGTCCAGGAACGCCGTCTCGTGCTTGAAGTCCGGATACGCCCGCCAGTACTCCCGGCTTGGCAGGGCATTGGCGAAGTAGACGTGGTCGCGGCGTTTCAACGAGTCCTCCGAGACGTCGAGGCCACCCGAGATCGCCGCCAAGATGTCCGGACGCATGTCGAGCGTGCCTTGCTCCTCGCGGAAGTCGTCCCAGGTCTGCACACCCTTTTCCCAGAGGCGGCGCTCGGTCGAGTAACCCACGCCAGGGATGTGCACGAAGGTGTTTCGAAGCGTGACTCCCGCCGTCCTCGATTCTTTATTCACGGGCGGCCACTATAAGACGATTTCGAGAAGGTGAGCGTCAGTCCCACGGTATCTGGAGGTTCCGGTCCGTTTTCTCAGCCATCGGGCTTGCCTTTCTTTCCGCCTCTGTGCCGCGCCAACCGCCCAAACATCACGGACATGCCAGCGCCAAGCACGAGCACGTCCACCACCATGCCCCACCCGATGAGCGGCGGGATCCTCATCGGCTCGAAGTAAACGGAGATGAAACCGGTCACGGCCTCCGCGAGAACGAACGGCAGCGAGAGCGATGCCCATGACACCAGGAACTTCCTCCACGGGACCTTGCACCAGCGCAGCGTCCTCTTCCTCGCCGACAACGCCGCGGCGCCTAAAAGCAACAGCGAGAACAAGAACGCGATCGTAGGTTTGTAGTTGAACCTCACGACGACCGGCCTCACCTCCTGCTGAACCACCTGCACGATCCTCTCCTGCTGGCCGGTGTTGCCGAGATTGTCGGCGGACATGTAGACAAGTCTGTGCGTGCCGCCTTGCAGGGTGAAGGGGCCGTCGTAGGGGCCAATCGACCAGCTGTCGATGCTGATCCAGAGAAGCCTCACTCCGCTCCCCTCGCCATCATCAGCGGCCAATGTGAATGTTGTGTCAGCCGCAACGAGGGAGTCCTCTGGCGTCAGCGACATTGCGGGCGCCGTGTCGTCGACGATGAAGGTCACGTTGACGACCGCTTCCGTGTTGCCGAGCAGGTCAACCGATCGATATTCAATGTACCTGACCCCGTCCGATCCATCGAGCCTGAACTGGGATTCGTAGGGCGACCATTGAGCCCACGCGCCGTTCCACACCCGGAATGAAGCTACGTCCAATCCCACGGGCATCGCACCGCCATCCTCAGCTTCAAGATACAACGGCGTTCGCGAGGTGACGAAATACCTTTCCCGAGCATACCTTGGATCGCCGATGAGCAGGGTCGTTGCGGGAGGAGTATCGTCGACAACGATGACGGCGGATTTTATAGCCTCCCTATTTCCCACGCGGTCCACGGAATACCAGTCTATGCTGTGCGCTCCATCACCATGCAGGTGGAAGCGCCCCTCCGCCGTGTAGTTCACCCAGCCGACGCCGTCCACCCGATAATTCGTGAAAAGGATGCCTGTTCCTCCTCTGTCATCGACAGAGATGTCGATGGGTGTCGAGGACGTGACGTAGGATTGCGCAGCTTCATAGTGTGGACCGCCGACGACGAGCGACGTGATGGGGCCCGGGACTACCTCGAACGTCCATAGGTACTCGTTGTTGGACTCGTCCCACTCTGCGATCTCATCGAAATAGTCCGCGCGCGCCCTGACGCCGTAGAGCCCAGGAACGGAAGGAGCCGTCCATGTGGCCAACAACCGAGCGGATGTTCCGGATTCGGGGAGAGGCGGAAGCGTGAACAGTGCAAATGGCGGGCCCGTGAGATTCCCGATTGCGAGTGTAGAGCTCGATAGAGCGGATGCGTTCCCTTCATTCGCCACTAGAATAGAGAGTGTCACTGTGGCGGACAGAGCCGTCTTCATCTGCGAATTGGGCTCAGGCAGGTATGGGACATAATCCGGCATCGTCGGCGGCAATGGCAGCACATCCACGTTCACGCAGGCGATGTTGTTCAGCTCGCTTTCCTCGATCACAAGATCACCGGGGTCGGCGAAGACGCAAATCGCATGCGGTCCGGCGCCGAGCGCTGTCCACAGGATGAACACGTCCTGCGTGAGCCCAGGATCCATTTGATATAGCGGCTGGTTCGGGCCGATCTGCGGCGCCGGGGGCAGGCCATCGTGGAACGTGGCCGTCGTCTGTCCCGATGGTGCCTGGCCCGCGTTGTGGATCGTTGCGGTGACGGATACGACATCGCCCTCGACGAACGGAGGCGGTGGTGATAGCACGATGTCCGAAGACGACACGCTCAAATCAGGGAAAACGGGGGCGCCGAGGACGTCGATGAGCGTTATTGGGAACGGCACATTCACGCGCAGGTCGTCGTGGCGGAGGTATGTGACCCTGCTCTGGGGATAGTAGAGGGCCCTCTCCCCGTACCCCTCAAGGTCGGATGTGATCCTTAAAGTGGCGGTCCATATCTGCGCGACTCTCAGCTGAGTAACATTCCATTGTAGATTCGTAGTTCCCAAGTACGAGCCGACGTACGCGGGCGGGGGGATTGCACTCCCGGGGACGTAATT
Organism: Methanobacteriota archaeon; assembly: GCA_017885655.1. GTDB lineage: Archaea > Thermoplasmatota > Thermoplasmata > RBG-16-68-12 > JAFNFQ01 > JAFNFQ01. Next base: position 33,820 of record JAFNFQ010000009.1, on the reverse strand, counting down.
GATGTAGTCCGGAAGGAATATGTTGATCATCGGGACATCGTCGGTCACATCGTTGTCATATCCCGCGATCGCCTTGGTGACGTTCCCTATCATCTGGTAGATCTGATCCAGGTCCTGCGCGCCGTTGGCTTTCAGGTACATCGCGTCAGTCGCGTCCGCAATCGCTTGCAGCAAGGCCTCGTCAGCGAAATCCCCGAGCCCGATGGTGAAGATCTTGATGTTGTTCGATGCAGCTCGCTGCGCTTCGCCAAGTATCATATCGATGGTGTGGCCCGTCGTATCGACTCCGTCTGTCAGCAGTATCTGGATCCATATGTGACTTTCATCTCCGCGTATGACGAGCTCGTCCGTCGATATGCGGATCGCGTCGTAGATGTCCGTGCTCCCGGAGGCTGTGATGGTGCCGATGTTCGCCTTCACCCGCCCATAATCGGAGCTCAGATGATCGCCATTGACAAGTTCCGCAATGTCATAAAAACGAACCACGGCGGCCCTGTCCGGGACGTTCATGAGATCTATGTAGTGCTTCGCTGCCTCCAGTCTCAGGTTGCTCGGGTCACTGCTGAGCATGCTCCCGGAGCTGTCCATCACCATGATAGTATCCTGAGCGTGGCCGCCGTAGATCGGCGTTCCCCTCCCCGACACCTTCAGCTGTATCACGGATTCTTTCGGCTGGCAGGCCGGAGGGGCACTGGTGACCCAGATGGTGGACGGGCTGGCTATGGCCGTCGGCGATTCGTATGGATAGAGTATGGTCTTCAGAGTGGCCGTCGACCTCGCCATCGGGTCCGATGCAATCGACACCATGACTTGGGTCGTTACGGATTCGTCGCCGGGGCTCGTCAACGGAACATTGACAGCAACGAAGAAAAGGTTTGAACTACCCGGGGCGAGGAGTCCGATATCCGGCGTGTTATCGGGATCACCAGGGGAATCGGATAGAGGCGTCACACCATCGCTCTTCAGCAGATCCGCCACCCAACCCTCTCCGCTCGGGAATGCCTCGACGTTGACATAGGCGTCGACGAGCTCCTTGTTCTTCGCGAGCAGGGCGTAATAGACGCGGTCGCCAGGGTTGGCATAGCCGATCTGATCGGGACCGACGGAAACGAGGGGCAACGACGGAAACCGATCGAACATCCATCCCGCGGCAATCGAGCTCGGATCGTCATAGCCGCTCGAGCTCCCCGAGCCGGCAGGCACCCGGGCCATGCTCGTTCCCTGCGAATGCGCCGAGCTCCACCCGACCATGTCCACGAGAGCCCCCGTAGGATCGTAGAGATAGAGATTGTCTCCCGATGCGTCCATCAGATTGAAGAGCGCGGGGGCGTCCGAGGGGCGGAACGCGAAATCCCTGTCGGTGTCCGTGAGAATCACCGATGGGAGCGTGTGGACTGCGTCGCCTGCAATGACGTATCCGCGGATGTCCAGCGTCTGCATGCCGTTAAGATGAATCTCAACGAACCTATCATCCGGATTCGCCGCATTGAAGTAGACTTCGTTGAGCACGAGTTCAGTGCCCATGTTCGGCGCGCGCGCGCTGTTCATTGAACCAAATGTTGGATTCTGCGCCCTGGTCCAGGTCTGAAGGTACGATGCCCCGACCGGGACTCGGGCGACCGATTCGCCCTCAATCGGGTCGGGCACAGGGCCGAGCTGGCCATAGGCCACCCTGTCAATCTCCGCCCCGGCCGCATCGAGGAGTCTGACGATGCCCCCCTCATCGCCCAGCGTGATGTCGCGCGGGATGCCGGAAGAAATGGAATCGCCGATGGTCCAATAGGTGTTCGGCCCGGTCGTGCCGAGGGGCGACAGAGATATCTGCATCCCGTCGACTTCCAGAATCCACCCAGTCAAGTCCACGTTATCCTTGACCGCGTTGTAGATCTCGACCTCCTCCATTCCATCAGGGCTATCTCTGATCTCGGTTATCATCACGTCGGCGAGGTCGAACGCGGAGAAGTACACGTTGTAGGTTAAAAAGTTCCTGTTGTCGGACCAGACCACGTAGACACCGTCGTGATCCTTGACGGCCGAGGAGGCCGCCTGGAAAGTCGAATCATCAATCGTGATGCCGTTCTCATCCGTGTCGTCCACCCTGACATCATTGTCAGGCACACCGTCCCCCCATGATGCACCGTCGTTCGCAGACCATGAGGCGTAGACATCGTAGTCCCCGTGCCTGTTGTCTGACCAGACAACATACAGGGGGCCCGAGGAAGCGAGCACGGTCACGCTGTGAGCGGAGTATGTCATCGAGGGCGAGGCGTCGCTGACCTTCACTGGAGCAGACCAAGTCTGGCCCCTGTCCTTCGAGTGCGAGTATGCCACCGATGCGGTCCCCATGTCGTCTGCCGCCACCCACGCGGCGTGGATTTCGCCAGTGTCGTCCACGGCCACGGAGACCCACGAGGCGTCCTGCGGCCCGGAGCCGAACGCGACGATCGAATTCTTGTTCCATGTGAGGCCTTTGTCTGTCGACGCCGAGATCCAGAGACCATCACTCAGCGCAGTGCTTTCCTCCCATGCCACGCAAACGAGCCCGCCCTTAGCCGCGATGCTCTGATATCCCTGGAAGCTCACGGAAGGCTGGAGGACTGAGCCGATTGACCATGTGACGCCGCCGTCTGCGGACATCGCGTCGGCGATCGAATAGCTGCCCACCTTCCCTGCCATGTACGCCACGTACACAGTCCCGTCGCTGTCCACCGCAACGCGCGGATACATGCCCGTAGAACCAGATGGGGCTGTATCAATCGTGCGCAGGTTGACCCAGCTCGTCCCGCCATCGAGCGACTCGATGAACAGAGACTCGATGTTCGTCGTCTCTCCACGCTGCCAAACGACGTAGATGTTGCCGTCGTGCACCCCTCCCGTGGCGTCCACCGCGATGGAGGGCGCGATGTTGGCCGACCCGGAGGACTGATCTATCCTGAGCTCGCCTATCCATGTTGCGCCGCCATCAAGTGACTTCGCATAGAATATGCCCTTGTCATTGACCGCGAGGGTATCGGTCCAGACAGCATGGAGGGTGCCTGCGGCGTCCACCGCAATCGACGGGCCTCCCGCCATCGAAGCCTCCGCCGCGAGTGCGGCGGTATCGATCCGGACGTTCGGCCTGCTGAACACCGGCTGCGCGGCCCCGCCATTGCGCGACAGCTCGGGCAACAGCGCCAGGACCGATGAAAAAATGACTACCGCGATCGCTAGTCCACGAAGATTTCGCGACCTGCCGCGAACCGCCGCCGGTTCCATGCTCCGCTCCTCCTTCGTAGATTCCCCTGTCAACAGAGGGGTATCGCACCGGATCGCTCACATCCGATGCTCGCGTCTGCGACAGCTCAGGCATTTGATTGCTATAAATAAGTAGCGAAGGTGCAAATGACATGTCCGTCCGGCAACAAAGGGTAAAGAGCGATGGCCGATACGGTCATTGTGTTCGAGCTCAAGGACAGGGACGGCCTCGCCCGCATAGGCACGATCGAGACGAAGCGGGGCAAGGTCACAACTCCGAACCTCGCGCCGGTCCTGCATCCCATCGCCCAGGAGATCACCGCCAGGGAGATGAAGGACAGGTTCGGCGTGGAGATCGTGATGACGAACTCATACACGATCTGGCGGTCGGATTCGAGGCAGCGCGCGCTTGAACAAGGTTTGCACCGCCTCATCGACTTCGATGGACCCGTCATGACCGACTCGGGCGCGTTCCAATCTCACGTCTATGGCGGGGCGGACGTCACGAACCAGGAGATAGTGGCGTTCCAGCGCGGCATCGGCTCCGACTTCGGCGCGGTCCTCGACATCTTCTCGGAGCCCGAGCACAACCGCCACCGCGTCGAGGCCGACATGGGCGAGACGCTCGCCCGGGCTCGGGAAGCGGCGGCTCTCCGGGGGGAAATGAATCTCATTGGGGCGGTCCAAGGCGGGCTTTTCGCCGACCTGAGGGAGAAGTGCGCTCGCGAGCTTTCGCATATCGATGTCGCAATCCACGCGATCGGCGGCGTGGTGCCCCTGATGGAGTCGTACCGGTTCCGTGACCTCGTGAAGGTCATCATAGCCGCGAAGCGCGGGCTCGGGCCGGAAAGGCCAGTGCACTTATTCGGAGCGGGACACCCGATGATCTTCGCTCTCGCGGTACTACTCGGCTGCGACCTGTTCGATTCATCATCCTACGACAAGTACGCGAGGGCGGGGAGGATGATGTTCGCCGACGGAACCCGACACCTGGAGGAGATGGAGTCGCTGCCCTGCGACTGCCCCGCCTGCTCAAATCATAGCGTCGAGGATTTCCGCCAGGACGTCAAGTTGCTCGCCCGCCACAATCTCTTCGCGAGCTTCAGCGAGTTGAAGACAGTTCGCAACGCGATCAAGACGGGGGAGCTCTGGGAGCTGGTGGAAAGAAGATGCAGGAGTCATCCGACTCTCCTCGATGCTTTGCGGGAGTTGAGGCGCCACGCCGATTTCCTCCAGGAATTCGAGCCCGCCAGCCGGCCGAGCGCATTCCTGTATGTCGGACCAGAATCGATCCATCGCCCTGGCCTTCAGAGGCTCAGGAAGCTGCTGCAGACGCGCTACTCCCCGCCAAGCAAGGGCACCCTGGTGATATTCCCCGAGGGTCCGAAGCCGTATGCTCGCCGGCGGGAGTGGGAGATCGAAGCGATCAGCCACCGCTGCGGCGCGCAAATGATCGTCAAGTCTGCCCTGGGGCCAGTCCCGATCGAGCTCGACGAGCTTTATCCCTTCTCCCAATCGATCGTGCCGGAGGACCTTGACATCGAGACCCTCGAAGCGTCGGATGTCTTCACTCAGCAGTACGTCAGGGCCCACGGATACGCGCAAGGTTTCACATGGTCGGGGCCGGACACGTTAGGTGAGCTCCCGAAGGCGGGCGATGGCGGGAAACCGGACTGGGACATGATGCGCGTCAGGGCTGTTGCGGATGTCCAGTTCGGGCGGGGTTCTGCCGATGCGCTCCTTGGCGGGAAGATAGAGTTCGTGAAGTCGCCGAACACCGACCGAATCAGGAACGTGATCCGCGACGGGAAGCACATCCTCTCCATGAGGGCGCACGACGGCATGTTCTCCCTGAAAGTCGATGGCGGTAGGCTGCTGCATCGCGCTTTCACACCGCCGGTCCTGCGCGTCGTCGTCGAGACGGAAACGGCGGAGTTCAACCGCCAGGGCAAGAACGTGTTCGCGAAGTTCGTCCTCGACTGCGACTCTGAGCTCAGACCGGGCGATGAGTGCCTAGTCGTCGACCAGAAGGACGAGCTCGCGGCGGTGGGCAGGCTTTTCATGACACGCGGCGAGATGCTCGCTTTCGAGAGAGGCGTGGCGGTTGACGTGCGTGAGGGTGTTCCCCCGCCGCCTTGATCGTCTTCTCCGCGATCGAGACGCACGCGAGGTAATCCTCTATCGTCTGGACCATGCTCAGGATGTTCTCTGAAGAGATCTCCGAGATTATCGTGCTTCCCTCTCTCCTGGCGACGACGAAACCCTCGTTGTCGACCGCGACGGCCTTCAGTACCTTCTCGGCCTCTCGCTCGTCAGCGTAGTTGAGTTCGAGACGGCAGCGCACTTCCACGGTTTGGCGGAATGCGTGCGAAATCATTAAGGTGCGCGTCCCCGCTCCGCCCGCAAAGGCGGCGGAAGCTATGGAACTGGACAAGGCGATCACCGAAAGGCGGAGCATCAGGTCTTACACTTCGAAGGACGTCCCTCAGAAGCTGATAGATGAGGCGCTGGAGCTCGCGAGCTGGGCGCCATCTGCCGGGAACCTCCAGTCGAGGGACTTCATCGTCATAAGGAACCAGCAGACCAAGGACGACCTTGTCGTCGCCGCGCTCGGCCAGGAGTTCATCGCGCAGGCGCCGGTGGTCATCGTCGCGATCGCGAACCTCGAGCGCGTGGCGCACTACGCCGACAGGGGGAAGGAGTTGTATGCCATCCAAGATTCTGCCGCCGCCGTCCAGAACCTCATGCTGGCTTTGCACGCGAGGGGACTCGGCACGGTCTGGGTGGGCGCGTTCGATGAGAAGGAGGCCAGGCGGGTCCTCGGGCTCCCCGCCCACGCGAAGCCCGTCGCAATCCTCCCTATCGGTTATCCGGCTGAACATCCGGAGCCGCGCATGCACCTGCCCCCGGAGGAGTATATCCACCTCGAAGAGTGGTGATCGATGCGCATCAAGTTCCACAGGGGGGCGGTGCTGTATGGAGTGGGAATCGGTTTCATCGTGACCTTGGTCTCTATAGCACTGATCAGCCTCTTCACGTCTCCGGAGCAGCTCATTTTCATCTACCCTGCCTCGATAATCTGGATAGTGCTGCTCGTGATGGCTGCGAAATGGGCTAGACGAAGCGAAGAATAGCTCAGCCGAACTGCCTGCCGGTCACCTTTTTAGATTCCGAGAGATTGTCGCCAGCTTCAAGGGATTCGACGAAACGCCTCATCTTGTCCTCGGGTGCATGTTTCCAAGCTCCGGCGAACTCGAGGAGCGACCTACGCCCTTTCGCAATCCTGCTTATTACGTCACTGAGGCTCTCGTCTCCGCGTCTCAACGCAGCCAATGCTGCGTGGGCCTCCTCCGTCACGATGATAGTCTTCATAGCCGTGTGTGCGTCATTGCCAGTGCACCTGCATAAATGTGCCGTTCACGGACGCACAGGTCCATGTCGAAGGAGCTTGTCTGACAGCCCCGGGCAGATTTGAACTGCCGTCACAGGCTCCAAAGGCCCGTATGCTAGGCCACTACACCACGGGGCTGCGTCCAAAGAACCCCAGGCGCTATATAACGCATTCCCGCCGCTCTTCAGCGACGGCACCGACATGGCTCGCGGCGGTCTCCGCCCTGTATGGATGGATGCCTTCGGTAATTCGGAATCGCTTAATAGCCGTCACCCATTTCGCATACCTGTCTTAGGACTCACTGGTTCTGGACATCTAGGACAGCGGAGCAGGTTGAACCATGGCCGAGTTCGCCAAGCAGGTCAGCGCACAGGCATCTCGTGACTCTGCGTGGGAGTCGAGACTTCTCGCTTTCAAGGACCTGAAGCTGCTCAGGCGATGCATGCAGTGCGGCACCTGCTCGGGTTCCTGCGGTGTCGCGCCCCTCGCGGACTACACTCCTCGGATGATCGTGAACCTCGTCGCCCGAGGAGACATCGAGGCGGCGCTGAAGTCGAAGATGATCTTCCTATGCACGAACTGCCTCGCATGCACGACGAGATGCCCCAAGGGAATCCCCGTCGCGGACTTGATGATGAAGCTGCGCAACATGTCTATCCAGGCGCACCTCGCGAGCGCTGAGGACGATGCTTCTTCGCGGGAGTTCGTGAGAACGCTCCTCAAACGCGGCAGGATCTACGAGCCGGAGCTGATGATTCGGTTCGCAATGAAGACTTCACCCCTCTCGCTCCTAGGAATGCGGGGCCAGGCGATCTCGCTCTTCCAGAAGGGGAAGATAGGGCTGCCCTCGAAGAGCGGCACGGACCTGAGCGACCTCAAGAAGAAGTTCAAGGAGGTCGGCTGAGTTGGTCGGGAGCTACTCGTACTTCCCTGGTTGCTCGGTTCACTCAATGGTCCTCGAGTACGGCAGGTCGGGGAAGGCTGTGTGCAGGTCACTCGGCTTCGAGCTGAGCGAGATCCCGGACTGGGTATGCTGCGGTGCGACGCCTACCGCCTCCTACGACTACGAGATCATGCTCGCCCTCGGCAAGAAGAACCTGGCCAAGGTGAAGGCGGGAGAGTCCGTCGTGACCCCGTGCTCCGCCTGCTACAAGAACCTGAAGAGCGCGGAGGAGCACCTCAAGGAGAATGAAGCGGCGGCTCCGAGGGTTCAGCACCTCTTCCAGATGATCTGCGAGGATGCGGGGATGGACGCGATCAGAGGCAAGGTGACGAGACCCCTGAAGGGGCTGAAGGTCGCCTCGTACTACGGCTGCCTCCTGACACGCATCGACCCCTCGTTCGACAGCGCCGAAGACCCGAGGAAGATGGACGAGCTGGTCACCGCGCTCGGAGCGGAGGCGGTTCCGTTCGCATACAAGATGAAATGCTGCGGCGGACCGGTTGTCTTGTCGAAGCAGTCGCTCGCCGTCTCGCTGGCGGGGACAATCCTCAAGGCCGCAAAGGAATCAGGCGCCGACGCGGTAGTCGTCCTGTGCCCGATGTGCGGGATGATGCTCGACCTCTACCAGAAGAAGGCGCTCAAGGGCAGGAAAGGCGGCGCGATCCCCATCGTCTATTTCACTCAGCTCATGGCCCTCGCGTTCGGGCTCAAAGACGAGGACGTCGCGCTCGACATGAACTTCGTCTCGACCAAGCCCGTCATCGAGGCGGTTGCGGGAGGCGGGAGATGAGCCGCACCGCCATGGTCATCGGCGGCGGCATCGCCGGCATGCAGGCCGCCATCAACATCGCGAACCAGGGCGTGCGCGTCACCGTCGTCGAGCGAAGCCCGAGCATCGGCGGCAACATGCCCCGCCTCGACAAGACATTCCCCACCATGGACTGCTCGATGTGCATACTCGCACCGAGGATGCTCGAGGTGGCCCGGCACCCCATGGTGACAATAATGACCAATTCGGAGGTCAGGCGAGTCTCGGGCCAAGCCGGCAGCTTCACCGTCGACGTCCTCCAGAAGGCCCGGATGGTCAGGGACACCTGCACCGCCTGCGGCGACTGCACCAAGGCATGCCCGGTCGCCGCCCCGAACGAGTTCGACCTCGGGCTTTCGACAAGGAAAGCCATCTACCAGCCGTTCCCGCAGGCCGTGCCGCAGGCCTACGTGATCGACAAAGACCTGTGCCTGAACAAGGGGCATCTCATCGCGTGCGAGAGGTGCTCTGAGGCGTGCAACGCCAAGAGCGTGGACTTCTCGATGAGGGATGAGACCGTCCGTCTCGAAGTCGGCGCGATAGTTGTGGCCACGGGAGCGACGACGTTCGATCCGACGGCCCTCGAGGAATTCGGCTACAGGAGGTTCCCGAACGTCGTGACGACTCTGGAGCTCGAGAGGCTCATCAACGCAGCCGGGCCGACGAGGGGGCGCCTCGTCCGCATGTCGGACATGGAGGAGCCCAAGCGCGTCGCCTTCATCAATTGCGTGGGCTCGCGGGACCACAAGTCCGGGCAGGAGTACTGCTCGAGGATCTGCTGCATGTACGGGATGAAGGACGCGCTCCTGGTCAAGGAGCACGACCCGTCCACGGAGGTCACGATTTTCTACATAGACATCAGAGCCCCGGGGAAGGGCTACGAGGAGTTCTACAGGAGGATAAGGTTCGAGGACAAGGTCGCGGAGTTCATCAGGGGCAGGCCCGCCGAGATCGCGGAGAACGAAGACGGGAGCCTGACTATCACCTACGAAGACACCAACGAGGGGGGAATCAAGGCGAAGACGTTCGACATGGTCGTGCTCAATGTCGCGCTTGTCCCGAGTAATGATACGGGTGAACTCGCGAAGATCCTCGGCTTGGAGACGGACAAGTGGGGCTTTCTGAAAGCACCGCGCGTGAGCGGCGGTCCCCTCGACAGCAGTGGCGGCGGGCTCTATCTGGCGGGCATGGTGGCCGGCCCCATGGACATCACCGACTCGACCTACCGCGGCATCGGCGCGGCCGCGAGGGCGGCGGGGGAGACGGAAGGGGACAGGTCGTTCCCGGAGCCGCCAATCTATCCCACTCTATCCACAGACGAGATACGCACGGGGATCTTCATCTGTCACTGCGGCAAGAACATCGCTTCTGTGGTCGATATCAAGGAGCTCCTGGAATATTCGAAGGAGCTGCCTGGCGTCGTCTACGTCGAGGAGAACATGTTCTCCTGCTCCGAGGAGGGGCAGAGGAGCATGGTGAAGAGCATCACGGAGAAGGGGCTGACGAGGGTCGTCGTGGCGGCGTGCACCCCGCGGACGCACGAGGCGACATTCCAGGAGGCGTTGCGGGAGGCGGGGCTGAACCCGTTCCTCCTCGACATGGCGAACATCAGGAACCAGTGCTCCTGGGTCCACCCTGACGGGCCCGCCGCACTGTCGAAGGCGAAGGACCTCGTGATGATGTCAGCGGCGAGGGCGGCGAACCTCTCGGCACTCGACGTGACGACTGTCGGCGTCGTGCCGAGGGCGGTGGTGATCGGCGGCGGCATCGCAGGGCTGTCCGCGGCAAGGGAGTTCGTATCGAATGGGTTCGAGACGCACCTCATCGAGAGGAAACCATACGTCGGCGGGAATGTCGCGAAGTTCAGCTCGGTCTATCCCCAGGAGACTTCTGGCGGGGAACTGATATCCGAGATCACCTGCGAACTCTCAGAGTCCGACAAGTTCCATCTGCACGCGTCGACGGCAATCGACAATGTCGGGGGGTACGTCGGCAATTTCACACTCACCGCCACTTCAAACGAGTTCGTCTCGGACAGGTGCAACCTCTGCGGCGAGTGCGTCAAGGTCTGCCCGGTCAAGGTGGCAGACGAGTTCGAGGAAGGGATGTTCTCGAGGAGGGCGGTGTACAGGAAGGACACCTACCCGCCAAGGTACTACATCGACGCGGAGGCGTGCACGAAGTGCGGGGAGTGCGTCAAGGTGTGCAAGCCAGGCGCGATCGACCTGAGCTCCAAGGACATCGAGTTGGAGTCCGGTGCGATCGTCGTGGCGACTGGGTTCGAGGCCGGCGACAAGGAGCAGCTGAGGCGCTGGGGGCACAGGAAGTCGAAGGCCGTGCTGACCACCGCCGAGTTGGAGAGGCTCCTCTCCGGGACCGGGCCGACGAGGGGCAAGCTGGACAGCTTCGTCGCGGACCCGAAGAACATCGCCGTCCTGCTGTGCGCGGACATGAGGTGGGGCCGCAATGGGTATTGCTCCCGGTTCTGCTGCGCGAGCGGCCTGAAATCCGCTCGGGAGCTGAAGCAGAGATATCCGGCGGCGAATGTGTACGTCCTCTACGAGAGCATGCGGACGACCTGGACGCAGGAACTCCTTTACGAGGAGGTTCAGGGCCTCGGCGTCAGGTTCGTCGCGTATTCGTTCGAGGACATGCCGAAGATCACGACAGGCGATAAGCCGCGGCTCGTCGTCAAGGATCCTCTCATGAGGTCGACCCTCGACCTCACGCTCGACCTCCTCGTGTTGTCCGTCGGCGGGATTCCCTCCCACGGCTCCGAGGAGCTCATGAGGGCCCTGAGGATCAGCTCCTCGCCCGAGGGTTTCATCCAGGAAGCTCACGTGAAGCTCGCGCCCGTGGACGCGACGAACAGCGGGATATTCATCGCGGGCGCTGCGCAGTTCCCGAGGGACGTGGGAGATTCGGTGGCCCAGGGATGCGCGGCGGCGGCGAGGGGCATGGCGATCATCTCGCGCGAGTTCATCGAGGTCGGAGGCGTGGTCGCGCGAGTCTTGTCCGAGAGATGCGCAGGCTGCATGACATGCCTGAGGACCTGCCCGTACGACGCCATCTTTATCGACAGGGAGGGTCTCGCCGAGGTGAACATGGCGAAGTGTCGCGGGTGCGGCATATGCACGGCGGAGTGTCCCGCCAAGGCGATAGTGCTGAGGAGCTACGAGGACGATCAAATAATCCCGATGGTGGACGCTCTCATCGGAGGTGCGACGAATGGCGGCTGAGGCGGTGGCGGCGGTGAAGAAGGGGACCGAAGCGGATGCGTCGTTCCAGCCGCGGATAGTCGCGTTCTGCTGCAACTTCTGCGCGTACGCCGCCGCGGACCTGGCGGGCTCGATGAGGCTGAACTACCCGCCGAACGCGAGGGTCATCAGGCTCCCGTGCTCGGGGAAGATCGAGATACTCTACCTGCTCAGGGCGATCGAGGACGGCGCGGACGGCGTCATGGTCATGGGCTGCCTCGATGGCGACTGCCACTTCTTGAACGGCAACTACAGGGCGAAGAAGAGGGTCGCCGCCGCAAAGAAGCTGCTCGAGGAAGTCGGCATCGAGCCGGAGAGGGTCGAGATGTACAACCTCTCGTCCGCCATGGCCAGCAAGTTCGCCGAGATGATCGCGGACATGACCGAGAAGGTGAGGAGGCTCGGGCCGAGTCCTCTGGGGACGGGGGTCGCGAAATGATCGTCGGCGAGCGGAAATCGGTGACAGAGATCCTGGAGATGACAAAGGGCTACGACAGGATATTCGTCGCCGGCTGCGGGACGTGCGTCACGGTCTGCCTCGCCGGAGGGGAGAAAGAGGTCAGCGTCTTATCATCGCTCCTCAAGATCAACGGCAAAAAGCAAGGACATGAGGTCAAGGTAGTCGAAGGCACGATAGAGAGGCAATGCGAAAGGGAGTGGGTCGGCGAGATGAAGGACAAGGTCAGGGACGCCGAAGCGGTTCTCTCGATGGCCTGCGGCATCGGCGTGCAGCTGGTCGCTGAGATGTACCCGGAGAAACCTGTGCTCCCCGCGCTTAACACGACGCTCATGGGCTTCCCGACCCAGCACGCCATCTGGCTGGAGAACTGCAGGGCGTGCGGGGACTGCATACTCCATCTCACTGGCGGCATATGCCCGGTCACGAGGTGCGCCAAGCAGCTCATGAACGGACCGTGCGGCGGCTCGCAGAACGGGAAGTGCGAGGTCGACTCTCAGACGGACTGCGCGTGGGCCCTCATCTACTATAAGCTCAAAGCGATGGACAGGCTTGACTGGATGTCGAAGATCCAGCCGCCGAAGAGGTGGGACATCGCCGGGCACAGCGGGCCTCGGAAGACAGTGAAGGAGGAAGAGGTGGTCCCATGAAGGCGGGTAGCAACCTCGAGAAGATCCTGGAGAAGGGGCAGTTCGCCGTCACGTGCGAGTGCGGCCCGCCAAAGAGCGCGAGCGGCGACGTCATCAGGCAGAAGGCCAAGATGATCAAGGGCAAGGTCGACGCCGCAAACATCACAGACAATCAAGCCGCGATAGTGAGGCTGTCCAGCTTCGCCGCCGCCACGATATTGATGCAGGCAGGCATCGAGCCGGTCATGCAGGTCACGGCGAGAGACAGGAATAGGCTTGCGATCCAGAGCGACTTGCTCGGAGCATCGGCTGTTGGAATCAGGGATGTCCTGTTGCTTACGGGAGATCACCAGAAGCTCGGAAACCATCCAGAGGCCAAGGGCGTGTTCGACCTCGACTCGATACAGATGATCGACATGGCCAGGAGGATGAGGGATGAGAGGAAGTTCCAGAACGGCGAGCAGATGGACGTCCCGCCGAAACTGTTCATCGGGGCGGCCGAGAACCCCCTTGCGGAGCCGGCCGAATACAGGGTCCCCAGACTGGAGAAGAAGGTCGTGGCGGGGGCCGACTTCATCCAGACGCAGGGCGTCTTCGACATCGAGAGGTTCGAGAAGTGGATGGCGGCAGTGAGAGCCAAGGGGCTGCACAAGAAGGTGCACATCATCGGCGGTGTGGTTCCTTTGAAATCACTCGGCGCTGCGAAGTTCGTCAATGACAAGGTGCTCGGGATGACCGTGCCTGACTCGCTCTTCGAGAGGATGAAAAAGGCGAGCGACGCGAAGGCCGAGGGCGTCAAGATTGCGGTGGAGACAATCGAGGCACTGAGGAAGATCGAGGGCGTGCAGGGCGTGCACATCATGGCGATAGAGTGGGAGGAGAAGGTGCCGGAGATCGTGGAGAAAGCGGGGCTGCTGCCGAGACCCGCCGTCTGAGGATGCTCTAGCTTTGACCAAGGAGATGATCGGCTACTGCGGCTACAGCTGCCACCTGTGCGCCGCCAGGTCGGACGACCCGGCGGTCAGGCAGGAGCTCGTCGATGGCTGGAGGAAGCTCTTCGGTCTCGACATGTACACGGCGGAGAACGTGAAGTGCGACGGATGCCAGAGCGATGGCAAGCTCGCTGACAGGCAGTGCAAGGCGAGGCCATGCGCCCGCAAGAGGGGCGTGGAGAGCTGCGCTCAATGCGACGACTTCCCGTGCGGCAAGCTGAAGCCTCTGGTCCCGGCGACCTTCTTCGCGACGAAGGAGGAGTACATGCTGTGCATGAGGCAGTTCTCCAGCACGCCGAATCTGGTCAGGATGCTCGCTGAGGCGGGGAAGACGCCTCCTTGGCTGCAGGATTACATCAAGGCAGCGAGAGTGTCGTCAAAGAAGTGAGGCAACGACAGGTTGCCCGGTGGCCTTGGTTCACTGATTGATGATCCCGTGATATGTAAAGCATTAAGAATCACGGATTTCTGGCATCCATCATGTCCCTAATCCCCGCGCAACTTGACATTGCGGCAACGGTGGCCAGGGTCGTCCTGGGCCTCCTCTTCATCGTGCACGGCTGGCCGAAGGTCAAAGATCTGAAGAAGACGATGAAAATGATCGGCAGCACGGGGTTCCCGGGCGGTGCCGCGTTCGCCCTCGCCTTCAGCCTCCTCGAGTTCTTCGGCGGTATCGCACTGGTGATCGGGTTCCTGACCCAGGTCGTCGCCGTGTTGTGCGTGCTCGAGATGATCGCGACGACGATATTCGCCAAGAGGACAATGAAGAAGAAGTTCGTCGGGGGCTACGAGCTCGACATCATCTATCTCGTGCTCGCTCTCCTCGTGCTGATGCTCGGGGCGGGCGCATGGTCGGTGGACCGGCTAATTGGGCTCGCGTAGTCAGAGCGAATCTAGGCCTGGAGGAACCTGGCGGACCGCTGCCGATTCCCGCCATCTGAGGCAATGCGTTGTGCACCTGCTCAGCGTCTTCTTTCGAGAGTTATCTCCTTCGCCCCTGGCGGCATTACATTCTCGGTCCTTCTCGTATCGCCCTCAGGAGCTCCGGCGAGGCGGCAGGAACATAGACGAGACCTTTGCTGCCCTCAGCAATCACGCCTTGTTCGCCGAGGAAGGCGAGGGCGGCGTTGAGGCTCTGGCGGGTCGTGGAATGCCCCCATGAGGCGAGGACCGAGAGCAGCTCGTTCCGACTCGTCGGGCGGTCCGCAGCGCGCAGAGCTGCCTCCATGTATTCAATCGTCTCCAGGGTCGGATTCGCGCCTCGACGGGAGAATCGCGGTCTAGGAACCTCAAATGAATGAGTCACGAAGGTGTATTGATGCGTGGAGTATGAGTAGTCTTCCATGGATGAGCCCGCCGACAGGCTATGAGAAAAATCGGTGGAGATCGCCCCTTACTTCATGATGGCGTTCAAAGCGTCCCGGAGTGACCGCGGTTCGATTCCGAGATGGATTGCCGCCTGCTCTAGGAATTCGCTTTCGCGGGCATGGAGAACCAACCGCTGAAAGTCGCCCGTCATGCTGGCGGCGTGCGACCCGAGGCTCGCGGGCGGGACTCCGCTGTACGCGATGATGGCGTACATGTCGCAGAGATCCTTCAGGGCCTTGTCGTCCTTCGTCCTCTCCGGGAAGCTGACTAGTTTCATCGCAAGGAGGACATGGGGAGCCGGCACCCAGACCACCCGCCCCTCGACTCGCTTCTCCAGCCTCTCCGCCGGCTCCTCGAAGACCCGCGCCAGCAGCGGTTCGCTGAACGGCTGGAATTCTGCGATCCTGCGCAGGTCGCGCCTCTCGTGGCTCGCGATGAGGTCGACCGTGATCATGTAGTAGTCAGGGGCCAGCAACCGCTTCGCTTCCTCCGGCGTCACCGGCGTGTCATCCTCCCATCGATAGTACCGAACCAGACTGTACATCCCCTCCCTGGTGAATCCGAGCGTCTCCAAATGCCGAAGGGCTGCGGGAAGGTTCCCGTCCTTCAGTATCTCCAAGCTCGCGCCCGGCGGGGTGTGGAATCCGAGGTCTATGTCCCGGCTTCCGAAGTAATCCTGTCCCGTGGCTTCCCGCCAAAGGTCGTTGACGACGAAGCGGACGCCCCAGCCGCCGAGAAGGACAACCGGTTCTGGAAGACCGGGCAGTATCTTTCTCAGGACGTCGAGGCTGACGCGGATCTCAGGGCCAGTGTACGGGGGGGTCGGCATCGTAGATTCGCCTATACAGTAGGCGGGCGGCCTCTGTGCAGACCCCTCCCTCAACAATCAAGTCCAAGATCAGCTGGGGGAGGCAGACTATCCGGAGGCCGCGGTGCCGCTCGCCCGTCTTCAAGATGTCTTCATCGCGCAGCAGCAGTCGCAAGTTCCCGCCGCCGACGAAACCTCCTCGCAGGATTTCATTGTGCCATGCAGACGCATCTCCTTCCATGATACACACGTCATACCGCCGCGGGAACAGGTAGCGTTGGATCGCCTGGTCGGCGCCGTAGGTCGTGACCGCGTATGGCAGGTCGGTTTCTGTGAGGAGCTTGGCAGGATCCGGCACCTGATAGTCGCTGAAGAGCGGTGGAACATGATGCCGCAGCCAATAGCTGTAGAGGCGGTCGGGCCTCGTGACGCGGGAGCCCTTGGCCGCATGGAGCTTCTCGGCGTCTTTCATGATTTCGTACGCCCAGCTGTAGGCCACGTCCGCGTCCTTCGCGATTTCGTAGAGGGAGCGCGGCCGGCGTTTGTTGGGCTCGGGCTGTAGCAGACGCCTGAGGATCCGCTCGCGGAGTATCCCCCGCATGTCGGTTTTTGACGCCGCTTTGAGAACCATGCCGATATATCGGCACGACCTACATTTATTTATATATTACCGATAGTCCTATGGAGGAAATAATGGAATATGCCTTCGGCCGTCTCTTTGAGCACTCGGGCCCCCCTCAGGTCAACTTCGCACTTGAGTCTCTGTCCATACGGGGAAAGTATGGTGGCAAGCATCTCTGCATTCCCCGTGCAGAATATACTGTTCCCCGGCCTCGACATGCCCGCTTCTCTGCATCGCTTTCGCAAACGAGAAATAGGGCTAGTGGGCAGTGAATTCTGGAGAGAGAGTCGAATGGCGAGGAAGGCTCCGCATTTCTGGCAGCACGCAAAGGAAATCCCGCCAGCATTGTGGAAGGAGCTGAATCGGCTTCCGCGGGCCAACGACGACGCCTACCCGTGCATGGTCGAACAGCTGGATGGAACCAATTTGCCATGCGTCCTGTTCGTGGAGGAGAGCGTGTATCGGAAGATGTTCAAAGGCTTCTTCGGGAATAAGGATCTTTTCATTGAGATCGAATCGGTGAAATCCATCCGACCGAGCCCATCCAAGACCCCCGTTGACATCGAGAAGAAGATGCAGGAGCATGGCGAGACGCGCATGGGCGGCACTATAGTCACGTTCGTCCTTCGAGACGGAAGACGGTTTGTCCACGTGGGCGGCAACTCCTACGAATTCGTATCGGTCCCTCCTGGCTATGAACCTGACGACATAGTGGACGCCTTCTTCGAAAACGAGAGAGGAGAGAGGATACAGCTGTACCCGAAGGAATACTATGAGCCTCCCCATTCCATGTGGTGCGTCTTCAGGCGGCCACGGATTCTCCGATTGAGCGTTCATTGAAGAATCTCAAGGATTGAGCAGATTCATGCCCGTAACGCTACTGGCGCAATCCAGCAGCATCAGAGAATCCTGGCGCCCCGTTGATCCACCTCGCACTTCAGCCTCTGCCCATACGGGGAAAGTATGGTGGCGAGCATCTCCGCGTTCCCAATGCAGAAGACGCTGTTCCCCAGCATCGACATGCTCGCCTTGCCGTAGGGGGCGCAGGAGTCGATCGCCTCGAGGATGCGATTCCCCGCCAATCCGGTCTTGACCGCGAAATCCCGCCCGATGACGAAGAGATTCTCAAGTGTAGGTGCCATCTTGAACTCCTCGACGCAGCGGCGGCCCTCCGCGCTGATGACCTTCGCCTTCTCGGTGTCGTGGAGGACTGACTTCGTGAGCATCGGCGGGCCGATGACGCACAGGAGCAAAGGGACCGCCACTTCGAACCTCTTGACGACCCCGTGCGGCGGGCCGCCGGGTTCGATTCTCAGGTCCATCCCGCCAAGGGACTGCGGTAAGACGTCCCCGAGCCCGGTCAGCGACTCCACCTCGGCCTCGTGTGCGACACCGACGACCTCGTCCCGCGAGAGTCCGAGCTTCCCCGCCTCGTTCAACGCGATTGCGGTGCTCAGCGCCCCGGCCCCACTCATTCCGAACCCCTGTGAGACAGGCAGCTGCACCTCGCTCAGGACGTAGACCTCCAGCCTCCTGTCCCCGACGAGCTTCTTGACTGCCCTCAGGGTAGTCTCAGCTTTCTCCTCCTCTCCATCCAGGAAGATCCTGATGCGCTGGCGGGCAGCCTCTCTGACCTTGACCTCCGTCTTGACTCCGAGAGAGGTGCACAAGCCCGCACCCCTCGAGCCGCGGCGGCGGGGATCGGCATCAGGGCATATCTCGAAGAAGGCGGTGATGTGACCGGGGCAGAACGCCTCAGCCCTAGAGACCATGCAGGACTGCGCTCCAGATCTTGTCGGCGACGGACGACTTCGTCCCCTCGACCTCTCTCTTGCCGCCGCGGGAGTCCAGGATGATCACTTTCGTCCTGTCTCTCTTCACGTCCCTGAGGTCGTTCGCGACGGCGAAGTCGAGCTTCGACTCTTTGACCATGACCTTCGCCTTCTCGGAGAGGTCTTTGGCGGTGACGCCATACTCCGCCTTGAAGCCGACGACGACGCCCTTCGTCTTCGACCTGATCGACTTGAGGACCTTCGGCGTCGGGGTGAGATCGAGCTTCAGCGCTCCCTTCCTCGATGGTATCTTGCCCTTCGCCTTCTTCGTGGTGAAGTCCGAGATCGCGGCGGGGACGAGGCAGTAGTCGCACTTCATGCCCTTGACGAGCTTCTCGAGCTCCTCGATCGTGGAGAATTCCTTGACCTCAATGTAAGAGGGGACCGGAGCCTCGTGTCTCCCGAGCCAGAGCTCGACCTTCCCGCCACGCTCGTATGCGCTCTTCGCCAGCTCGATCCCGGTGCCGCCGCTGCTCCTGTTCGTTATCGCCCTGACGTCGTCGATCGGCTGCTCGGTCGAGCCGGCGATGACCACGACCCTCTTGTCGTCGAGGTCGTGAGGGCCCAGCCTCCTGATCACCGCCGCGACGATATCCTCCATGTCCGCCATCTTCGCCTTTTCCTCCGCGAACTTCGGCTCGATGAACTCGACACCGACCTTCCGGAGCATGTCCAGGTTCACCGCCACGGTCGGGTTGGCGTACATCGACTCGTGCATGGCGGGTGCGATCATGATCGGGACGTCCGAGCCCATGGCGGTTGTCGCGAACGTCGTGACCGGCGTGTCGTCGATGCCGCAGGCGATCTTCGAGATCGTGTTGGCGGTGGAGGGGGCGATGAGGAGCAGGCTCGCGCTGCCGCCCTCGCCGCAGAGGTCGACGTAGGGCACCGAGCCGTCTATCTCGATGATCGGGACCTTGCCTGACGCGAAATGTATCGAGTTGGGGTGGACGATGCGCGTGCTCTCCCTGCTCATCACGGGGACGACGTCGGCTCCGTGGCGGATGAGCTCGCGGATGAGCTTCACGTCCTCGACGGCTGCGATGCTGCCGGTGATGCCGAGGACTATCTTCTTTCCCTTCAGCTTCTCGCTCTTGGTGCAGTAGATGCGCTGACTGGGGTGCATGTTGGAGAGGCGTAGGCGGGAAGGGGATTAATAAGTGTTGATGGACTGAAGATGAATGATTCACCGCATAACCATCTGCACTACGCCTGGGGCCGCCAACTATCGGGGGCCGGTCTTCTCCGAGGCATCGAGTGAATCGTCAATTACGCCATCTATCGTCGGCGAGATCACACAGCCGGAAATGGGATCCACGGTCTTGTATACCGCCACATTCCAGCGGTTCACCATCCTGACATCGACGCGCCTCGGGCTGCTTCCGAACAGGAACGAGGGTCTCACCGTCGTCCACTGGGATCCGCTGACCGAATACCGGTAGTCTATCTTGGCGGAGTCGAGTCCTGAGCGAATGGCGGCCACCACATCGTCCCCCTTTCCCCGTACGAAGCGGACGCGCACATTCTCATACTTTCTCCTCCGGTACCTTCGGAGCGGGTACATGGCTACGAGCATGGTAAGGAGGATGATGAGCATTGGCGAATAATCGATGAAGATTATCTGGAACTGAACGGCGAATTTGACGGAGATGAGCCAGAAGAGCAGGAGTGCCGCCATGAGTCCGGAAAGCAGCATGAGGGAGAATGTGTAGACCGGGCTGAAAAGCTCGACTTCCAGCCAGAGACCGGCTTTCGAGCCCGCAGGACGTTTCGCCAATATAGCACCTACTAAGACGAACAGGAAGTAGACACCGAAGTACGCGTCGAAGAGGAGAAAATCGTCCAGCGACGCAAACATCACGACCGGAGAGAAGAGAATGAAGAAGAAGCTCCCCCAGCCTATGACCCTCCTCCGCAGCATCGTCGCAACGACGAACCGGCGGTACCTCTCGGACTTGTCCCACGATGATGCGCGGTACATGCCGTTTGGCATATCCGCTAGGTTGTATTTCAGCGGTACTGGTGTCGAAACAAGCTTCTTGGTAATCTAAAGAGCCAACTGCAGGCGTCGAGCGGAACGCCACGCTCCGAGAGGGAAAAGGTGCCCCCGCCCGTTTCCAGGCGGGAGCTTGGGGGACAAGGAACAGAGCAAGACAGCGAGCCTGGAGCGTTTCGCATTATGCGGGGGTTTTCGGGGTCTTAATAGATGTTGATGGCGGGACAGACGCAAAGCCAATGCGTCTCAGGCAAGAACAATTAAGGCCTCTGACAACATGAGATGACGTTGATGGACGCTGCGTCGCCACGCCAGGAAAATGTCGTGGGAACCCTCGCGTTGCTTCGCTACAAGCTCACGGACTATAACCTTATCTTCACGGACCGTCGGATAATCGCGTTCAAAACAGGGGCCGCCCCGGTTGCTGAGCTTGCGGCATTGATTGACGGGGCATCGGGCCGGATGAAGATACATTTGCCCGTTGGTCTGACCTATCCCTCGGACATGTTCGATCGGATCTTGGCGGCCCATCCGAAGAACTTCCAGGTGATGTACGAGGATGTGGACCGCGGACTATTCAATGCCGGGATCAGCGGGCTGACTATGCCGATGTTGAAACTTTGGATGAAGGAGCGATATGTCTTCTTCGCGTTCATGAAAAGCGCCCTTTGGAAAGACAAGAACCAAATCAGGCTCGCGAAGGAGATTCTGACAAGAACCTTGTCGACGAAGATTGAAATGAAACACGTCTAGAAGATGCTGCCTGTGATGCCGAGGACTATCCTCCTTCCCTTCAGCTCCTCGCTCTTGGTGCAGTAGATGCGCTGACTCGGGTGCATGCAGGGGAGGTGTGGGCGGAAATGGGATTAATGGATATTGACGGGCGGAGTGACGCTTGTCCATGGACGAGCGGCACCAGAGAGAACGACGGGACCGCATGGTGAAGTCCATATAGTTTGAACTCCTATTATCATTGAGGGTGCAGAAATGACCGGAATAAGCTCTTCGGCTAGCACATTGTTTCTCGCAGCAGTCATCCTTGCGTCGATGGCGACAGTTCCAGCCCAAGGTCCGGCGATCTCCAGCGACCCTCACGGTGTTCGACTGACGGACCTTGGTGATCTTGGCGGAGGCTCCAGCTATGCCAACGCCCTCAACGACCGCGGCCAGGTTGTCGGAGAGAGCTCAACTCCCTCCAGTCGCCAGCACGGATTCCTATGGTCCAATGGAAGAATGTTCGACTTGGGCGACTTGGGCGGAGGCTCGAGCATCGCGATGGCGGTAAACAATCGGGGACAAGTCGTTGGTAGGAGCTCCACCGCATCGCAAGAGACTCATGCATTTCTATGGACTGACGGCGTGATGTCTGACCTTGGAACCCTTGGTGGCAGGTGGAGCGAAGCATCAGACATCAATGAACCGGGGCAGGTCGTTGGCTCGAGCACTAGGGCGGACGGTCAGTCTCACGCCTTCCTCTGGACCCGTGGTACGATCGAGGACCTCGGCACGTTGGGCGGCGAGACAAGCTGGGCTGTCGCCATCAGCAACGCGGGCCATGTGGCCGGGCACAGCACCACCGCCTCGGGCGAGAATCACGCCTTCCTTTGGTCCGATGGCACGATGATTGACTTGGGCGACCTGGGCGGGGGATTGAGCGTCCCGGCCGCAGTGAACAACCGGGGCCAAGTGGTTGGTTTGAGCCTTACCGCCTCGAGTGAGACCCACGCCTTCTTGTGGTCGGACGGAGTGATGAAGGACCTAGGAACCTTAGGGGGAGACTACAGCCAGGCCACGGGAATCAATAGCGCGGGCCGGGTGGCGGGGCTCAGCTACACAGCCTCGGGCGAAATCCACCTCGTTCTTTGGACCCCGGAAGAGATAGTCGACCTCGGTAGGATTGGAACAACCTCCGACACAGGCCTCGAGATTAACGAGCACGGGCAGGTCTCGGGTGACAGCCGCACGCCCTCCGGCATGCCACACGCAGTTCTATGGACGGGCCGGGAGTTGGTTGACCTCGGGGCTCTCGATGGGGGCGGCAGCTACGCTGAGGGTCTCAACAACCGGGGTCAGGTGTGCGGGGGGAGCAGTACGGCATCCGGACCGGACCACGCGGTTCTATGGACAGTCGCGTAGTCGAAAAGTCCCTGCACTCGGGTCACGTCTTCCGTCACTCCTCATTAGCTTCCTTCCGTCCCTTGAGATTCAACATTGGAACCGAACCTCGGACGGACCTCCGGGCAATCGCGGAATGTTGCGGGAACGCCCGTCCACCCTCCAAGACCGACCTCAGCCAGCCATGGCCGCTATGATGGGTAGAAGACCGCGACCATGTTTCCACGGACGAACAGGTCGCCGGTGTCCTGTCCCGCTTTCATGATCTCATTGAGGTGGAACGTGTGCGTCCCCGCAGAGACTGAGAAACTCCTTTGAGGCCAGAGTTGGTTCCTATATTGGGCGGTCGGCAAGGGAGATTCGATGTCCCATGCTCCCAGATACTCATCGGCGCTGCAATCCGCCGTGGTGTCGGAGACCTTGTACCAGAGCGAGTCTGTCACGCCCGAGGTGTGATCTATATGGTTGTAGGACCAGACGTTCACCACGATGTTGCCAGATGATGTGGCTGGGATGGCAATTTGCATCTTCACCGCGCAGCTCGTCCCGACCGTTGAATTCGTCCCTGTTGAGGAATATGCCATGATCGTGCCGTTCCCCTGTGGTCCCTGAGGCCCTGTCGGCCCCTCACGTCCCGGGATCAGCAGCGCCGAAGCCGGTCCCAAGACGAGCGCGACGATCGCAATCACAAGCGCAACGATTGACAGTCTGTTCGAAGGTTTTGGCATTGCCACGTTGTTCCCTCGCCGACGGTCAATGGTGTGAGCTATAAAGACATGATGTCGTCCCTCCGTCGGAGAGTTGCCCGAGAGTGTGGAATCCCAGCGTTCCGCATCGAGTATGCAATTCTTCTTCCGAAGTAGAATCCGAATATCCAGCGACCAAGGCGGCGAGGTCGGGCTGGTCGAACCGGTCAAGCCGGTCCCGGAGCCGATGAAATAGACATGACTACCGCTCTCCCCGATGGCCCCGAAAGAGGGGCCGTCTCGATTTTCATCACCCATCCCGGCGACGGACTATGTATTCCAGGTTAATGTCTGCACATCTGTGCCGTCCATAACCCATATCAGGTGAAACTTCCAGATGTGGGCGCTCGGCATGCCGTAGACGAAGAACATGTCCCCCGCGGTGAGCTTCCCGTCCATGTTCGCGTCGCTGAGTATCAGGCTGACGGTCCCCCCTAGTGAAATCACCGCACCAGCCGACAAGACCACGGCAGGTCCGACGGGGACTGCATCCATTTCGATTTGCACCTCGAACAGTGAAAACACGCAGGAGCCAGAGCTGGCGGCAACGGCCCACCTCATAGTGAGATTCGTCCCGGATCCGCCCTGTATCGGGCTCGAGAACGCCACCATTGGCTTTGTCGGACCTGCGGTCCAATTGGCCCAGGCAAGGATGGTGCTGTCATGCCACCATGACAAGGCGAGACTCCAGGCGTGGGGTTCGGGCATCCCGTAGACCAGGAAGGAGTCTCCCACGGTGAGCACGCCGTCTCCTCCGAGATCGCCGAATAACACCCTCACGATTGCCCCGTACGCCATCGCATGGCCCGCTGTCAGGTTCAACGGATAGGCTGTGAGAGTATTGCCGTCCTCCGCCACGGTCACCCCGTATGAATTGAGCGTATAGGCGGGGCCGGAGACCTCCGCGACCGTCCAATTCGCGGTGTTGTTGAACGGCGGGGTGCCGTCCTTGGTGACCGTACTGAACTTGACGACCGGTCGTGGCATCTGCGCAGTCGTCCAATCGATCCACTCCAGCTCAACGGAGTCCTGGAACCAGAATAGGGTGAAGTTCCACGAATGGCCCGAAGGCAGTTGATAGACGGAGAACCTGTCACCGACGGTCAGGTTCCCATCCGCCGTCAGATCGCTCACTATCAATTTAACATCGTAATCGAACGCCCCGAAGATCAAGACTGCGTTGCCGGAGAGCGTCTTCGGGCTGAGAACCAGCGAGACTCCATCCTTTTTGATCTGAGCCTTGTAGTGCGAGAACGAGTATGTCCGCTGCACCGTGCTGACCACGTTCCAGCTCACGGTCGCGTTGACCCCTGGAGTGCCGCCATAGGTCGGCTGCGAGAAGGCAATCGTCGGCAGCGCTGACTTCGTGTCCCAGTTGGCGGCTCCCAGGCCCTCGGGATGCTCGGCAGACACAACATAGAACACCCAGTAATAGTGATCCTCCATTCCGTATACCAGAAAAATGTCGCCCTCCGACAGCTTTCCGTTTCCATCGGCGTCGGTGATTATCGTCCGGGCTATCTGGTCCAGCATCACGATTGTGCCGAAGACCAGAGGCTGAGGCGACGACCACGACGCGTCGATGGACCTGTGGATTCGCACCTCGTACGAGGTTGCCGATGCGAGTCGCCGACTGACGCACGTGACTTCCCAGGAGGCGCTGTTGTTGAAGGGCGGAGTCCCGGCCTTTGTCACGGAGCTGAAATCAATCGGCATGGTCTCCGAGCGGTCGCAAGGGAGTTCGGAGGGTGACTGTGGCGGCAGCGTCAGAATGACAGCGGCAACTGCCGCACAAATGATTGCGACTGCCGCCAAGGAAGCCGCGATCTTCTTGCCCTTTCCCCGTCCGGCAGACGACTCACGCACCGCTGGACTGTCAGCTGTCTCTCCATCCGACATAGCCGCCATCCTCCCACGTTCGTAGGTCCATCAAGGCTAATAACATTTATGGCACTTCGGGGCGCGCAAGGAGGCAGCCGACGCGGTGACTCGGATCCAAGTCGAAAGGTTTCGAAGGAGGATCGACAAGAGTTGATGGGGAGACCGTGCACCGTCATCAACCGCATGGCATAATCGCGTCCTGCCTGGCACCTGAGAAGAGGTGAAAGCCCGAAATATCCAAGACCGCACCAACACAGTTATATAAGCCGCAGACCAAGTAATGATGGGGCTCGAGTGCTTGGGCGAAGGCGGGGGAATCGAAGAATTGCTGCACAGCTTTCAGGAGAGCCTGCGTTCTCGCTCCGTCTTCACATCATCGACAACCGCCCAAGACTCTGCCCTTCCGATTACTGGAGGAGTTGATCGGGAATGCAGATGATGAGGAATCTCGCAGTATTCGCTGTGCTAGTTTTCGTGATGGCCAGCGCCCTCGGCCAGATCGGGGACGTCACGCGGCCGCAGAACGGTACCATGCCCGAGCCGATGGACTACTACCTAAGGGTGATGGCCAACAGGACCTCCTGCGACGAGCCGTGCACTGTGCACTTCTGGGTCGAGTGGAACGACCCGAATCTCTTCCTGTTCCGCTGGGACATGAACGGCGACGGCAAATGGGACTACCCGCCACAGTACGGCGGGAGCTCCTTGGGCATATGGACCGCCGACTGGTTCTTGGACTATATCTTCTACGACGACTACGAGGGCAAGGTCTGCGTCGAGGGCTGGGACGGGATTTCCACGAAGACTGTGACCTACAACGGGACCGCCCTCGAGGGGACTCCCGCGGTGGACGGAATGACCTCCCTTGCCGACATGGGCTGGAGATTCTCACCGAAGATCAAGATGGACGTAGCCAGCCTCGGGTTCTGGCGGCAGAACTACACCTATCCCGATCTGTCCATCAGGCTGTACAACGCGTACACGGGGGCCTTGCTCGCGTCGTGCACCCCGGGCGGGAGCGGCGGCAACTACTGGGACTGGTGCAAGCTCGTCAGCCCCGTTGCCCTCTCGACCGGCTGGAAGTACATCGTCGAGTGCCACAGGACCGGCACCATGTCGATCCCCTGGACCTGGATATACCCGTCGAGAGTCTCCTGGAAGAACTTCACCTACGACGGGACCTACTACCATTACGGGAGCTCGTGGCTGTTCGTCTCGAACAACTCCGTGCCGAAGTGCGACCTGAACTTCAAGGTGACCAAGACAGAGGCGGACGCGAGCAACAGCTGCTTGGAGTGCAACATCTCCAACGTCGCGCCGAGGGTGTCCCTCAGTTCACCGGCCGTCACCGCAACCGCCACGTTGAGGATAGCGGGGGAGAAGTGGCACGACGTCTCCGCCTACGTGGTCGATGACGGGAACGAGACGCTCATGGCGAGTCTCGTCCGCGAACCGGGCAAGCCTCAGGAAACCTCGTTCGAAATCAGCATCGACGCGACGAAGAGCAGTTCCCTCAGGATCGCTTACACACCTGATGATGACAAGGTCAACGGCCAGCCGAACGGTGCCAACCCCGCCTGGCTCACATTCACCTTCGACTCCGGGCCGCCGGTCGAGATGCACCACACATTCAATGTCCGCCACCCCGACACATGGAACTGGACAGTGAGCCTCAGCTCGCTCTTGGCGGGAAGGGACATCACGTTCACCGCCACAGCCACCGACCCGGGCAGCGACGACCTCACCTTCACCTGGGAATGGGGGGACGGTTCTCCCGCCACCGCCAAGACGTACTACAACGACGGAATCGGACCGGACCCGTACCCCAGTCCTGGCGGTACTTTCCCATTCGCCGCCTCGGATTCTGAGATTCATGCCTACCAGGCGGCGGGGATGTACGAGCTCAAGCTGATTGTGAGAGACGACGATGGCGGGACGACAGAGATTCCGCTTGTCGTTGTCATCGTCTGATCGAATGATGATGGACTCAGCGTCCTCAGCGTTATCTTGACCGATACCCTTTGCCCCGAAGGAATAGCGTTACGAGAACGATGGCAGTCGGCGAACCCATTGTCCTCGGCGGTGCACGACAGTCCCCATCTCCTGGCAAACCATGATATATCTGGAAGGCGATGGTTTCCCAGAGAGGGGGTGTGAGGTATCTTCGCGAACTACGCTTCACGCGAGGGAGAGGAATTCAGACCGGTTCGCACGGTTGCGGTAACCGTGACCGCACTGTTCTTGCTGAGCCTCGTCACGTTCTCGATTCTGGAGGGTGGAGATCTGAGTCCCGCCGAGAACGATGTCAATCAAACCATACTCGATAAGTTACGCTCCAAGGACGGCTACTTCACCGAGAATAGGGGGCAGGTCGCGGATGGGATCAAGTACTACTCGAGAGGGAATCCTTCTGTGGCGTTCCGGGACGACGGGGTCATGTTCGTGCTTACCGAGTTCGATGAAGCGAGAGATGATTCAGACGGAAGATGGAAGGACCCAACGCTCCTCGTGGATTCGGCTCAGGTGGAGCGAGTCCCGTTGAGGTCATACGCGTACATGATGCATTTCGAAGGGGCCAATAAGGTCGCGCCCGTGGGGATCGATGAGCTCTCGTTCAAGAGCAACTTCTTCATAGGGAATGAACCGAGTGCATGGCGGACTGGCGTCCCGAATTACCGTGCAATAGTCTACCACGGATTATACGAGGGCGTCGACCTCGTCTACAGAGTCGTTGGCGGGAATCCGAAGTACGAGTTCCGCGTGGAACCGTCTGCTGAACCAGCACGAATAACCATGTCTTACGAGGGGCTTGACCGGTTCGATGTTGAATCCGATGGTGTTTCTCTCGGGGCCAGCCCGTTCGCGTTGCGGGAATCCCCACCATATTCGTACGACAGTTACGGGACACCGGTCACGTGCTCATTTGTACGCCGAGGGGCAAGGTCTCTCGGGTTCGATTGTACTGGGTGGGATCATTCGAGTCCGCTCATCATCGATCCCCTGATATACGCGACGTTCCTCGGCGGCGGTGGTTGGGACGAAGGATGGTCGATTCAAGTGGACGCGGGGGGCAATGCCTATGTCGCTGGCAAGACGTACTCACCAGACTTCCCGTCGACTCCGGGTTCGTATGACATCGACTATGACGTTCGGGATGCTTTCTTGGTGAAACTGGCCCCTTCCGGAGACGCACTTGTCTATGCGACCTTCCTCGGCGGGAGCCGCGAAGACACAGCCTATGCGGTCGCCTTGGATGCCGCCAATCAGACGTACCTTACGGGATTGACTATCTCGACGGACTTCCCGACGACCGCCGGGGCGTTCGACCGCACGTACTCAGGGGGCTTCCACGACGCGTTCGTGGCAAAGCTGAGCGCCGCCGGGGACGCCCTCGTCTACTCGACGTTCCTCGGAGGGGCTGCCGGGGATATTGGCTACTCCATCGCCACGGACGCAACCGGCACTTACGTGTCCGGTATCACGGATTCCCCAGACTTTCCTGTCACACCCTCCGCTTTCGACACCACCTTCGCGGGCGGCACGTACGGGGATGCGTTCGTGGCGAAGCTCAACGTCGCAGGGAGCGCCCTCCAGTATGCGACATACCTTGGTGGGGCCGACAACGACAACGCTCGCTCAATCGCCGTCCCGCCAACAGGCAACGCGACGGTGACGGGATACACGAGGTCACCGGATTTCCCGACCACGCCTGGCGCCTTTGACCGGTCGTATAACGGGGGAACGGTTCTCACGTACGGAGATGCGTTCGTCGCCCGGCTGGATACGAGCGGAAGCGCACTTGAGTACGGCACGTTCATCGGCGGCGCCGATGAGGATGGGGGCAACGCGATTGCTCTGGACCCCGACGGTAACATGTACGTCACAGGGATGAGCTACTCAAGCGACTTCCCTCTGACTCCCGGCACGTTCGACTGCGTCAACACGCGGGGCGATGGCTTCGTCGTGAAGATTAACGCACTCGGGGATTCTCTCATCTATTCCACGTTCTTGGGCGGGAACAACTTCGACCAAGGGATTTCGATTGCGCTTGACGGGTCCGGGGACTCCTACGTGGGCGGACACACATGGTCAACGGACTTCCCGGTGACGCCCGGCGGCTTCGACACAACGCCGAACCCGCCCGACTCCTTCATAGCGAGAATCAATGCCGAAGGGACCTCTGTCTTGAATGCCACCTACCTTGGCGGGAGCAATGGGGATGACGTAGTGTATGGGGTTGCTATCGGGCCTTCCGGCAACCTCTACGCGACGGGGAATACGCTGTCGACGGACTTCCCCGTGACGCCAGGGGCGTTCGACACAACTCCAAACGGTTACTACGACGCTATCGCAGTGAGATTGAACATGTCTGCGGGAAGCGAGAACCAACCCCCGATGATTCTCACCTTCTCGGCGACCCCAGCGAAGGAGGGTTCTGCCGCCATCCTCACGGTGGATGCCCGTGACTCAGACGGAGACGCCTTGACCTACGACTTCGACTTCGAATCGGATGGCGTGTTCGACGTCTCCGGGCCAAGCAGCACCGCCACGCACATCTACGGCGACGACTTCAACGGCACCGCCACCATGAGGGTGAGCGACGGGAACCTGAGCACAGAGGCTACCACGCCGGTCATCGTCCTGAACGTCCCGCCGACCATCGATGGTGTGATCACCGCCACCGCCACATTCGATGTTACGCTCCGCGTGGCGGGGGAGAAATGGCATGATGTCACCGCCACGGTGTACCTGAACGGAGCCGAATACGCTACGGCTTCCGTGGTGAGAATGTCAGGCAGTCCCAACGACCAGGCGGTCACCATCGCCAACGTCACGCTCGACCTCGCGAGCAGCGACACGTGGTCAGCCCGGGTCGTGTACACCCCGCCGGACGATCCTGTCAACGGGCAGATGAACGGGGCGAATCCCGCGTGGCTCGTCTTCACCGCCAAGGACGGCTCCGAGTCGAGGTTGCACCACACATTCAACGTCCGTCACAACGACACGTGGGTCTGGGAAGTCCCTGACCTGAGGGCGATGCTGGTGGGCTTCCCGATAGAGTTCGCCGCCACCGCCACCGACCAGGGCAGCGACGACCTCACCTTCACCTGGGACTGGGGGGACGGTTCTCCCGCCACCGCCACGATATATTACAACGACGGGATCGGACCGGACCCGTACCCCAGTCCTGGCGGTACTTTCCCATTCGCCGCCACGGACTCTGAGGCTCATGCCTACCAGGCGGCGGGGATGTACGAGCTCAAGCTGATTGTGAGAGACGACGATGGCGGGACGACAGAGATTCCGCTTGTCGTTGTCATCGTCTGATCGAATGATGATGGACTCAGCGTCCTCAGCGTTATCTTGACCGATACCCTTTGCCCCGAAAGAATAGCGTTACGAGAACGATGGCAGTCGGCGAGGCAACAATCAACGGACGAATTGTACGAGAAAGGGGGAAAATACCGATTCAGAGGTGTCTGAGGATCTCGCCAGTCATCTTGCCGTAGTCGATGCTCAAGACGCATTTCTTCTTTGACAGGAACCCAGTCCCAAGGACGCTTGGCAACTGGAATGTCCGTTCGCGTTTCACATATCGTAAGCCTCCGTCGCGAGAACGGACATCTTTCTCCCTTCCCGGCATGAAATACAGGATCTCCTCATCGCCCACAATCTCATTGTCGCCCAAGATGATCTCGCAGACACCCGCAGAGAACGCGCTCCCTCTGCCGCCGACGCCAATCAACTGGGGGCCAGCGTAGCGAGGAAAACTGCTTGTCCGGAACCCCAGCGCCTCGGCGTCGCGCGGACCCAGAATCGTCCTCTGCGAGCCCGTGTCCATCATGAAGGTGATGGGGCCGGCGTTCCCGTGTTCCAAGGATGTCAGATAGCCGACGACCTCGACGCGATTGTCGGACGTCAAATGAAGCCTGACGGACATGCATCCCCCGTTGGTCAAGCGATTTCGAACAGATTTTACTAGAGCACCCAGACTACCTCATCTTTGTCTATGAACTCGATTGCCGCGATTGCAGGCGCAGTCTCGGACTTCTTCCTCAGCGCTGAGAGGACCGCGTGGAATTCCTCGCTTTGGGCTGCGACCCTCCTGTCGAAGACCGCTACATACCGATCCGGATACTTCCTCCTCAGTTCCGCGCGATGCCTGTCGAGCCACTCGCTGTTCTCACGCTTGAGCCTGATCTCCAGAGTCGGGTCCCTGCCTTCAACCGCCACACTCGCCACAGTGGTCTCCTCCGTCTTCTTGCTTTTCCGGCGTCTTGGCATGGTCGCTCGGGTCATTTAAGGATTTCCTGTCTGAGGGTAGAGCCGACGGCGACTGCCAGACTTGAATCTTTGTCCTTCGATGCGGATTGCGATAATCAATCATGCTGATCCACTCGAATCCGTCATGCGTTCATCGGCAGCTCCTCAGGACGCATCATCGTTTTGCCCGGATGAATCATGGAACCCTGCTGAGTTCACTTCGCGATGAATCGCGAACTCCGATTCACTTCGCACAAGCTCGCGATCGACCGGGCCTCGGCTTTCACCGCGGCCTACATGCTCTGGCGTCACGATCTCGCTCTCGGAAAAATGGGGCCTCTGACGGCCCTTTCACCGTTCAGTCTCTCGTTTTTGGCGCAGAAGAAGCGCGAGCTGAAGGAGCTGACGGTCGGGCTGGAGGCGGCGAACGATGGCCTCTACAGCGTCCTGGATGGCAGCACGAGAGATGAATGGAGTGCCAATCTTGATAAGGCCCCCAACGCATCTAATATGCCGTGGCCGAAAGCCGAGACGAAACCAACCCGCATCACAGGAGGCATCCCGTGGAATCAGTCGAGGTTGAGACGATCCGAGGGGCTGAGGGCAAATGGGTTCTCGTGGTGGATGGCCGCGTCGTCGCCTCCAGCGACAGCATCAAGGAGGTCTTCCGCGCGGCGGCGAAATACCCCCCTGAGAGAAGCGTGGTGACGAGGATCCTGCACGGAGGAGCCTCTTTCTATTGAATCCGATGAAGCCTTCGGCGCCTCCCGGATTCCAATTCAGGTATCGACGGCAAACGGCCTCACGCCCGGACACGGAGACTGAAGAGACCATCGCATACCCCATGCTGCCCTGCGCCTTCGAGTGGCGGGGCAGGAGGACTCCTCAAGTTGAGGGGCTCCTGGATTCGGGGTCCGACGGTCTCGTGATCCCCTTGGGCATCGCCGAATTCCTCGGGCTGGAACTTCGGGACGAGGAGAAACCGATGCAGGTGGTGAGTCATGAGGTGCCCAGGTTCTCGGCTCTTGTGGATTTCATCATTGGACGCGGCGGTCGCCTCTTCACCTTTCGCAATGTCACGGCACACATACCCAGGGAGGGCGATGTGCCCATCCTCATAGGGAGAGATCCGGTCTTCAAGGCCTACAAGGTGACGTTCGACGACTCGAACCTAACCTTCCATCTCGTCCCCAACGGGTAACTCGAATTGGCATCGATGGCATATTTCCTGTTCAATATGCAAAAGGTTATCTATTATGATAACTATATGCCATTATGATAAGATGAAGGAAAGGGAGTTCGTCGAGTTCGCGAAAGACGCACCGGTGATCACCGCCAAGCAGGTCGCGGCGCTCGTCGGCGATGCGGCTTACGCCAAGCTGTACATCCACCGCATGCTATCCAGAGGCGTCGTTCGGAGGATAGCCAAGGGCATCTACACCGCACACGGCGATCCGGCGATCTACGCCTCGCACATCCGCTACCCCTCGTACATCTCGCTCTGGTTCGCATTCCAGCACCATGGCGCCACGACACAGATGCCGAAGACCGTGGAGGTCAT
Source organism: Methanobacteriota archaeon (assembly GCA_017885655.1). GTDB lineage: Archaea > Thermoplasmatota > Thermoplasmata > RBG-16-68-12 > JAFNFQ01 > JAFNFQ01. The sequence continues at coordinate 916 of JAFNFQ010000009.1, read as the reverse complement.
GGCCAGGGCGGCAGGCGTTGCAGACGGCGTGGAGTTCATCAGGACTCGGCACTTCTGGGGGTACGGACCGTCCAGGTACTCCGGCTTCCAGATACTAATCGCCGACCTCGAGAAAGCTGTCATTGATGCAGTCATGACGCGAAGGATGCCGAGCGACGAAATCGCCGGCGCCATAGAGAAATGCGACAGGGGGAAGCTTGAGGACTACGCCCTCAGAGTCGACGTGAGCTCGGCGAAGAGGATCGGCTACATCGCAGAAATGGCGGGAGTCTTCCTTGCGGGGGTCCACGACATGGTGGCGGGGGACAGGAACTATGTCCACCATAGAGAGCCCGTCGAGCGGAACAGGTGGAAGGTGATCGAATGATAGACCTGCAGACCCTGAAGAGAGTCGCGAGGACAAAGGGCATAGCGAACCTCGGGAACGCGGAGAAGGACTACTTCCAGGACGTCCTGCTGCTAGCCGTCTCGAGGGAAGCGCCCGGGCTCGTCTTCAAGGGCGGGACAGCGCTCTTCAAGCTCCACGGCCTCGACAGGTTCTCCGAGGACCTGGACTTCACGGGGAGGCTCACCAGACCCGATGTGTTGAGGCTCGCCCGATACGTGGATGACTTCGGCTATCCGGCTGATGCGACGGTGAGAGAGGCGGGAGACGGCCTGCTCGCGTCATATGGCATTCAGGGCTTCCTTTACCAGGGCACCCCCCAGAGCATGGCGAGAGTACGACTTGACGCGAGCTGGAAGGATGAGGTTTCCGTGACGACCGAGTGGAGGACGTACTTCCCGATGTACGGCGATGCCCCGTCCTTCAGGATCCAGGCCATGGTCGTCGAGGAGATCCTCGCGGAGAAGGTCCGCGCCCTGCTCCACAGGCGCAAGTCGAGGGACGCGTACGACGTATGGTTCCTTCTCAACA
>JAFNFQ010000008.1 GCA_017885655.1 Methanobacteriota archaeon | reverse complement strand
CGCTCCCGTTCGAGACGATGTTGCCGCCAGAATAATCGAGCTGCATCCCGTTTTGAGCGCTCGCCGTGATATCGTTGCCGTCGAACGTGTTGTCATGGCTGTCCCGCAACCAGACCCCGTTCCGCGAGCTGCCCGACACTGAGTTGTTCCTGAAGAAGTTATGATTGGAGAATGAGACATAGATGCCTTCCAGAAGGCTGTCGGAAATCGTGTTGCGAACGAAGGTGTTGTTGTCGGCATCATTGATTTCGATACCCGTGTTCATTCCGGACAGCGTGCAATCTGCGATGGTGTTGTTGTCGGCGTAGCTGNNCCCAGATGCCCGAGCCTATCAGGGTCAGGTTCGACACGCGAGACTCGTTCGTGTTGGAGAGACTGAGCCACCCACGGGATATCGTGAAATTCTCCATGGTGACTCGTTCCGCCGTGATGCTCAACGACGGGCCAACTCCCCCACCGTCGATTACTGTCGATGCGCGATCCTCGCCCACAAGAGCAAGTTCCTTGTCGATGTTCGTGCCGCTCCCCGAGTAGGTGCCACTGTACACGTAAACCGTGTCGCCTGAGCTGGCCATCATCACGGCACCACGGATCGTTGTGTAGTTACCGGGCCCGACCCCGCCGACGTAGAGTATCGCCCCAGACGCATTCCTCGGCACGATGGCGAGGATGGCAAGAAACCCGGACGTCACGACGAAGGATGCGATGACTATGCCTGCAACCCGACGACCCATCATGATACCCCTCGAATGCTTGTTGGTCCATGGAAATACACCTGCGAGCTTAATGATATCATTGGTACAACCCCAATTCCTGCGACTCGCCCATCAGGATGGCTATCCGTTACCGCCACTTCACGCTGCTCTTGAACTCCGACATCTTCTCGTCCTTGGCGGGTTTCCTGAAGATGTACAGGTGCTCATGCGCCAGCAGGTAGAAGTCGTACTTCGTCCCCCGCCACTTCTCCCGTGTAGACTTCATCTTGTGCTGGATCTTGATGATGTCCTCTCNNAGTGCTTGTGCTTCCTCGTGTCCCCTATCAGTATCGCGCAGTGTTTCCCCGGCTTCAGGACCCTGTACGACTCCGCCGCGACCTGGCGCATCGCGGCGAGGAAGGGCTCCAGCTTCAGGCTGCTCAGGTCCCCGGGCACCCGTTCCCCCGTGTACTTGATGATCCCCGCGTATGGCGGGTGTGTCGCCACCAGGTCGATGGAGTCGTCCTTGATCAGGCCCAGGTCCCTCGCGTCTCCCTGGAAGAGGTCTATGCTCGGCTTGACGTAGTCCTCGTCGAGGGGGCGGTAGGGGAAGTCGAGGCGGTCGAAGGAGACCATGAGCGCGTCGCGGTTGACGTCCACCCCGATGCAGTTGCGGCCGAGGAGCTTGCACTCGACGAGGGTCGTGCCGGAGCCGGCCATCTGGTCCAGGACGACGTCGCCCGGCTTCGTGTAGCGGAGGATCAGGTTGCGGGGGATGTAGGGGGACCAGTTGCCGCGGTAGTTGCCGACGTGCGTGGCCCAGTCGCCGCGGTCGGGGAAGGACCAGACGGTGGTGGACTCGGGGGTGAAAACCCTCGGTTTCATCACTGCGGAATCGCATCTCATTCCTACTTTGATGCCGACTCCTGCAACGTAAATGAGTCCTGTGCTTCTGGTCAATTGCAGAGAATCCCGAGGTTTATTTCGCTCAGATTGCACAATGAATTCCATGTCCCAATACCTCTTGAATGAGGGTCGAACTTCCAACAGCGCCTATCCTAGAGCAGGTATGAATTCTGATCAAATGGACGCAGCTGGATCTCTGATACATCCAGCTCACCGAGATCCTATGACAAAGGACTTCCGGTTACGAATGACAGTGGAATATTCGTGATCCTAGTCAGTCTTGCGGAAGATGAAGAGATACTCATGAGCGATTCTGTATCTCAGTAGTTCCTCTTTTCCCCAATAGAATTCAGTAGAGGAATCCTGGAATTGCTTCTTAATCACTATTTCCTCCGGCTGGAAAATCTTCGAGTCTACCATTTCCGAGAAAAGCATCCACCCAAGAGGCACAATATGCTTATGGCGCCGATAGTCGCCGATCAGAAATGCGCAACGCTTCCCAGGTTTGAGGATTCTGCTAAACTCGTGAACTACCTTTCGGAATTCCGCGCGAAACTCCATAGGATCGTCGATTCGAGATAAATCATTCTCCACACTCTCAGTATAGCGTATTGCAGGACCGTATGGCGGGTGCGTGCAAATGAGATCTACGGATTCGTCATCGATAAACGACAAAACGCGGGCATCTCCCTTCTCAACACGAATGTTGTCCAATATATTGAGGTCAAAGGGCCGTTCCAACGCCTTTCCAGCCGCCGCTTTCAGTTCCCTGAGTCTCTGATTGATATGATTTATCGCGTGAGGGCTAATATCAACACCGATCGCTCGCCGACCGAGCAAGGCACATTCGATCAATGTCGTGCCTCCACCCGCGAAAGGATCTGCGACCAGATCATACTTCTGCGAATACCTTAGAAGCAACTCCCTAGGGACATAGGGGGACCAGTTTCCATCATAATCGGGGGAGTGAACCGCCCAATCTCCCCTTCTTGGAAATTCCCAGATCGTTGAATCGGGCCTGATCTCGACTTCTGGGTTCCAAGTTCGAACTTCAGGCCGTGGGCGTGCCTTCAAAGGCATTTCTTGTCCCTCCACCCTCTTGCGAACTTCGCGCTTGATCACTGTCCAACTGAGCAGATAAGTGTCTGGAGTATCGCTCAAGCTATTCATCATCCAACGATACGACTTTCCTTCCTCCGCCAGTCTTACGAAATCGCCAACAAGATCCTCCCACAATTGACGATGCTCCTTCTTGAGGTGTGGAACCAACGAACGTTTGACTTCATCGCCACAGAAGCATGTGACTATTCTTTCATCATCCTTGTAGTTCACCCGCACTTTGCGCAGAGAAGTCAAGAGTCCGAGATCAACCGAATTGCTCCTCATGACAGGGAACCTCGTCGTAACCTTGACCCCGGCTTCGGCAACACATCTATTCCGCGAATTAGTGATGACAACGACTTCGCCTTGGTCGCCTAGGTGGGCTTGGCGTGGTTGGTGGAATATCTGCCTACTATTTGGTCATTGTCAATGAACCTAATCCTCATGGCCAATATCCATTTCCTAAGGTGAATAGCGACAAATTGGAGTTGCCAGGTCGCCCGGTCATCGAGTAAGGAACCGCGTCCGAACGGCATGGTTTCGAGATCCTGTGTATGGGTGCCGTTGAGCTTGAGCCAGTCTGAAGCACTTTTGAATCCTCGACGAAGGGCTTCCGTGAAACCGGGTATGGGCGATCCATCGTCTCGTGGCAAATGCACTTGACCAGTTGTAGTCGACGATTGACAGGCAATCTTATTGGTGTGTGTTTGAGGCGATACACCCTATTGTATGGGAAGCATCCGTTGAGACCACATACCATGTCTCACAATGTCTAATCTCCCTCTCCATGCCATCCATTCACCATCTCGTGATGATTCTTGGGGTGCTTGAGCACTCGATCATTCTCGATTGCGACATTCATCAATGCGTTCATCACGTCTGATTCGAGATGCGAGCCGTGTCGTGCCTTGTCGTCTCGGATGTGCTCCGAGTCAAAAGCGCATTCCTCATCTGAGTCTCCGTCACATGCAATATTGCCCCCTTGCCGGGGATATCATCATGTAAAGGAGACATCCCGACTGTTTCTTGCGTCAGCAGCGTTCTGTCAACTGCCATCACATTTGGCAACTGCATGCGACGTGACATCCTCCCAGTGGCGGATCCAGACTGCCATGTAGCTCGTCCTACATTGCTGAATACACCGTCCAACAGGCGGTCCAATCACATGGAGAAAAAGGGACTATGAGGGCACTCTGTGGGGATCTAACTTCTGCCTGCAATGCCCCTGTCATCCAGAGTGACTATCAGCTCTCTTCTCCCATCAACTTCTGATACAGCTAATAAAGGAAATGCACCTGAATTGGAGGGTCTCCTTTTTCGTCAATTAGCCAACATCACCACACACTGATCGAAGCCTTTATTTCCTGGATCGCGAATCCGCTATCGAGGAACGTTAGGGAGGAACCACATTGCCTGAAATTGAGTTTGAGTTGAAGATGATTCGCATCAATGACGTGAGGCTCGACCCCGATAATCCAAGATTCATGTTCCAGACGGAACAGAAAGCTCGATCACTGACGGACGCCGAGATGCATAAGATCATCTTGGAGGACGACGAAACAAAAACGCTCATGAAAGCCCTCGCAAAGGAAGGGGTCAAAGACCCTATCTGGTTGAGACCTGACGAACATAATAACGGCAAATACATTGTCATTGAGGGGAATCGTCGCATCACTGCCCTTCGAGAACTGGCGAGGCTTTTCAATGAAAGGAAGCTGAAATTGGACGACCCGAGAATACTTGAGCAAGTCCCAGCGAATGTATATGTCAAGAAGATCTCCGAAATCGAGGCACTTCTTCAAAGGGCCCGGCTTCAATCGGGAAAAGAACCGTGGGGTCCCTTCAGTAACGCCGCGGTAGCGTATAAGCTTCGGAATGAGATGTTTATGGAGATCGAGGATATCGCCGCGGAACTGCAAATCAGCAAGGCAGAAGTCAACAAACGGATCGAATTATACAAGCAATACCATAGGTTCATCGAGCACACGAAGATCGACAATCCCTCGTATTTCAGCTACATCAGCGAGATGCCCAAGAAAGTCAAAGATTGGACATCGCAATCTGCCGATGCTGAGAACGAGTACTTCGATTGGGCCAAAGATGGCAAAATCCCATCTGCGACTACGAAAGGTGGCCTGAGGGAGCTGCCACTCATTATTGAAGATCCCGAGGCGCTTAAAGTCCTTCGAGAACCGGGAAAGAAAATGGCGGATGCGCTGGCGGTCGTCGAGGAGAAGAGAATAGAGCTTCAGATGCCGCTCCTTCGGAGAATCACCGCAGCCGAGAATGCCCTCAGGAATATCACCATGCAGGAGCTCGAAGAGCTGAAGGCAGACAAGAAGAAGCTGGACGTGATTGAAAGACTCAAAGAACGCGTTGACGACATACTCAAGAAGAGCCGCGGAACTGCATGATAATCGCGAACCCGTATGAGATTCTCGAGGAGTTGCTAGAAACTGGCGAGATAGTGACACTTCGAGCCATAGCCAAGAAATACGTCAAAGTTGAGGAAGAGATGGACGGCGCAATCGTTTCGATTGAGCAGGTCATTTCCGCATACCAAAAAAGTTGCGAGAAGACGGGCGAGGAACCCGTCATCACCCTGAACGAGGTGACCGATGAAGTTGAATCGCCATGTCTATTCGACGCGACTGCCGTGTTAGTCGATTTGCAGAATAAGGCAACGATCGCTAACAGGGCTTGGTTCTCATACTATCTCAGAAAAATGCCGTGGGAAAGCTTTGAGATGCTTTGCAAAGAGCTGCTTGAGAAGATGTACGTTTCCGATGTCCAACTGACGAACCGCGGACCAGACAGCGGAATTGATTTTACGGGTCAGTACTTCAATCCGATGCTAAAAGAGGTAATTGTGCCAATCATCGGCCAGGCAAAACGTTGGGCACCTGCAACACCCGTAGGCGTTGAGGCGGTGCGTTCCCTGATTGCGAAACTGGCTACCCATAAGTCGCCTGCTGCTCACGGATTCCTGATCACGACATCCTACTTCACTCAAGAAGCCGTGGAAGAGGCGAAAGCCAGTCCGAAAAGAATCTACCTCTGGGACATGCGGGATCTGATATGGCATCTTGTGGATCTCAAGGTAGGAGTGAGCCCGATCGGTTCAGACATTGAGACCATTGATCATCCGCATTGGGAAAGATTCCTCGAACCGAAGTAGAAGACGTGCCGACTTATGTTGACTCGGAAGTGTGCCAGTTGTGGTAGAGTCTTCAGCACGTCAAGAAGGAATTACTTCTATTGTTCATATGCCTGCTATCAGACGAAAGCGTTCAAAACCCGCAAATGTGCATTATGCGGCAAGGAGTACCTGGGGCCTTCTTGGCGAGTGTTTTGCTCGGGCGAATGTCGAGCGAGAGCAGCTGTCGCCGACATGACAGAGCATTTCTCCAGTCTTGTGTCGGATGACAGAGAGATCGATGGCGAAGAGGGGCTCGTGTCATTTCTATTCATTCCCGAACTCGTGGCAATCGCTGTCTTCGAGATGGTTTGTCAGGAAACTGGAGAAGAAATCGATTCGGCGATGACAATCGCCAAAGTCCCTCGCAGCAACGTCGTGCGATATGTGTTGGAGTCTCGGGGTTCTTTGGAGCGCTATACGGGAGTTGTCAAGCGTCTGATAGGATTCGGGGAGCACAGATCATATGCGCCGTCTGAGATGTGTTCTGCTTTTCGCGTCGACACGGCGAGTTGCCTAAGGAGCCTTATGCTCATGCATCTTACCCCGGTGGCGGAGGCAGATAAGATTACTACGACCCCCCGTTTTAGAGCTGGAATGAAGATGGTCGAGGCCGTGATTGCAGTAATACCCCCCATCGGATTCAGAAGATGCCCGTCGTGCCACGTCGCCGGAGAGGGTTCTCGCAACTTCAGACATGTCAGGATTCGTGACGCGTGGGGATTTGGCGAGCTTTGCATCTATTGCAGTCCCCGTGATTGGTATGGCGAATCCAAAGGGATTTCGTAGCCCGATGCCTCACCGCACGCAGGGGAATATGTGGTCTATAAACACTCAGGATCCATGATGGAACCTAGATGATCCGACGTGTACATGAAGAGCCCACGGCCCATCTCACCAGCCGAGATGGCCATTGCGTCGAAAAGCAAATGCTTGCTCAGTTTAGATTATCAGTTCGACATTTTCTTAAACTGTCTCTGCTATACTTATTCATCTCTCGCATTTTTCTTCACAGGAGGGTCGTGAATCTTCATCGAGGATGGAGACGTCTATGCCGTAGAGATGGTAGACCGAACCCGGACAGAAAATACTCGAAAGGAACCCTGCATTTGAAAATGCAATGAGGCGCTCAAGAATGCCGTTGACTGAATATCACCGCGGGCAGAAGAGTGCGCTCGACGCTCTTGAGAAGATCTACTGGAAAACTGTTGGCTTTTTCCAGGAAAACGAATGCCTAGACGAAGAGAACGCGGAGATATTGGCAGTCGAAAGCATCCTGACCGATGCAGAGAGTGTGGCGAGGGAGTTAGAGGTACCCGCTGAAGAGATCAGGCGTTTCTTCTCAGAGCACTGACAGCGGTTGCCTGTGGATTGCGATCTCCTGCCTTGATCTTTCGTGAGACACCTCCAATAAGTGGCAGTCTTGGTGGGATCGAACGCCTCGGGCACTTCGATTGTCTGTTCCCTGTTCTCTGCGATTGCGTGATTGGGATACTGCTCAGGAGCCTTGAACATGTCAGGAAACTGAGCTTCATCACCAAGAACGATGGCTGAGGGAGTCATGTCTGATGGGGCTCCATGATTCGGCTTCAAGGTGAATAAGGCGTCGTCATTGCCCTCGCTGAGCAGGTCGTGCTTGTTTCTAAAAGCAGAATACGTTTCGGCATTTTTCACGTTCAGCGCTCTCAGGGCCAAACCGAGAAGACTCGTCACGACTTCCTAACGCGCACATGAATCCTGAGGCAATATCATCTTGTCACCCCGCGTGCTACTCCCGCCCGCCTCATTATCAATCCTGAGTTCTCTCCTGTACAATCCTGTAATTAGTTTCCTGGAGGCGAACGGGGTCATGCTGTGCGCTGCTTCGGTCTTTTCAGGTAGGCGGTCCTCTCCTCGGGTCGCAGCTTCCTCACGAACGCGTGCGCAGGCGTCTCTGCGTGGTCGAAGTCTAGCGACTCGTGAGGCTTCACATCGTTGTACCACCTGATGATCTCGTCCAGGCCCTGGAACTCCTTCTTCCCGTCGGGCCACCTGGCATTCAGCTTCGACTTGATCGTCCCGAACAGCCTCTCCACCTTCCCGCCGGTCTGAGGACGCTTGGCCCTGGAACGGATGTGCTGCACATCCATCCCCCGCTCTTCCTCCAGCCCCCTGAGCTTCGCGTCGAAGTAGCCCTCGGCGTCGTACTGTACCTTGGTGAACTGGGAGCCGTGGTCCGTCGGGACCTGGCGGGGGAAGCCGTACCTCTCTCCCGCCATCAGGGAAGTCTGCCACGAGGCCGAGCAGCAAGTCAGCAAGAGTGCATGGGCTCATACGATGTATGTCCGAAACCCTTGTTTTCGCTACACCCCCGCCAAGACTTTATTACTCGCGTGTCAATGGAACTTTGAGGAAGATGAGACCGAGTGAAGTCCTAGAGAGACTCAATCTCGTCCAGAAGTCTGCACTCCTGCTGGCGATGGCGGCTAGCGGAGCCCCTATCCGCGGGAAGCTCTGGTTCCAGAAGGAGATGTTCCTGCTGGCCAAGAGCCGGCCGGATCTCTCGGAGGAATTGGCGTACGAGCCCTCCCTGATGGGGCCGCTCAGTGACGCGCTTGATTGGAACCTCGACCAGCTTGAGGCGGTCGGCCTGATGGAGAGAAGGGACTCGACCTTCCGGCTGACCGATGAGGGAGAGGAGTATGCGCGCCTGGCAAGCCGCGAGCTTGAACCCTCCAAGGTCCAGTCCGTTGAGGAGATCAAAGTCCGCCTGAACGACCTCTCAAAGGACGAGTTGCTGGCCTTCATCTACTTTCTTTACCCAGAGATGACTGTTGAATCGGAGGAGTTGCAGGGACTGCTGCCGCGAAGGAAGGATCTTGCCGCCAGGCTTTATGCCAAAGGGAAGGTGGGGCTCGAGAGAGGCGCCACCATCGCCGGCCTTGACGTGCAGGGGTACGCTGCGTTTCTCCGCAGACGGGGAATACCCAGGTACTCCGAGTGAGTGGTGCGATTGAAAGCGATTCCGTAACTCGACGCTTGATAACTCCATGCGAAGGAGACGTGGATGTCGCAGACGCTTACACCGATCACGAGGAAGAATCTGTATCCCCAATCTCCCCCTGGTTCGGGCGAGTACATCGTTCAGGGTGCATCTCATGTGTGAATCGAGAGGACCGACAGGAAGCGAAGCGGAACGGGCGAGCCAAGCAGAAGACATTAAATCCGCCTTGGCGAATCCGATGATCGTGCCTCGCAGACCTCAGGAAGCTGCCGTCGAACCCCGACTGCTCGTCTGGGCGAGGGAAAGTGCGGGGAAGGACGTTCAGGAGGTCGCGGGGCAACTCAAGGTGAGCCAGGAAACGGTGAGGCGGTGGGAATCGGGGAGGGAGAAACCGGGCCTTGCCCAGCTCGAGAAGCTCGCCGACAGTGTGTACAAGAGGCCTCTCGCGACATTCTTCCTGACAGAGCCGCCATCGGAACCGCCGCTGCCTAGGGACTTCAGGATCCTCCCTTCGGGCACGACGCCCCCATTGTCGCCCCGCACCCGCCTCGTGATCCGCCAGGCGCAGCGGATCAGACGCCTGACCCGTGACATGTCGAGGGATCTGGGCCGCCAGATTACGACTTCCCTGGAAAGGACCCGCCCTTCGGACGACCCGGAGGCGGTGGCGGCGAGGGTGAGGAGTTCTCTCGAAGTCGATGACCAGGCTCAGTCAGCGTGGCGGGACGATGATGAGGCGCTTGCAGCCTGGACGAGGGCGATACAGAAGCGCGGTGTGCTCGTGCTCCAAATGAGCTTCCCCATGGATGATGCGAGAGGATTCTCCCTCGTCGGCGAGGAGCCCCCTGCGATCGTGCTCAACCGCCGTGATTCTCCGAAGGGTAGGGTGTTCTCGCTGTTCCACGAGTACTGTCACCTCATCCTCAGCGATGGCGGGATATGTCAGATGGGTGAAGGGGAGTACAGGCGCGGCGAGGACAGGGTGGAGAGGTTCTGCAACCTCTTCGCCGCCGCGCTCCTGGTCCCGGGCGGTGTCCTGCAGGCCCATCCCCTCGTCAGCCCACGGAGGGCTCCGAGCGCATGGCGAGAGGATGATCTAACAAAGCTCGCGAACCGTTTCAAGGTCAGCAAGGAGGTGATCCTCCGGCGGCTGCTGAGATTCGGCCGCACGACACAGGGCTTCTATGAGGGGAAGCGGGAAGAATGGAAGAAGAAGACCCACAAACCCGGGGGCCGTCAGAATCCCCCAAAGAAGTGCATCCAAGAGAGAGGAGTCCCGTTCGTGTCATTGGTCCTCGAGTCTCAGAGGAGGGACAGGATCACCTACAGCGACGTCGCGGATTATCTCGGCATCCGCCTGAAGCATCTACCCAAGGTCGAGCAACTTGTCAGCGAGGGTGCGTAGTGGCACAGCAGATCATCGTCACCGGAGCGTATTGCATCGACACCTCGGCGCTGATCGACCTGTGGAGGTCCTATCCCAGGGACATCTTCGCAGGCCTCTGGAGGAATCTTGAGAGACTTGCATCCGGGGGAAACCTCATTGCACCCCATGAGGTCCTGAAGGAGCTGGAACAGAAGGAGGACGAGTTGCTGGTCTGGGCAATGAGGAACAGGAAGATGTTCATTGACCTGGATTCGGAACAACAGCAGCTCGTCAGGGGCATATTGAGGAAGTATCCCACGCTGCTTGATCCGGGCAAGTCAATCCCAGACGCGGACCCGTTCGTTGTGGCACTCGGCAGAAAGGGCTACACCGTGGTCACTCAAGAAAAGGCTAGGGGACCGGGCGGGCCAATGAAGATCCCCGACGTATGCGCGAAAGAGAGCGTCAAGTGCGTCACGCTGCACCAGATGTTCAGGGAGGAGCGGTGGGAGTTCTAAGGCAGGCGATGGAGGGAAAATAACACACCACCAATGTCCGTCATCCAAGGAACCACCCCCCTTTATATGCAAACCCGAAAAGCGTTATCCGACCTGATAACACTCCCTCCCCGATCTCCTCCATGGGATTCCACCGCGGGATGCGACCGGGCCCGGGTTCTTACCAATAAGTTTATCCATCGTTTTGACAAGTTGCGAAATTCGTCACTTGTCAAAAAGTCTCTCCAAAGTCATTATCCATCCGGCCGCACAATCGGGTATCCATGAACGGGGAAGTCGAGGGGAAGACGGTGGGCGAGAAGATACTCCTGCTTCTCTCGCGCTATTCCCGGTACCAGCGCGACCTCGTCTGTCCCCGCGCGATGACGCAGCAGGGAATCGCGGACAGGCTGGACATCAGCAGGGGGCACGTGGCGGTCGAGGTCAAGAGGCTCCTCGGCCGGGGGTACATCGCCTCGAGGCACGCCCATATCCCGGACGTGTGCCCCATGCTCAAGGTCTACCACCTCACCTACCTCGGCGAGATCCTCGTGAGGCAGTACAGGGAAATGGCGGCGGCCTCTGTCGCCCCCTGCTCCAAGGGGGACGGACGTCTCCAGGATGCCGGTGACCGGGGCGGCGACCCGCCGGAGAGCGCGACCACGTGAGGAGAACCCGATGGCGGCAATCCGCTGCTTCCACGCCTGATTCTCATGACTTTTTCTGGCCCGGACCCTCGCTTGGCGTCCTTTCATGGAGGGAAGGCGTTAGCCCGAAGGGCGCGTTCCGAACTTCATATTGAAACTTTCTGTTGCATGCAATATGCATGCAACAGGCAGGCGGAATACCCCGGACGCCAACTACCTGATCGTTCCCGAAAGGGGGCGCGCGGTGCGCGCCAACCACGGGAACAGGAAAAAGAAAATGACAGCAACGCAAATAGAAACCGTCGGATTCGCGCAGAGTGTGCTAGATCTGTTGGAGAAAGAACGAAGTGCCCTGAGCAAGGGCGGGCTTGCCGTCGATATCGTCGTAAGCAAGCTGTCGATCGCCCTGGAGCAGGCGAGGGCCGCGAACGCAGCACAGGAGTCCTTCAAGAACCAGCTCAAGGCGGCGACGAGGCTGACCGAGGCGACGATGGAAAGCGCCTACAGCGCCGCGTCCAGCGCCTTGGACATGGCGATGGGCTCCGTGAACAACACGAGCGACACGGCGAGGGTCTTCCAGCGCCTCCGCAGCAAGATGCGGCTGGGGCCAAGGAACGAGATTTCCCTCCCTCTGCCCGTGCCCAACCCTGCGGCAACCGATTAAGTTGTTCCAGCAGACACCTAAGACATGCCCCCGAAGCCCCCCCTCGGAAGAGGGGGGCATTTTTTCTTTTTTCCAAGCCCCGACTCCTGCATCCGTTATCCATCCCCAATCCCATTGTGGATTGTTCATGTCAAGAAACCGTGTTGTAGATCCTGACGGCAGTCCCAAATCGCATGAATCCTCCCATTTCCCGCTCTGCCTCCCTATGAATCTAATCAGAGCCGCTCGAGAGACGGGACGCTCCCGCCATCGGACGACTGGTAGATTTCGGCGGACAATCGGATTTAATTTTCGGACAACTGGCGGGGAATTCCGACGGTTGTCCTCCAACGTAGGACAATCGTTTGAGAATGCCGCATGACCCTCCGAGGGTTCCGGACAATCAACGACAGATGTCGGCCAAACCTGGGGGAGTGTCGAGCGGTTGCCCAGAAGTCTGGAGCGACCTTCCGATGCCTCGGTCAACTGTGCGGAGGTGCGAGATGGTTGTTCGAGGAACCCGGGGAGTTGTCTGAGGATGAAGGACAACGGATAGGAGTCATCATGCAACCTTCCGGAATTGGATTCAGATCGTTCGAATATTGAATCCGGCTGTCCGGAGGAATTCGGGAATCTTTTGGAGAGTTTAGGCGGTGTTCCCCAGAGATGCCATGATTGACCGCCGGCTAGAATGCGTTGTTCTGAGACTCCGGCCCATTGTCCTGCAATCCACGGTGAGTGGCGGAGAATACGCTGTGGCTGCCCCCGACGTTGGTACAACCGTGCTTTGCCCGGAAATACACATCAGAGTGTTTCCCGAAATTGGCATTGTCAGGAGGTCAAGTCAATCACTGTGATCAGCGCCCCTGGATCCTCTCCTTCCCGCGCCTTCCTCTTCGTCACCTGCAGTTCCATGACGGCGCCATCCCCTCCCAGTCTTGGCAACACATGCTCCTTCAGCGCATCAAGCGTCGCCGCAGCGAGGTTGTCAACATCTGCCCCTTCATTACTCGTTCTTTTATCCCATCATGATGCAGACAAAATGGCCACTTTCATTCCACTATGATGGCAATAAGGAGAATAGGCGACCCTCCAAGGTTATTTCGAGGTCAATAATGATGATTCCTCGCCCAGTCCGAACGAAACATTCATTTACAAGAAACCCTATATTTACCAATTGGTGAAGATATGCAAAATAGAGAAGGCACGAGAACAGAGGCCGAAACGGCGGCGCGGTTGGCAGAAACGCTGCCGCAGCTCTTGGAAGGCCTCAAGCTGACCAAGGTGCGTCTGGAAATGCAGCCCAGAGGTCCGGGACCGGACATCTCTGTTCAGATTGAAGTTGGTACAACGAAGCGGACCCTGGCGATCGAGGTCAAGCAAATCGGGGAGCCACGCATCGCGTTGCAGGCGATCGGACAACTTCAGCGCCTTGGCGGTCGGTTCGCCGGCGCCTATCCAGTCTTGGCAGCGCCCTATCTCACCGAATCCGCACGGCTCATCTGCAAGGAAGCGGGCGTCGGCTACATCGACCTTTCAGGCAACGTCTTCCTCCGCTTCGACGGCGTCTTCATAGAGCGGACGACCGCACATGCCCTGAAACAGGAGCGGAGAGCCCTCCGCGGCCTGACGATGCCGCGGACGAGCAGGGTGATCCGGAGATGCCTGAGCGACCCCTCGAAGCCTTTCATGATTACGGAACTGGCAGCTTTGACCGGCGTCAGTCCCGCCCAGGTCTTCAAGGTCGCAAACCTCCTGGAGATGAAGGGATACGCGAAGCGAGATGAGGGGAGGCGGCTGCTCCTAATCAGGCCGTCGGAACTGCTGGAAGCATGGGCCGGGTCCCTTGACTTCAGGAAGAACACAATCGTGCCTGCATATTCGCTCGCGCGCACCCCCGAGGCCATCATGAAGTCACTGGCCGAGGTTGCTGCGAAGGGCGGCAAGAGATATGCCCTGACGATGTTTGCCGGAGCGTCGTTGATCGCTCCATCCGTGCGGTTCTACGACGTCACGTGCTACGTGGAGAGGGAGGTCGAGTGGTGGCTGAAGAAGCTCGATCTGGAGAGGGTTGAGACGGGGAGCAATGTCCAGCTGGTCGTGCCCAGGGACGACTCGGTCTTAGCGGAGAGCCAAAAGGTAGGACGCTACAAGGTGGCATCCGACATACAGCTCTTCGCCGACTTGTACGGCGATCCGGCCCGCGGCCGGGAAGCGGCGGAGACGCTGCGTCTTTTGAAGCTGAGGTTCCGGGTGACAGATTGACGGAGCGAGGACATTCACCTTCACGCGGAAGACCTATACCAGAATCCTGTCCTACCGCCATCGGTCGGCGGATGTAGCCGAGCGTAATCGCACGGATGAGCAGGTGATTGAAGATATTCCCCACCATGACAGAACTATCCAAACGGCAAAATGATTAAGTAGACTCAGCCCGAATATTGTCACTGCAGGAAAAGAACCGCTCTGAAAGCAAGGAGGATCGAAAATGGTCTACCCCGAACCGACACCGGCCCTCAGAGGGCGCCGCGCAAAGGAGTTCCTCGAGAGACTTGAGAACTTCGAGCTCACGCCCTGGCAGAAGCGGTTCTACAAGGATGCGAGGGAGTTCTACCGCAAGCTGATGCCGAGAGAGTAGTGTCGGCGGTTGGCCCCCAGATCTTTTGAACACCCGGTCTCCATCTCGCTCGAGGAGCTGCGAGTCGAGCCCTTCCGCGAGACGCATGACGTGAAAGGCTTCGACTGCGGAAACGGGGACCTGAACGACTTCCTTTGCACCAGCGAGGTGTCCAAGTACGAGAAGCTGGGACTCGGGACTACCTATCTTGTACACCGCTGGGGGAACCTGGTGGCGTACTTCACTGTGAGTTCGGACAGCATGAGAGTGGAGTACCTGAAAACCGCCAAGTCCTTTTCTGAAGTGCGCGAATTGAGACTCGAGGCGATTCCAGGGTTCAAGATCGGGAGGCTGGCAGTCGACACAAGGCACCAGAAGCGAGGGATCGGCCGGACGTTGATCAAGTGCATTGCGGGGATGGCTCTGGAAGGCAAAGTCGGAGTAAGGGTTCTCATGGTCCAGGCGAAGCCATAATCGGTGTCATTCTACGAGAAATGCGGATTCAAACTGACTGACGAGACGAGGCGGGAGAGGGGAAGGCGCAATCGAACCATGTTCCTAGACCTCCACAGTCTGCCATGACGCCCCCGAAGATCTCTTCTTGGTCTTGTCTGGTCAGGGAGCCAAGTCGATGACAGTGATCAGCGCCCCACAGTCCTTCACTTCCCGCGCCTTCCTCTTCGTCACCAGCAGTTCCGTGACAGCGTTGTCCCCAGCCAGTTCCGGCAGGACGTGTTCATTCAGCGCATCGAGCACCGCCGCAGCATGATTGTCCACATCTGGCCCATATGGCCTTCGCTTGTTGTTTTCATCGTAGCTGCCCTTTGGCAGAACGAAGTCGATGCGGACCTGACAAAAGGGCCGCCATGCGGCTCTCCCCGGCGGTCGCTTCCCGCACAACGTCCTGCCACTTTCTCAGAGCAGGCTTTTTCTTCCTTACTGTTGTGGCTCCACGCGGCTCCCCACTCACAAACAGATGGATCATGAGATTAGAAACGGTAGAACCCACTTCAAGGTTCCGCCCATCCTGTCGCGCGCAAGATCCCCGAGCCGAAAGGATTAAACAAGAGGATTTCTGTCTAGAGATGCGGTGATAAGAAGTGGGGCGGGAAGACGAGCAGAGTGAATATGAAGATGAGGACATCAGGATAGAACTTTCGGGGAAGGAATGCTACATTTGCGGGAGGAGTGAGAAAGATCTCAGCCCCGTGGTTGATGAAGTCCTGAAGAAACTCGATGCAGAGATTGAAGCACGACAGAAGGAGCTGGATGAACCCACGGATCAATACCGGATGAAGATGATGAAGATCCTTGAAGAGACGGAGGGGAACAAGAACCTGGATTTCAAAGTGGAGACAGTCGAAAGCGACCGCCTGAGGTTCAAGGAGTTGATACCGGGACTTGACGATCTCCTTCAGTTCAAACAGAACCAGAACGAGACGTTGACCCAGATAGTGAAAAGGCTCGAGCAGGCCGCAAAGAGTCCTGACGATGAGAGGACTGAATCCCTGACGAGACGCATCAGCGATCTCGGGGCCCAGAGAAGAGCCGTGGCGAAGGAGAAATATTGGAGGCTCGGTCTCACTGAAACTGAAATACGATTCGCTGATTTGTATCCGGAGCTGTTTGGACGTCGTATATGGGTCATAACCCGTCCAAGCACGGATGTGGCCGAGGATGCAGATGAACTCGTTCAACGTCTGCGCAAGGAGGGCGTCATGCGGCCGGTCATCGCAGTCCAACTCTGCTCAATATGCTCGCTATTGTTCTCCAAGGCCAGTGCTGCCGCCTACAATCAGATGCAAGCGCAGGAGGACTAGTCTGAGCCCATTCACTCATGGGCACTGGGTCCGCTCGAACCGGCGTGACGGAAGGGAAAGATGAAAGAAGAAGTCTGCAACGGAAATGACGGGGAGCTCAAGGAAGATAGGTAGCCCTTATGCAATGAGGTTTTAAGGCGATTCTTCGCGGCGAGGTTGTCCACATCTGCTCCTTCGGTGCTCGTTCTTTTATTCTATCATAATGTAGACAGAATGCCCACTTTCATTCCACTATATTGGAAACAATTCCCGGGACGGGACAGACCGGGCCGGAAGTGGCGTCCAAGGCGCGCTATATCACTGATAGGTATAAATACTATCCACCATATAGTGATATAGGCATATGGAAGACACGGAGATCCTCGCAGACTTCATCAGGCGCCGGCTGCCCTCGCCCGACGCCAAGCCGCTACGCTTGGACGCGTATCAGGGCTTCGTCCGTCCCGATCTCGCCTTCGACGACGGCAAGACCCTCTTCCTCATCGAGGTCAAGCGCAGCACTCCCTCTCCGGCAGTCGTCGCGCAGCTTCACTTCCAGGGCGAATACCTCCTGTCGAAGCTTGGCCTGGCAGCCCGCCGATCACTCTGCTACGTGATCGCAGCGCCGTCGATCAGCGAGGAAACCGATTACCTCTTGAACTCCCTGAAGAAGATGAAGAAGGGGAACCAGACTCTTTTCCTGCGCCTCAATCCGCGGCTGCTCCGGAGGACCCGACAGCCCAGGACCACGGCCCAGGGCAAGATAACGACTCCTTCGGCGTGGCGCGTCGTGTTCGCTCTCCTCCGTTCACCGGCCTCCATCAGGTCCCTGTCGCTGACCTCCGGGGTCTCCTACGCCTGGTGTCACAGGACGGTGTCCGCGTTGATCGTGCAGGGACTGGCCCGGCAACGGGGAGGCAAAGTCGAGGTCACCGACGTGAACCGTCTTCTCAGCGGCGCGGCCTGGGAGAGGCCTCTGCTCGCCCTGCAGAGGTACGAGTTGACCACTGCCTCCCGCCGGCCTGTGGATCTAGCGCGAGAGCTTGCACGCCGCAGCGAGGCGGTTGGAGCCCTGTTCGCCGTCACCGGGCCGGCCCATCTGCTGCTTTCCTCCGACTACACCAGGAGCGTGGACCGGTTGGACATCTACCTGTCATCCACCGCCCCTCTCGAGGGTCTCAAGGACGAGGGTGGAATCCGGGTCCACGTGTACGACCCGGACAGGCAGATAGACATCGAACGCCGGGACGGGGTCCCCATCGTCTCTCCTTCCCAGGCGGTGCTCGACCTGGCGGGAATGGGGAGGGACTGGTTCGAGCTCGCTCTCGCGGCGGTGAAAGCCGGTGCTCGCTGACGATCGGCTGATCCGGGACTCCCTGGACGAGTTGGCCCACATGGCGCGGTGGGTGCGCGACAGAGGCTCGAAAACGGGGTTTCACCTGTGCCTCATCGGCGGCTGGGCGGTGCACGCCTACAACCCGTGGTACGGTTCTCAGGACATCGACCTCCTGAGCGCCCGCGGCGAGCGGAAGGCGTTGATGCACTGGCTGAGGGACAAGCGAGGCTTCAAGCCGCGGAGAGACGAGGGCGAGGGACTGCTGGCGCTGAGGAAGACCACAGCTGGAGGCAGCATGATTGTGGAATTCCTGAGGGCGGATGCTGTCTTTCGTTTCGAGGGGAGACGTGCGGCGTACCCCCTGCGTCCGGTCTTCCCCGGGATCGTGTGGCGTAAGGTTGAGGGAGTCGAGTTGCCGGTTCCCGTCGAGGAAAAGCTCTTCATCCTGAAAGCGAAAGCTGCCTGGGATCGGAGCTGGAGACTTGACAACGGCCGCTCAGACAACGCCGCATATGAGCGGGGCAAGCTCGCCAAGGACATGGGCGACCTGCTGGCCCTGCTCGACCCAACGCGAGGCCCGCAGCTGGACTTCTCCGCTCTCGGGAAGGAACTGGAAAGATATCCATTCCTCCTGAAGATGCTTCAGCGCGAAGAGCTTACGATGGCGGGGGCCAATCGATATGGTCTGTCCAACGATGCCGCGCGTGAATGGTTCTCGAGGCTGGCCGCGCTTCTCTAGGAGACTGGCGTCGCACATCCCCGGTGTTCAATGAAATCATGTGTGACATGCGAATCGAACTGAACTGTGGTCCTCGACCCGACCTTGGCGGGAGCGCCCGTTGAGTTCACCGCGTACATATACGACGACCTGAAGGTGAAGACGGGATCGCATGCAAGGACCCTGAACACTCCGCCCCGAAGACGAGCCCCGGGGGAAGGAAGCGGCGGGAAGCACCTTTAATCCGTAAGTCTGAACACGGATTTATCATGCGGGAATGGCATATTTCGATTGAAACACGCGCTGCTGTTCCACTGGAACGGCAGTATCAATATCAATTCAGTGAGAAGGGATGCTCAAGCAGGTGATTGATTGAGGGCTGGTTGCGCAGAATCCTCAAACGCAATGCCCCTCGTGCCGCAATCGTCTGGAATCATCCAGCCTCATCCGACTCCCTCTTCGCGGGCGCCTCCTATATCACGCCCTCCGACCTTCGACGACGCCTCCACAGAACGAACAGGATGATCGCGAAAGCGGCCAAGATGATGACGATGGCGGGAATCAACCACATCACGCCATCGAGTGGCGGCGGAGTCCTGCTCGTCACTTCGACGCTCCACTCGCGCCAGACCTCTGCAGATCCGTCAGAGACGGTGACATTGACCCTGTACGTCCGCACCCCCTCCCGACTGAAGTCGTAGAAGGCTGAATCGCCGCCTTCGGGAATCCCGTCGACGCGCCAGCTGTAGGTGAGTATGTCGTTGTCCGGGTCGACCGCGACGACCGCGAAGGCCTGCGTCTGACCAACCTCCAGCGAGACGGTGGAGCTGCCCGGACTCACCGCTATGATTGTCGGCGCCGTGTTAACGATGAGTATCTGGACCGTGGCCTCGTTCCACGCCCCGAGATCGTCGGTGACGTTGAGTGTGACGGTGAAAGCCATCTTGGCCTGGTAGGAGTGCGCGACATTGACCCCTGTCGCCGTGTACCCGTCCCCGAAGTCCCAGTTCCAGGAAACGACCGAGCCATCAGTGTCCGAAGACCCGCTTCCGTCGAAGGTGAAGACGTCGCCCACGAATCCCGTGGTGGACGGAGTCACCGCGATCGCGGCGACTGGCGGTATGTCCACCTCCCAACGTAGCGTCGTGTTGTACAGAACACCGGGTGCGGTGCGTCCGCCCACAGTATAGACGTGGTCACCCACCGAGGCCATTTCGTTGTCGAGGTAGTTGTTGAACGGAATGGGAGGTCCATCCACCCAGAGATCTGACCCAGGGAAATACACTTCAGAGAATGCTTTGTAGGCGGAGCCTCCCGCCACGACTATCTTGCCCTTATGTGCGGTGGCTCCACATTCAAAGAAATTATCGTTCATCGAGCTGACTAGCGTCCATGCATTCGTCGCGGGATCGTACAGCTCGACGGAATTGACGGGGGTCGACCAGCCCCAGCCGGTAAATCCACCTATGGCGTAGATGTAGCCGTCCAGACCAACAGCTTGAGCGTTCCTCCTGCCGACGAGCATCGGTGCAACCGCCCACCATGTGTCATTTGCCGGATTGTAGGCCTCAACGATATTGATCGAGATGTTGATTCCGTCAATCCAACCGCCAAGAACATAGATTATCCCTCCAGATTGCGCGACCTCGAAGTCCAGTCGGTCCGTTGGCGGGTCTACCATGTCGATGAAGGTGTCCGTCGTGATGTTGTAGTACTGCGCATTAATAAAACCGTCGACGAAGTAGATTCTGTCTCCGACGATAGTACTGCCGCCGCGATAGGTCACCCAAGGTAGCCCGGTACTCCCCTTTACGGTCCAGTTGTCCGTGACGGGATCGTACACTTGAATCCAATCACCGATCATGTAGATGCTGCCGTTGTACGACTCAGCGTAGCCGAGGTCGGGATAGGTCGAGGGGCTGACCTCCTCCCATGCCCAGTTGGCGCTCGCCGGTCCGGCAGAAAGGCTCAGCGAGGAGAGCAGAATCGCTGCCGCAAAGAGACACAGCCGAACGCGAGGCGCGATGCGCCCAGCACGAAATCTTCCCGCCTCAGGATTCCCAGACATCGAATCCCTTGCATCACCGAACATCCGTATGCCCCTGGTCCCACAGGTTCCGGTACAACATGGTCCCTGTGATATTCAATCCTTCCCCTCCTTCAAGGATGTCAGGTGCTCTGCGGATGATGCATACGCCCTCTCTGTGGCCTGATTCGGCACCAAGGATCCACTGTCTTCGAATGATTGCTTAAATGCCCAACGCGCATGGGCGATTGCCCGCGCGAGGCAAATCGAGATCGAGAGGCAGGCGCGTCGTGATGCCATACTTCGCCCATTCCGAAAGTTCGCCCAGTTCCTGAAGCGAATCGGGCGGAGGTAATGCGGCATCGAGGAGACAATGATTGAAGAGATGCCACGATTCACACTCTCACCATGGGCTTGAATCTCAAGGTGGCGCGAGGGAAGGCACAATCTCTCCCAGCCTCTTCTTCGCCCCCAGCTTGCCGAGCAGCTCGTCGACCCTCCGCCCGTCCGTCCTTCTCCCGAACAGCCCCCACGCCTCCCTGACCTTCATCATGGGATCGTCCTTTTCGCGCGCGAATCCCTTCAGGCCGATCATGATCGCGAGCACGAAGTATCCCTCCCTGGTGACCGCACGCACCATGCCGGCAGAGCCCATATCGACCTCCTCGCTCGCTTCCTTCCAGAGTATATCAAACAACCTGGAACTCACGTCGCTGACATCGATCACGTCCACGGGCTTCTCCCCCCGGACCATGTAGCGCGCGACGCTGCGCGGGACCGCACCGGCAGGATAGAGGTCGCCCCTGCGCACGTATGCATCCAGTACCGACGAGGCCCCCTTGAAGTCGGCCCCGACAAGGATGTCGGCGTCGATGCTGCCAGTGTATTCTCCCTGGTAGTCGAGGGCCGAGCGTCCGCACAGGAGAATGGTGAATTCCTCATCGTGCAGCGCGCGGATCATCCATTCGGCCGCCTGCTGCAGTGTCAGGTCCTTCGGCGGTCGCTCAATCAGGCCTGACCCTCTCCCGGTCCAGCATCTCACGGAATGTCGTTCCCTCGGGCACGCGCGACATCTCCGCCGCGAGGCGATGAGCCTCCCTGACCGCCCCATGCTCCAGAACCCTGGCTCTGCCGCGACACCTGTGATCCTCAAGGTATTCAAGGTCACCGTCGAGAGCGTGCGCCGTCGCAGTCCGGCGGACTGCGTCCATGTCAGGCGTACTGTGCGCGATCCAATCTGCGAGCGCGAGGAGGTTCATGTTCGGCAGCCGTTCGTACTCCTGCAGGGCATCGACCACCGCGAACTGGCGCTCGAGGACAGGCAGGCCCTCGACCTCCACGGACCCAGCCGAATCCGGGAGCAGATCCACAACCACGCCGAGGCCGCCCGATGTACCGGCGAACAGGCGCACCCAGACGCTGTACGTCTCCGGGGGCACCAGGATCCTGACCTCGGGATGGAGGAATGGCCGCCAGAACGTGCTAGTGAAGGGGACCCCGAGGGCGAACGGCTCCCCCAGCTGGTGCAGCGTGCGCAGGCAGATGACGAGGCTTCTGAGGGGCCTCCTGCCCGCGTGTTCCCAGAACCGCCAGCGAGGGTCCAGCGAGACTCTCCGACCGGGGCGTCCTCTTCCCCCGCCCCTGCCTTCCGGATGGCTGAAGACGACGAACGGGACCCGCCGGAGGCGCACCACCGCCTGCTCCGGGCTCAATCCCCAGGCTTCAGCCAGCCCGCGGACCGATTCATTTAAGAGCATGGATTTCATCAAGCTTACCATGATGAGTCCGATATTAAATTGGTAAATATATAAGTCTTTGTATGAGGACCGCGCATACGTCATCAGGCGGGCGGCGAAGGCGCATCGCGCACGGGCGATTGCCCGCGCGAGGCAAATCGAGATCGAGAGGCAGGCGCGCAAGGACGCCAGCCTCCAACCATTCCGCTGGATTGCCAGATTCCTTGGACGCGGCAGGTAGAAGGCGGACGCCGCCGCGTCCCGCTGTCCCCACCATGCCATATCTTAAATGCCACATATTCCATTTTAATTCTAGCATGCGCGTCATCCAGATAGAGCTGACCGAACCCGAGCACGCCCTGCTCACCCGCTATGCGCGGGAGAACGGGAAGACGAAAAAGGAAGTCGTCCGGGAACTCGTGCGGGGCCTTGTCCTCTCAGACCGTGTGCGGTCGGGCGACACCTTGTTCTCCGAGCCGCCGGTGGGCGCGAAGCGGGGAATCAAGGATACGACCTCGACCGATCACGACAAGGTCCTCTACGGGCGCAAGTGGTGATACGGGAGAGCGAGAGCGTCGACGTCGTGTGGATCGGGGAGCATGCCTTCTGGGAGGCGGCCAAGCTCATGGAGGAGAGGCTTGACAAGAGGTGGAGCTTCACCGACTGCACGAGCTTCGTCGCGATGCGTAGCCTGAATGTCGGTTCGGCCTTCACGTTCGACGACAATTTCCAGCAGGCGGGATTCAAGATGCTTCCCGGGGAATAGTCGGCATGTGGCGTCCTCCATGTTGGAGCATTGCTTGGGTGAGCGAGGATCGCCCACGAGACATAGAGGTACCTAGCGATTCTCCTAGCCCTCCTCGGTCTCGCGGAGAAGGACCGGCAACTTGGCCTAGAACTTCACTGTCCCGCCAAGCTCCTCGGGCGGCGGCACCTTCCGGCGCAGCTCCACCTCGACGACGTCGCCGTCACGGACGCCCCGACCCCGAAAGACGTCGGCGGGAACTGTCAGGACGAAGGAGTTGCCCCTTCTCTTCACCCTTGCGAACATGATTCCAGCCATGCACTTGATTTTACATAACCTTGACGGACGGAGTATGTGGTCGAAAGACTGACTCAATGCCCTCGAGCGGGGAGGCTGTTCGCACCTTTGCTTGCTGATTCCCCGCGCAAGTTACTTGTACACCCCGATCAATCAATTCCTAGTTCCAAGCGGCAAGGCGGAGAGAATGGAAGACGAGGAAGAGTTCGACGGAGAGGAACTTGACGAAATGGAATTCGCCAAGGCCGTGCTTGAGTTCATGAAGAAAGAGCGGGCCTCGATCAAGAAGGCAGGCGTCGACGTGGATCGCATGATAGAGGAGCTCGAGGACCTGCTCCAGCAGACCGAGGATTCGAAGGCGCACCTCGAGGACCTGAATAGGCGGATTCTGATGGAGATGTCCAAGTCGGCGATAGGCGACAAGGGGGCCCCCCAGGGACCGAGCGAGCGCCTCGACATGGCGGCGAAGGACCTGCGCAAGGGCGAGAGTGCCGAGGAGTACTTCAGGCGGGTCAATAGGCGGGCAAAGAAACCTGAGGAAGATTGCAACAACGCCTGAGTCTGTGAAGCAAGACACCACCCGCCAAAGCCTTTAATGCAGGAGAGCCGCTCTTATCCGTTGTGCCCGTCGTGTCGACTGAGACCAAGAAACTGACCTTCGCGGATGTCAAACAGAGGATCGGGGACCATCTGAAGACCGTCCTGGATGTGAGCGAGTTCACGATGACATCCGCCAAGCTCGAGGAGAATGAATAGAAGGTCAACGTCGAATTCGTGCCGAAATCCGAACCGTCGGACATGCCCGTCTCTGCCTCGTTCACCATCGACGCGTTCACCGGCGAAGTGAAGCTGTTCAAGAGAGGCTACACATGGAGATTCTGAGCCAATGGCCCTCAACTGGGAGGATATCGAACCTATCGGCGTCGCCCGTTCCGGCATGCGATCCCGTACGGACTTCGTGCAGAAAGCGGTTGAGGCGTACGCGGAGGACCTGAGGGATACGAAGGTCGTCGTGCTGAGACCGTGGACGGAAGCGAAGGCGAGGACCGCGGTGATGAAGTTCTTCCGTGACCGGTCCTCCGCCCGAGTGTCCGAGATCGTCGAGGCCCTCGGGATGGAACCTGACCTCGCGTTCAGGACCGTGGAGTCTCTCGCCAAAGAAGGGAAGATAGAATGACGGAACTTGGCGGGCCTGGAGAAAGAGTGTCCGGCGAGAAGTTGCTCGCGTGGGGTCGGAAGGTCTCCCGGATTCATCTGGTCTCGGGAAGCTCGGCGCACCGTGCCCAGAGCGTCTCGGTCTGGGGAACGCCCGCCAGGTGCATGGTCGACAAGGCTTGGCGTGTCAAGCGATAGCGAGTCATCCGGACGCCCCTCCTCGTCGATTCTCAATCGGAATCTATTTGAGCCTGCAACGTCATTGTGGTAACAAGCATCCCTCCACAACACGACCGTCCGCTATGTTATTGGACGGTCATATTTTTCTGTTCTCTCCTGACGGGGCCATCCGCGACAATCCATCATGCAGCGAAATGCTCATCTAGAACGATTATTCTGCAAAGCGAGACCGCATGAGTCCCAATCATCGAACGGATCTGGTGAAAATCCCCGGCGCTCCCGCCATCCCCGGCCTCGCGTTCCGCCTCTTCAGGGACGAGTCGGACTTCCCCGCCATGGTCGCCGTCATCGAGGGGATCAGGGAGGCCGACCAGCTCGAGCTGACAGTATCCGTCGAGGACTTCGCGCGCGAGTTCAGGCATCTGGAACACAGCGACCCGCACGAGGACTTCCTCTTCGCCGAGGTACGCGGCGACGTCGTCGGCTACTCGGAGACCTGGTGGGCCAAGGACCCGGAGGGCACCTACCTTTACGGCCACCACGTCTTCCTCCTCCCGCAATGGCGGGGGAAAGGGATATGCGAGGCGATGCTCAGGCGTAGCGAGCGGCGGTTGAGTGAGATTTCCAAGGCGAACCCCAAGGACAGCCCTCGCTTCCTCCAGTCTCTCGTCGAGGAGACCGAGAGCGACCTGGCCTCCGCCCTGGAGCGCACAGGGTACACCGTCTACCGCTACGGCCTCAGGCTCGTGCGCCCTGACCTGGAGAACGTCCCCGACCTCCCTTTCCCCGAAGGCGTCGAGGTGCGCCCGGTGAAGCCCGAGCACTACCGTGCCATCATAGACGCCTGGAACGAGGCGTGCAAGGACATGCGGAGCCAGGTGCCGATATCGGACGAGATGTTCGCGCACTGGCGGGAGTCGCCGACCTTCGACCCCTCGATGTGGCAGATAACCTGGCACGGCGACGAGGTCGTCGGGACCGTCTTGAACTTCGTTGACGCCGAGGACAACGAGAGGTACAACCGCAGGCGCGGCCACCCGGAGATGATCTCCGTCAAGAGAGGCTGGAGGCGCAGGGGCATCGCGAGGGCCCTGCTGGCGAGGAGCCTAAAGGTGCTGAGGGAGAGAGGGATGACCGAAGCGGCCCTCGGGGTCGACGCGGAGAACCCGAGCGGAGCCAGGCACCTGTACGAGGGCATGGGCTTCAGGGTCGTGAGGAGGGCCGTGTTCTACAGGAGGCCGATGGACTGAGCTGTATCGATGCGCGGCGATCTTCCGAGGCCTTTTGATGGGGCCGGGGCACGGCTGGTTCCGAGACTCGCATGCCTGCCCCGGTTCGTTCTCTCTGATCACAGCTCTTCGGACTCTTCCTTCTTCTCGGTCTCCTTCTTCTCCTCTAGCTCGGTCTCGACCGGCTCCTCTTCCGCCTTCTCCGTGGCGGGCTTGCCCTTCCTGAACATCGACACCATCGTCACAAGGAGCAGGACGATCATCAGCCCCGCAATCACTGCCAGGATCATCGTGTAGTCCGGCGGGGCGGGGATCTGCTGCGGCTGCGGCGGCTGCGGGAAGATGGTACCTGACCTCGTCGGGTCCAAGGGGGCCTCGTCCACGACGTTCAGCGTCCCGTCGCCATCGATGTCAATGTCGCTGTTGTCACCGACGCCATCGCCATCCATATCCGACCACTCGCTCGGGTCCAGCGGGAAGTCGTCTTGCGCATTGAGGACGCCGTCGCCGTCCTTGTCCGTGTCCGCGTTGTCCCCTATGCCGTCATGGTCAGTGTCCCGCGATTCCGCGGGGTCGTTCGGGAACGCGTCGTTGGCGTTGAGCACGCCGTCGCCGTCTATGTCCGGGTCGCTGTTGTCGCCGACGCCGTCGCCGTCCATGTCAGCCCACTCGTTCGGGTTCATCGGGAACACGTCCGTGGTGTCCGGCACGCCGTCGCCGTCGTCGTCGGTGTCCGCGTTGTCGCCTATCCCGTCACCGTCGGTGTCACGCCACTCGTTGGGGTCCCTCGGGAACCTGTCCTGGTCGTTCGAGATCCCGTCCCCGTCTATGTCCCAGTCCTTGTTGTCGCCGACCCCGTCGCTGTCAAGGTCGCTCCACTCGCTCGGGTCGTACGGGAAGGCGTCCTGGGCGTTCAGGTAGCCGTCGCCGTCGATGTCGGGGTCGGAGTTGTCGCCGATGCCGTCGTGGTCGGTATCGCTCCACTCGTTGGGATTGCGCGGGAACGCGTCGACCGTGTCCAGGTACCCGTCGTTGTCGTCGTCCGGGTCCGCGTTGTCGCCTATCCCGTCGCCGTCGGTGTCCCGCCATTCGTTCGGGTCGTTCGGGAACGCGTCGACGTTGTCGGGGTAACCGTCGTTGTCATCGTCCGGATCAATCATGTCGTTGAGCCCGTCCCCGTCAGCATCACCAGTGAGGCGCAGCACGACGCTCTTGTCCGCGCCCGCCAGCGAGACCATTGCAGAGGCGGTGGCGATGCCGTTCGAAGCGACGACGCTGTGCGGCGTGAAGGCCTCGAAGTAGCCGTAGCTCATCCTGTACTGCTTGGCGATGAGCTTGGTGACCACACCCGAGCTGTCCGTCGTGCCGCCGGCGATTATCCCGCCACCGTTGTCGTACACCAGCACGTTCACGTTCGGTGCGGGCAGGTCGAGGTTCAGGCCCGTGTACACAGTCACATCGATGTACCAGTACACCGTGACGAACGACTGGTACATGTCGCCGTCGCTGTCGTCGATCTTGTATGCCTGGTCTCCCTCGACGCTCACGAGGTTGATGTCCCAGGTGCCGTCGTACCACTCCTGGTAGACGTAGATGGACACAGCATACTGGCCCGGCGCGCCCCGGAAGCTTCCGTCGTACATCCAGATGGATACCTTTCCGCCGCTCTGTATCTCCTCCAGATACCAGCCATAGTCGTAGTAGTTGGCGAAGTCGGTGTCGACGATCGTCCAGGAATGCATTCCGTTGTAGCCCTCGTCCACGTAGATCCCGTATTCGTACCAGTAGCTGTCCCCCGAGTAGTCATCGAAAAGGGAGTCCGCTATCGTCATCTCGTAGCGGCACCCGAAGTCGTCGCCCAGATAGTAGATGTACATTCCGTAGCCGTACTCGGAGATGTAGAACTCCGTGTTCAGGATTTCGAGCTTGAACAGGTCCGCGTAGTACGCGGGGTAATAGAGGTAGAGACCGTAGTAAACGTTCGTGAAGACGCTGTCACGGATCGTGATGTATGCGTCGGCATCATCATCCATATAGTAATACAGTCCGTAGTATCCGTCGGAAACCTGCGCGTTGTTGATCCAGACATGCAGGTCCCCGTTGTACGCGTACTCGAAGTTGAAGAAATAGACGTTCCAGTAGCTGCTCGGCTCACCCGTCGCCACGAGGTTGTCTATGTAGAAGTATATTGGCGCGTAGTAGTTCTGATCGTAGTAGATGAAACCATTGAAGAGGTTGAGTGCGACGTTGTTGTAGATGTAGAAATAGCTGGGCCTCTGATCCTGTGGGTTGGTTTCGAAGTAGGATGGATATTCCAGGTATATCGCGTAGTGCGTCCAATCGAACGTGTTGTTCTCAATGTGCGTTGTCGTGGCGCTATTCCTGAAATAGTTGACATAGAAGCCGTAGTAGGAGTCGCTCAAGTCGTTGCCAAGGAAGTCGATGACGGAGTCGGTGTTCTCGAAGTAGTCGAAGTAGACGCCCGCATCGGAGTTCTCCGTGAGGTCGTTGCCCGTCATGCTGAGAGTCAGGTGGCTGTGGTATGCGTATTGCAGGTAGACGGAGTCACTGTTGCCCCCCATGTCGCTGCCTGCTATCGCGATGTTCGTGTCAACTCCGCTCATCATGCCGACACAGAGACCGCTGCCACGGTTATGAGCGATGTTGGAACCCTGTATCGAGATGTCCAGATTGTCGAGAACGGAAAGCGATTTGACGTTTAGTACGAAGATCTCTGAGTATGTTGCATCCATCGGAGTTGTCTGGGCCCCCCCGAACAGGGCGATCTTGCCAGTGCTGTCAATTGCCGCAGAGGCGTAAGCTCTCGAATCGGGCAACGGCTGCAGCGACTCCACCGTGTTCGTGGACGGATCGAATGCGTAGATGCTGTTTCTGGTCACCCACCAGTTGCCGAAGCTGTACATGTCCCCGCCTATGATGATCGCATGGTTCCCCGACCAAACGGCCGATGTGCCCTGCCGGGTCTCGGGCAGATAGCCCGCGACGGATGTGTCGCCGGTGAGGGGATCGAATCGGACGATCGCGTTGAGAGTGCAGGAGTACCAGCAGTCGTCGTAGCCGCCGAATATGTAGCCATATCTTCCGTCATACACCGCAGAAGCCCAGTAACTGCCGGCGTAAGGCAGGTAGCCAACCTGGGTTATGGAATTCATCAAGGGATCGAACCTGTATATCTCATTCCGCGGGGATCCGCTGTATCCGCCGATTACGTACGCATACTGCCCATCCCATATAGCGGATGTCCCCATGAGCCCACTCGGCAGGGTGACAGGCAGGACCGTTATCGACTCGTCCCTGATGTCTAAGCGAAGGATCTCGTCAAGGAAAGCCCAGTGCCAGTCCTCCTCCCCGCCGAATATGTAGACGAAGTTGCCGCCATCCCACACCGCGGACGTGAACATCCTGGACGATGGCAGGGTTGTCGCAATCGTCGTGGCATCGTGGCTGGCCAAATCGAACCTCACAATCTCGTCGGTCTCGCAATTACCGAGGCATTCCGTCCCGCCGAAGACGTAGTAGTACTGCCCCGTGAACACCGCAGACGTGCCCATCCTTTCGTACGGCAGCCAATCTTCCAGGGGCATGACGATGGACGACCCCTCGATACGGACCCCGTCCGATGACTGATCCATGATCTGCGCGCGCGTCAAGTCGACCGAGAGGTCGGCGTCGTACATCGGTCCTATGTACAGGCCGTACTCCGAGGACCAGCCATACGTGTCGGCGATGATGAATGTGCTGGTTGGATGGAACGTGAATGTCCCACCTATCTTCCCGATGAAGTATATGCCTCCGTAGTTGCTGTTGAGCACAACGTCATTGAAGACCGGGGCGAGATTCAAATTCGTGGCGTAGTCGCCCATATAGAACCCATAGCCGCCGTTCCGCAAAATGAGAACGCCGTTGAGGCTGATCTGCGGTTCCCTCACAAGGTACGCGTAACCGTTCGGCAGAATCGAGATGCCGTGGTTTCCGTTGTCGTTGAAGTCGCTGTCATCCAAGACGACCGTCATGTTCCCGGCGCTTATGCCGTCAATGACAATGCCGTCGTTGGAGTTGCCCGAGACGCTGCTCCCCCGATCCACCGTGAGTATGTAGTTGCCCCCTGTCAGCCCATATTCCGCAACACCCAAATTGTTGCCCGCCACGGTGGTGTTCGATAGATGGACGTTCACATCGGCATTGTAGGTATAGTACGTCAATACCCCATGCCCGCCGCAACCTGAGATGGTGCTATCACGCGTGACTACGTTAACGCTGCCATCTTCTATGTCACCGACCATGAGGCAGTCCGAGCCGCCGTTGGCGATGCTGCTGCGGACTACGGTCATGCTCACGTTGCCTCCGTAGTGGAAATAATCCGACAGTGACATGCCGTTCCCATCCAGCGTGCTGTCTGTCACGACATAGTCGATGTCTGCATGGTCCGTGCCCCATGTGGATAGGCCGCGGTTGCCGTTGAAGGATACCGTGCTGTTCGCGACGCTGACGGTCATATCGATGTAGCTGCCGTAGACGAGGTACACGCCGTGCATGTTGTACATCAATGTGCTCCTATCCAAGGACACGGAGATTATCGAGTCCGCGGCGTGGTCAAAGGTGAGGGCTCCCTCGTTGGGATTGTTCATGATGTTGCTGCCGATTATGCTGATGGTGAATGTCGCCCCGTCCATTCCCTCGATATAGATGCCCGCACGGCCGTTATATTTTATATCGGATCCATCCACTGCCAGAGTCGAAATCCCTGAATTCGGACCGGGAAACAGTATCCCGTCATTGGAATTGTCATGAATTCGGCAATTCGTCAGGGTCAGTGACCTGAAGTCGCTCAGCCAGTAGATGCCGTTGCCCCCGCTGTAACGTATCTCTACGTTATCGAGCATCACATCCACTGTCGGCAAGGTCTTGATGCTTATGCCTCTGCTTCCCGCACCCGCGTAACCAGCATATTCGATGATGGTATCCCTTATCCTCCACGTGCTCGCGGCGTCAATCCAGAAGTCGTAGTGGCTCGAGCTGCTCGACGTGATCAAGGTTCCGCCCATGACGTCGAACGTGCTCCCGCCCTTCACCGAAAGCCAGTGCTCACCGTCGCTGGTGATATTGAACTGGAGGACCACGTTGCTCATGGTCAACTCGCCTCCGGCGGCGATCGTCAGACTGCCTTCCATGTAGTAGGTGTCGTCCGCCCAGACGTTCCCGGGCGTCGATATGACCGTGTCCCCGAGCGTCTGGGAGGCCTGGCCTCCCTTGCTGCCCAGTACCAGCGCCACCAGCGCCAGGAGGAACACAAGTCCGAACATCCACACGATCCGTCGCACAGGCCAACTAT
Source organism: Methanobacteriota archaeon (assembly GCA_017885655.1). GTDB lineage: Archaea > Thermoplasmatota > Thermoplasmata > RBG-16-68-12 > JAFNFQ01 > JAFNFQ01. The sequence goes on along the minus strand of JAFNFQ010000008.1, from coordinate 99,194 downwards.
TCGCTAGCTCAAGCTCATTCTCAGTACTCAAGCGATTCACCTCGATTGCTCCGATAACCGCCAGGAATTATGCGGGGGAATTTTTAGTATATTCCGGCTTCCATAAAAGTCTCTAGATATTTAAGCGTACCCGCGTTAATGACGGAAGTGAGAATCATCATTTTTAGGGCAGAAACGCATTCTCCTCAATATCCAAGATGCAGTTCTTGACGAGTGCTACCTCGGTCCCCTCGAACGCGCTCCAAGTCCTAGATATTCAAGCCGGTAGCCCGCCAACCGTCATGGAGACATATCTCATGGATGCGGGGAGAGCCGCGTTCCACCGACAACCGGCGGGGCCAGCCCGGCTCCCGCGGCTGCTAGCGTTCACCGCCGAATACCTGGATTGGCAGCGTCCGCATGTTCCTCTCCCTCATCTTCAGCTCGTCCTCCTTCTCGAGCAGCTCCGCCGCCTTCCTGTTGATCAGCTCCATGCGCGCATCGACCTCGCGCTTCGTCTCCGAGACCGTCGCCGCCATGTTCCTCAGGCTCTCGTTCTCAGCTTTCATAGAGTCGAACTTCCTACGCAGCTCCTCCTCCCTCTCGATCGCCCTGGATATGGTCATCTCGATGCCTCGCATCGACTCCTGCTTCGACTGCATCTCCCTCCTGAGCTGCTGCTCCCTGCCGGCCGCGGTGGCGAGCTGCTTCTCCAGGTCTTCCGCCCGCCCGACCTTCGACTGGAGCTCTGTCACCTGCCCCTTGAGGGTCCTCGTCTCCTGCTCCGCCTTCGACTTCTCGACCATGAGCTGCGACTCGACCTCGCTCAGCTTCCCCTTGACGGTCTTCAGCTCGGACACGAGCCCTTCGTCCCTGACCGGGGGCTGCTGCTTCCTGTCCTCGAGGACGCGGGTGAAAACCGCCTCGCTCATCGTCAGCGTCGCCTTTGCCCACGTCAGCTCCTGCGATCCGAGCGGCCCGCTCGACACCGCGAGCAGGTTGAAGCTGGTTCCCGCAATCATCGTAACCCTCAGCTTGCCCATGAGGATCGTCTGCATGTCCTCGACGGCCGCGTCCCCCATCGCAGCGATGCAGTCCGCATACTCGACCGTGCAGTCTTCGTCGACCGCGTACTCGCCTGCGTACTCGCCGTCGTTGTTGATGACGAACAGCTTCAGCAGCGTGGCTTTCATCGGCTTTGGGGGGTTCATCGGTCTCTTGGGTTCCATGGGCATGACAACACCTCGGACTGATTCATGGCCCGCGGGCTCGCCAGCTCCCGGGCCATGTTAATCAAGCTGAGTGATAGCACATAAGGACGTGCCGACGATTTTCATTCGCGATAAGCGAAATGAGCTGGAATCACCCTCGCTTTCAGATTCCCCTAGTCAGATTCACAATTGCAGCGTGCCCCGCGTGAATCCTTTCGGACCCGTGCCGATCATCGGGCAGTGCGGGTTCATGCAGAACCAGCCCTCGACGGTGTAGCCCAGCTTTGACCCGCACGCCTTGCAGCTGACCTGCTCGTTTATGTTGGTCGGCTTCCCGAACACCATCTCGATGTGCGGCGGGCCCAGCGGGTCGTACTGGACCGGGGCCCCCGGCGGGACCTCCCGCAGCCGCACGAGGTGATGCGTCATGTTCGCGTTTATGCCGGAGTACCCGAGCCTTGGGACAGGCGTGGGGCGTGGAGCGTTCTGTTGCGGCGCTCCGGGGCGTGCTCCGGGTCGGGGCCTCGGCGGCGTGATCCTGGCATTCGCGAGGATGAGCGCGGCGACCGCGAGGATGAGAGCGAAGAATATCAGAAAGAACATCGGGCTCGAGGGGTCGAACATGTTGCCCATGCCGCCGACCTCTATCACCTTCCTCGCTGACACGATTCCAGGGCAAACGTCCTGAGTCGCGGTGATCGTGTATGTCCCCGCCGCGGTGTAGACGTGCTCGTACGTCTGCGCGAAACCGCTGCCGGTGCCGCCGGTGTCGGGCGCGGTGCCGTCGCCCCAATTGACCGTGGCGTCGCTGCAGGCGTAGAAGTCGTCCCAGATGCGCACCTCGAGCGTCACTCCGACGGGTATGGGGTAGCTGCCGTCGTTCGGGGTGAAGCTCCCACCCGTGTGGTAGCCTTGGATGCTGATTCCCGGCGCCGCGGAGGCGGATGGCATGAAGAGAAGGAGCATTGAGAGTGCCGCGAGGACGATGATCAAGGCGGATGCGCGCATCTCACTTCCCTCCCCAGATCGATTGCATAGTCGATGGCGGTGGAGGCGGGCCCTGGTTGGCCGTGGCGGGGATGATGGAGCACGACACAGGCGATTTGAACATGATCCCGTTCGCGCCGAGGATCCACCCTCGCTTCCTCGCCGCAGCGTTGGGCGCGTATTCGTTCGGGGGCACGAAGACGATGGAGTTCATGCGGCCTTCCTGCAGGTTCTGCATGACCGCCACCGTCGAGGCGAGCTCGACGTCTCCGAGCCGGACAGCAGATTGCCCCGCTGGCCCCGTCGTTCTCCGGGGGACACCGCGAGCCTCCCTCACGCTCCCCTTCGTGATCGTGAGACCCACCGGGTACCTCTTCGCGCGCGACACTGCGCCCATGGCCACCGCGATGACCGCGGAGCCGATCAGGATCATGGGGAAGGCGGCGGGGTCGAACGGGTTCCCCATGAAGGCCATGAACACCAGAAAAAGGGGCGCAATCCCGAAGAGCGTGGCCATGNNCCCTCGTCGCCCCGATGGCGGGCGAGCGCTCGACGCGCTTCAGCGCGTTGAGTTCCTCCGGAGTCATCGGCCTGTCGAAAACCGTCTCGAACGGATCGATTTCCTGCGGGACCGGCGGAGGCGGAGGGATGCCCATCCCCGCCATCGACATTGGCGGCACCGGGACTGGCGGTGCCATGGTCACCGGGGGGAGTATCCTCCCGCACCGCGTGCACATGGCGTACGCAGAACCGTTCAATTGACCGCAGAACGGACAAGATCGTGAGGAGGCGGACACGGGTTTTCGAGCCGGCGCGGAGACGATAATGCTTTGGCTCAGATTCTCAAGTGCCGAAACTCAACCGCGGATTTGGCGGATACAGAGGCCCTGCGAAAGACGGTGGAAAGCGCGAACGCGTTCACCTTGGCAGAGACTGTGGCTGCCCGGCAAGCGATTCTCCAACACGGTGTTCCTAAGAAAGCATCCCCTATTTCCCGCCCAGCCTGATCCTCCCCGCGATATNNCAGCCCCACCGCCGGATGGAACACTGTGAGTCCCTCTGGGACCTCGCCCTTCCTTGCCTCCAGTTCCTCGAGGGTCCACCCTACCGCCAGGACCTCAGCCCTGTTCAGCTTCGAGATCTCCCTGAGCTCGTCCATGCGCGCTATCCTCTGGACCTTGAGGTGCAGGTCCCACTCCCTCAAAGGCTCGATCCACTCCAAGCCGTCTGTCGCGACGACAGTCACCTTGCTCCCCCGCTTCATCATCATCCACGCCGCCACCATCCCCCTCTCGCAGTCGACTAGCGCGAGCATCCGCCCCTGACTACCCAAGGGCAGCCCCCCCGGTCCCTCGGCCACCTCGTGGAAGATGAACGCCCTGTTGTTCCTGACCTCGATGAACAGCTCGATGTCCGGCTTGGCAAGATCAACTTTGAGCGACTTGTAAGCATCCTGCATCGCTCTCCCCGCCGCCACCGCGACGTCGCGGCTTGTGAACGCATGGCTCCCCGACCGCCTCGACCTTATCGCGAAGCTCGCTCCTTCCTTCACGAGATTGCGGGAGTAGCCCACGAGCGTCTTCGAAATCGCCTCCATGTCCGCGTGGCACTCGACAACCGCGCTGAACGACACGGCTCCGAACACCCGCCTCAGTATCGACCACCCCGCCGCCTCGTCGTCCGTCTCGACGTACACCCTCCCCCTGTCCGACGAGGTGAGGCACTCGACGCCCCTCGAAGCGAAGTGATCCTGTATGTTCGCGACGAGCTTGTCCTGGAACTGCTTGCGGACGTACTTGCTCTTGAGGTGGATCTCACCGAAGCGCACGAGGAAGAGCACGGGGAGAGGATGACCGAGAGCGTACTAAAAGACTAGTGATGCTCGAGCGAGCCGGAACAGACATTTCCTGTATCTCGCCAGGAGAAGTGTCGAGAACTCGGATTGCGGCCGGGCGCAGCCTGCGCGCCTATCTCATACCTTCGACACTCGATCCATGTAGTCGCGAACCTCTTCGAGGTACTGCCTAACCCTCTGCGCCGGAAGCATCGCCCCGCCGTAGAACATGTCCCCATGCAGTCTCTCGGCGAAATAGGTGTACTTCTGCGCCAGCTCAGGGTGTCCGGTTTCTTCGAGGAAATCCCGGCGGGCCCTGTGCGCCTCTCGACCGGGCAGAGGTATCCTGTCGTGCGCCTGCATGAGGTGGTCCGTCGCCTGGACTACCGCGTTCCATGCCTTCTCCGCAGCGTCGCGAATCCTTACTTGGTCGCCGAGCCTGAGACCGTCATCGAGTTCCACGTGAGCCTTGTCGAGGAACACCATGGCGGCTTCCATCAGCGTGTTCATCCGGAATACAAACCGCCGCCCCAGCTATAAAGGTGTAGGGCGGACTAATCATGCGACTTTGTCGACCGAGCGCGCCGCGACCAAGTCCCCTCGACATATTTATCTCGCCGACATCCTACCGCCAGTCAGTGGACCCGTTCACCTTCGCCCTCCTCGCCTTCCTGCTGTTCGGCGTGTCCTTCATCTACAGCAACCTGGGGCTCGGCGGCGGCCTCCTCTACGTCCCGATACTCCTCTCGCTGGTCACGCCTGAGAAGCTCATCGCGGTGCCCCTCTCCCTGACCTTCACCACCGCAACGGGCATCGCCTCCTTCTACAACCACTACCGCCGCGGGTTCGTCGACGTCAAGCTCGGCTCCATCCTGATCATAGGGGCCCTGGCGGGGACTGTCTTCGGCGTCTTCTTCAACATCGGGTCAACCAAGGAGCAGTTCATCATCTTCTTCGTCGCGATTCTCTGCATCTTCGGCGCGCAGATGATCGTCAGCCTCTACCGCAGCCCGCACCTCATTGACAATGATGACGCAAGCAAGATGACCAAGGCGAGGCTGGGGACCGCCACGACGGGCGAGGTCGGCGCGGGTTTCCTCTCCGGCGCTCTCGGAATCGGCGGCGGCCTCGTCAACGTCCCGATCATCGTGAGCATCCTGGGGAGGGCCACGAGGAAGGCGATCGGCACCTCCGCCCTGTTGATCATCCCCACGTCCCTGCTCAGCTTCTCCATCTACGCCGTCATCGAGCCTGCAGACTACTCGCTGTTCTGGATCGTGCCCGTCCTGGCACCGCTGGTCTTCATCGGCGCCTTCGTCGGGTCGAGGTGGGGCCTGGCGAAGCTAAAGACCAGGACGGTTTCGCTGATCTTCATCCTTATGCTATTCGTGGCCGCTGCAAAGTTGGTCTGGGACGTCATATAGTCCAGCCAGAGAAGAGTCATCAGGCCTTCTCGAGGAACAGCGCTCCAATCGTGCAGTCGTTTTCGTCCTTCGTCCTAAAGCACTCCCAAGGAAGGAAATCCCTTCGGAGGAGGCATTCGAGCTTGAGCCGCCAGAGGCGATCCCTGTAGAAGAACGGGTGGAGCATGTAATTCTTGCTGCTCACTGCAAACTCAAGATTTCCCCGAATACTCATTCCGGAGGGTTTGACGAATTGCTCGACAACATCTTCAGGCGAGCCAATCCTCGCGTGCCTGGAAGGATTTCTGTAGTCGAAAGTAATCGAGAACCGTCCTCCATCGACCAACAGTTGCTTAATTCTCTTGTTGATTTCTATCCTGTAACGCAAGGGTATGTGTTCGTAGACGCAGATTGAAGTTATGTGATCGAACTGCGACTCAAGGTTGAGTTCCCTCATATCCATGACCAGATTCCTCAGCTTCCAGCCGGTCTTCTTCGCCACGTTGTTCGCGTTGTCCACGAGATCCCTGCTGAGGTCCACCGTCGTCACGTCTAAGCCCTTGGACGCAAGATAGTAGGAAAATAGCGATGAGCTCCCGCCCATGTCGAGCACCTTCTGCCCAGGCCTGAAGTCGATGCTGATGGCGACCCACGCGATTTCCCAGTACTTGAACCAGGGAAAATTCCTGTCATCGGCTGCGCCCTCAAGCGGCTCATAGTTATAGCCGCGGTTGATGCGTTCGAGTGACCCGGGGTTTCCAGGCAAATTGAACTTGCCATACCAGGAGCTTATCGCGAGGTTCCGCGCCCTCATATTCATTATCAAAGCATTCAGGTCCGCGATTACCGCCTGCGCCTCATCGGTGTGCAGGTCCGCGCGATCCATCGTCTTGTTGATGATTCTCCGCTCGTCCTCGCTCATGTTCTGAACACGATATGAGCACTCAAGCCTTACATGTTATGTTTACCTACCGCCGCCAGAAGCAAAGAAATAAGAGTGCCGCGCGAATTGTTCAAGTCCCGAGAGAAGGGATGGGTTGAAAGACAGCGCTAGCGGCGACAAGTGGTACTACTCATTCCTCCCCAACGGCATCGCCGGCGGCGCCACATCTACGCTCATCCCCCTTTTCGCGCTCCTCCTCGGAGCCGGCGCCGCGGAGGTCGGCATCATCGCCGCCTCCTCCAGCATCGCCTCAGTCCCCGCGTTCATGCTCTGGGGGCGCGCTTCCGACCGCCTAGGTAGGAGACGCGCCTTCGTCGTGCTGAGCTTCGTGGGCATGGCTGTCTCGCTCGGGATCATGGCGGTCAGCCAGGGCATCCCGGAGCTCTACCTCGCCAATCTGCTCCTCGGCGCGCTCACCTCCGCCGGCGTGGTCGGCACCGTGCTGATCATGGAAACCTCCGACAGGACGCAGTGGCCGAACAAGCTCGCTCTCTTCAGTCAGATAGGCGGAATCGGCTTCATCGTCGGTCTGGCGATAGGCGCCTCGTGGCTTGCGGGGTTCTCCGGAACCTGGGGAGCCATCGGTTCGATGCGAGCGCTGTTCCTGGCGGGCGCGATGCTCGCCCTCCTATCCGCACTGATGGCCTGGCGGTGGATCAAGGACCCCGAGGCGCCGGTCAAGAGGTCCACGGTCCACATCTCCGAGCACCTCTACTTGGCGGTTGAGAGGGTGAAGTTCCTGCCGATGAGGCTCCTTCACTACTTCGACTTCGCGAACCACGGCGGGAAGAGGCCAGCCTCTTCGAAGACCCTGAGATCCTACTACGTCTGCGTAGTGCTCCTCTTCTCCGGCTTCACCGCGTTCTACGCGATGTTCCCGATATTCCTGGCCGGTCCCGCGCGATTCGACGCCTCGCAGGTCTTCGCCGTCTACATCGCGAGCCAGGCCGTGTCTGCCGCGATATATTCCAGGGTGGGCCGCTGGATATCCAAACTCGGAGCTAGGCGCGCTCAGATGGCTGGTGCGACCGCCAGAGTCGTCTTGTTCCCGGCCTTCCTCGCTCTGGTCTGGCTGCCGCTCGGCCTGACGTGGGCGTTCATCGCGGCCCTCCTCGTCCACGGGCTCATAGGAGCTTCATGGGCGGTGATCAACGTCTCCGGATCGACTATCGTCTCGCGCCTCGCTCCGAAGGAGGGGCGAGCACAGACCTTCGGCCTGTATAACGCAATCATGGGAATAGGCTCGATCGCGGGTCCCCTGCTCGGCGGGTTCGTCACGGAAGCGTATGGGTACGAGGGCGGGTTCCTGGTGTCCTCGTTCCTGATTCTCGTTGGCGTATTGCTGCTGGCCAATCTCAAGATGCAAGAGGACTGACGGTCGCTCAGGCTCGGAAATGCGATCAGGTGGGCATGGTCTTGGTGTCTCCTCTGGCCTCGTCGTCGGTAGCGCAAGTCAACTAGCCTCATTCGAGAGCATACCCGAGCTCTTGTCGATAGGCAAGGAAATCGGCCGCCACGTCATGAGCAACCTCCTGCTGTGGAATTCCCTGGCATGGTCGCGGCGACTTGAGCTTCCGGATGCCTGACCTCGATGGCGCGCGAACCTGACCTGGACGGCACGCCGGTGCACAAGCCCGGCTTTATGACGAAGAGAGCGGTGGACAAGCAGATCGAGGAGTACAAGAAGAAACATGCGGCTACCTCGATCCGTCCGGTCTTAAGTAAGCCACGGTCCCGTGCCGCATCTTGGCGGAGAAGACTTCGCACAATGCGATGGCGAACGTCTTTTAAGTGTGGGTAGCATTGGTTTAGTTGATGCCACTATTGGCGTCGGCCTTATTGGCGCGAGGTGGCTGATTGGGCAGGCTGGTCTCCGCGGTCCTTCGGTGGGGCGAGAAGTTACTCTCCAACCGTGTGACCTCCAAGCTCTATCCTGTCGAGATTGTGTACCCCCTCCTGACCTCGCGTCTGGCAGGGGCAAACCTTGTCGCCGATGTTCAGGGGAGCAGGATGTACCTGGATTCCCTCGATGGGCTTGGACTGCACAGGAACGGCATCTATGAACCCATGGAGACCGAGTTTTTCAGAAACGAAGTGAAGAAAGGTGATGTTTTCGTGGATATCGGTGCGAACATCGGGTACTACTCGTTGATGGCATCTCAGCTAGTGGGTGAAGAAGGGAAGGTGTTTGCTTTCGAGCCCGACCCCATCAACTGCAAGCTCCTCTGGAAGAACACCAAGGCGAACGGATACGTGAACATCGTTATCGTTCAGGAGGCGGTCTCCGACAAGACGGGGGAGACTAGGCTCTTCCTATGTGAGAACAGGGGGGACAACCGGATATACGACTCGCACGACGGGCGCAGGTCGATTGTCGTCCCAACGACTCGATTAGACGACTACTTCAGAGACGGCAGCGGGCGGATAGACTTCGTAAAGATGGACATCCAGGGCGCGGAAGGCGGAGCCATAAAGGGCATGTTGAGGGTCCTTAAGGAGAACCAGAATGTCCGGATGGTAACTGAGTTTTGGCCGTTTGCTCTTCAGCTGTTCGGGACCGATCCGGAGTGGCTCCTCCACGAGTTGATGAACATTGGCTTCTGCCTCTATGAGATCAAAGAAGACGAACGGAAGATGACCCCGGTCGACATCTCCACTCTTATCGAGACGTATACCGCGGAGAAAAAGAACTACACGAACCTGCTTTGCGTTCGGAGCTAGGAGCGGATGAGTACTAGATGGGAGACGAAGCTGCTCTCGGGTAATCCACATGATGTGTATTCTCTCCACGGTCATCCAGCATACACTCTGCTGCACGGGCGGGCAGGTGACCGCTCTCGAAGGGCGCCACCTAAGAACAACGCAACGGAACGCTCGGCACGCGCTGCCTAAATAACCGGGTGCATCATTCAACGCGCTGCAGCTCTGGAAGGAGACGAGTTGGAAAACCCCTCTGAGAGTCCCCGGGCCAAGCTTGTCAAGGGGACAGCCTACTCATTCCTGGCCACCGTCCTTGTCAAGCTCGCGTTCATAGTCAACTCGATTGTCGTGGCCCGTCTGCTCGACGCCTCCCAGCTTGGAATCCTCGCGATTTTGGGCGGTGTCATTTCTGACACAGGTCAATTTGCGGCTCTTGGCATAGGAGGGGCGGCTGTGAAATATATCGCCGAATACGAGGCGAAGGGGCGACCATCTCATTCGATGGCCCGGAGGCGTATCGCTGCGAACTCGAATCGATAGTAATAATTCTTTGAGGACAATCTCGCCCCCGCCAATGTCTTCGGGACTAAATCCCCGCCGCGCGTCCTCGACGCTCGTTGTCGGAAGCCAGAGCGATCTAGCCGCGGCCGCCCGCATCCCTGAGCTACTCGCAATCGACAGAGAGATCGGCCACCCGGCCATGATGAACCCGTTGGTCTACAACTCGGAGGCTTGGTCGCGCCGCCTGGAACTGCCTTGGGCCATCGGAGCGTTGAGCCCGTTCGAGGGCGTCTCTGTACTGGACGTGGGCTCCGGCGCGTCACCGCTGCCGTTTTACCTATCGAGGCACGGCGCGAGTGTCGTCTCAATCGATCCGGAGGTGATGCGCGACCTCCCCCGCGACGGAGTGAGGCGAGTCCAATGCGCGCTCCCGCGTCTCCCCTTCCGTGATGCCTCGTTTGACGTCGTATGCTGCATCTCCGTCCTCGAGCACCTCCCGTTCCTCATCGACGAGTGTTTTGCGGAACTCTGCAGGATCGCGCGCAGGCGGGTCGTCCTCACTTTCGACATCGCTCTGAGCCCCGTCGCGGTGGTCGGCCTCTCGGCGGTCGAGCTGAAAGCACTCTCGAGGGCCGTGGGGAAAAGACTCGAATTCCCGAAGGAGCCATTGGAACCGACCGCGGCTGAGAGGGGGATTTGGGTCATGCAGCTCGCCGTGTGCATGTTCCAGGCAAACCGGACCGATGACGGCTGGCCGACGTTGAGATTCTCAAAGACGCAACGCGCGATGATCAAGCTGCACAGGAGATTCCAGCGGTGGGCTGGGATCGTAAGGAAGCAGATGCTGAGGACGCGAGACCGCGTGCTCGCCAAACGACACCCGGAGCTGACGAGCGCCGCGCCGAATCAGCACGCACGGTTTAAATAAGGGGGGTTATCATTCAAAGACCCCGCTAATCTGGAAGGAGACCAGTTGGAGACCCCCTCGGAGAGTCCCCGGGCCAAGCTTGTCAAGGGGACAGCCTACTCATTCATGGCCACCGTCCTCGTCAAGCTCGCGTTCATAGTCAACTCGATCGTCGTGGCCCGTCTGCTCGGCGCCTCACAGCTCGGAATCCTCGCGATTCTGGGCGGCGTCATTTCCGTCGTGGGGCAATTTGCGGCCTTCGGCATAGGAGGGGCGGCTGTGAAGTATATCGCCGAATACGAGACGAAGGACCGCTCCAGGCTTGCGCCGCTCATCTCCACCACGATGAGCTTGATTTGTGTGACTGCTGGCATAAGTGCTCTGGTTCTCACCTTAATCGCAAACCCCATAGGAAACAATCTCTACAACGAACCCAAAATGGCCGGCATGCTAATCGTCGCTTCAGTCCCGCTCTTCCTGAACGCCCTCGCGCAACCATTCGGCGGCATCCTGACAGGATTCCAGAGGATTCGAGAGCTGAGCTTGAGAAACATCATCGCGACTTTCCTCACCGTGCCTTTCGCCCTGGCACTAATCTTAGTTTGGGGCCTCTGGGGCGCCGTGATTGCGATGGTTGTGAGCGCATTCATAGGGCTCGGGGTTTACATCCCCATTGTCGGCAATATCCTGAGGGACAGGAGTATCAGGTTGCGCTTCACGATTGATCACACCGAGGCGAGGAAGCTGTTTCGATACGCACTGCCGCTCACCCTGACGGGGCTCGTTGTCTCACCCATATTATGGCTCGTGCTGACGATCCTTCAGCAGCACAGCGGGTTCACTGCAGTCGGGCTATATTCAGTCGCGAGCGGTCTGTCCACCTCTCTTCTCCTCATTCCCACCGCCATTTCCACGCCGATGATCCCCCTTATCTCCGAACTCGAGACAGTCAACAAAGAGAGGATGCAGGCGTTAAGCTCGAAAGTCCTTCACATGACGTTCGTTTTCTTCCTGCCGGTGACCATGCTCCTGGCGCTATTCTCGCCTATTGCCATTTCGATTCTCTACGGCGACGCTTATATGAGCGCATCGCGGGTGCTGTACTTCCTCTGCATAGGGACTTTCCTCATAGCCTTCGACAATGTAATCGTCTGCGTCCTCATGGGCACTGGCAGAATGTGGGTGAGCTTCGGTCTGAATGTGACAGGGATGATCACCATCATTGTCTGCACGCTGATCTTCGTGCCGACGATGGCTGAAGTCGGCCTGGGCATCGCCACCCTGATATCCTACGTGGTCTACACCATTGGGGTGCTCGCGTACGCGCGCGTCAAGTTCGGCATCGTGCTTCACGACATCGAGATAATAATGCCAATCGCGGCGTTCGGCTTTGTTCTCGGCGCGCTGCCTTCCTTCTTCATCGATAGCCTTCCATTCTACCTCGCCTCCACCGTGGTGCTCATCATCGTCGTCGTGGCCACGGCGATGATGCTGCGGGAGTACGAATGGGACTTTGTGCGCTCAATCCTGAAAAAGGTGTCCAGATGAACATAGATTCCCTAAATGAGGGACGCATTGATCGAAGAAGCCCGATAATCGTCGGTTGAGAGGGGCAATACGATGTCATCCGCGGGAGCAAACGACGATGGTTCGATTCTCCTGATGACGGGCATGAATCTCAGCCTGTTGCTCGGCCCAGGCCCCACCCATCGGATGGCTTTCCTCATAAGATACCTCGACGAGAGGGAAGTGCCCTACACGGCGGTCTTCCCCCTTCCTGGCGGTTCTGCGCGGCAATGGAAGAGCGGCGCTGGCACGTTCATTGGCATCCCCTCGGCCGTCTTGGGCGAATTCCTCCCCGGTGGCTCGCGTCGCCAACTCCAGCTGAACGTGCTGCGGCTGATGCGCTTCGCGCTGAGGGTGCTCAGGATGAGACAAAAGCACTGGCGGATCTGCATCGTCCACGGGGACCTCATGGCAGTCATGGCGGCGGCTCTGAGGCAGATGGGCAAAATCGATTTCCTCGTCTACGAGGATCTGGACTTCCTTCCGGCGTTCGAATGGTCCCCTCATACCTTCAACCGCGCACAAATAGCCTTCACTGAAACCTGGGCAATCAGGAACAGCGACCTGGTTGTCTCCGTGAGCGATGAGCTGGCCACGCTCCGACTGCGGCAGGGGGCGAAGAAAGCGATAACGGTGCCTAACGGGGTCGACCTGTCCGCCTTCGCAGGCAAGGACTCTGAAGGCAGGAGGAAGCCGTACCTCCTGTATTCCGGCACGCTGGCCACATGGTCGGGAGTTCATGTCACGATCAATGCGCTGCCAGGAATCCTCAAGAGGGCCCCTGAGGTCCGCTTCAGGGTCATCGGCCGTGGATTCTGCGATTCGGAGCTCAGGGCTCTTGCCCGCGAGAGAGGAGTGGAAGCGGCTGTCGACTTCCTCGGTCCAAAGAGGCACGACGAGCTCCCTGCCCTCTACGGGGAATGTTCAGTCGGCATGGCGGTCTTCCCAGCCAACGAACTGATGCGCTACTCCTTCCCGCTGAAGGTTTCCGAGTACCTCGCTGCAGGACTCCCTGTTGTCAGCACTGGTGCCGACGGGACGAGACAGGTGCTCAAAGATTCGGGGGCGGGCCTGTTTGTCGAAAACAACGTTGAGGCGATCGCAGAAGCTTGCGCTGGACTCATCACAGACCATGGCAAATGGGCAGAGATGTCAGGTCGCGCGAAGGAAGCGGCAGGGAAGCTGGATTGGCGGTTGCTGTTCGATGGTGAGATGAAACGCATCCGTGATTTTGCGGGAGGTGGGGAGTGAAGGAGGAAACCCGGTTCGACCATATCTACCTCTTCGCGCCGCCATGGGGACCGGTCAAGCACAGGCCCCACCACCTGATGAGAGCGCTCATCGCGAACTTCGGGACCAAGGTTCTTTACATCGAAGACACGGGCGAACATGCCTCGATGGCTTGGTTCCCGCCATGGCGGCTCATCAGGAGAGTTGAGCCGGGTCTCTGGGCGATGAAACGGTTCAAGATTATCCCTTACCAATCGAAGATGCATTGGACACGCGCCATCAATAAACGTGCCTTCTCGCTGACCGTCGGGCTGTTCACGAAGTTGCTCGGCATGAGAAACCTCGTCGTGTGGCACTGGTCACCCCAGTTCCACGAATATGTCGGCGCGTTCAACGAAGGGATAACCATCTGTGACAACGCGTGCGAGACTTCGCTATTCACCTGGGCACCGGCCAAGATACGCGAAGACGAAAAAACCCTGCTGCGGAAAACGGATCTCGCATTCGCCGCGACGGAGCCGCTCATGCGCGTGGCAACCGAGGACAATCCTCATTCCTACGTTCTCGCCCAAGCAGTCGACGTGAAGAGTTTCATGATGACTTCGGAGAATGGCTCTGATAAACCGCCTGAGCTCGCGAACCTTCACGGTCCAATCCTGGGTTTCACAGGGAACATTCATGAGTGGATAGACGGCACGCTCCTCAAGGAGATAGCGGTGCAAAGACCGGCTTGGCAGCTTGTTCTCATCGGACCTGTCAGGGATGTGGGTGAGACTTTGAAGGAAGTGGCGAAATTCCGCGACCTCCCGAACGTCCACATGCTCGGTCCAAAGGACTACGATGCATTGCCTCAGTATGTTGCATGGTTCGATGTCTGCCTCATCCCATACAAGCTGAACGAGACGACGAAGGTCTCGGAGACGGTGAAGTTCTACGAATATCTCGCGACCGGCAAGCCAATCGTTTCTACCGCACTCCCTCCGTTACGTCTATGGGGCGATGCTGTAGCCTTGGCGGAGAATCCAAAGGAATTCATAGAGTGCGTTGAGAAGGCGCTGAAAGAGCCGCCGTCGTCGCAGGAGCGCCGCAGAGCACTTGCGAAAGACAACACATGGGACATGCGGGCGAAGACCGCGATGGAGCTAATCCGCAAGGCGTGGATCAGGAAGTACGGGACGCTCGACGCGAGGACGCCCCATCTGCCTCATCCTTCCTGAGCCAGTCGATGGTGCTCGCGAGCCCTTCGTCCAGTGAGATTTTCGGTTCATAACCGAGCTTCTTTTCCGCCAGATTGATATCCGGTCTGAAATCCATAATATCTCCAAGTCGCGGCGGTCCGAAGATCGGCTCAATGCTTGTCCCGAGAAGGCTGTTCAGCTTATCGGCCAGATCGAGGACAGTACACACCTCTTTGGAGGCGACGTTGAACATGAGCCCGTCCGCCTGAGGGTGATCCGCGGCCAATGCGAAAGCGCGGACGACATCTGTCACATGTGTGAAACACCTCTTCTGCCGTCCGGAGCCCTCAATCATCGGTCGCTGTCCCTTCAGCATCCTGCTGATGAATATCGGGATGACACCTCCTTGGCGGCTGTAGTCCTGCCTAGGCCCGTACACGTTATAGAGGCGGAGCGACGAGTAGGAGACATCGTACAGCTCCTTCCATACCCTGAAGTACTTCTCAGCCAGGAGCTTCGTCGCCCCATAAGGAGAGGTAGGTTCCAGCGGATGAACCTCGTCCTGCGGTGAGTACCGTGCTTCCCCGTACACAGAACCAGACGAGGCGAAGACGACACGCTCCACGAAGTGCGACTTCCTCGCAACCTCAAGGACATTGATTGTTCCGATACCCGTGACCATCAGGTCCCTCCTAGGATCCTTCATTGAGCCGAGGAGGTTGGTTGCCGCGAGATTGAAAATGACTTGGGGACGAATCCTCTTGGCGCACTTCTCGAGGAACTCCGCCTTCGAGACATCCCCCCTGATGAAATGGCTTTTGTCTATGAAGGACGCGACGTTGCGAAAAGCGCCGGAGGAGAGCATGTCTAGCACGGAGACTTCGTCTCCCTTCTTGATCAGGAACTCAGTTAGGTGTGAGCCTATGAAACCCGCTCCACCAATGATAAGACACCTTCGCGTCACGGGCATGTTTCCTCATCCTTCCGCACCCCATCCGAAATCTCAATATAAACATTGTTCGCTTGGTCGTTGCGACAACGGAACCATGGGAAAACCATTATATGAACGCACTTTCGTCTGGCACTCAGGTTCCAAACCACGGTGATGTGATGGCTGACAGAAAAGTTTCAGTCGTCGCGGTCGGAGCGCACCCCGATGACATCGAGTTCGGCTGCGGCGGGACAGTGGCGCTCCACGCCGACGTCGGCGACCTGGTAACTTTCATCTATGTATCCAACGGGGAGCGCGGCGGCAATCCAAAGGAGAGAACGAGAGAGGCTAGGGAAGGCGCCAAAATCCTTGGAGCGCGGAAGACCGAGTTCCTTGGATTTCCCGACGGGGCAATCGGCGACTCGATCAACGTCGTCAACAGAATCGAGAAGATTCTCAAGACGGTCGATGCGGACATCGTCTACACCCACACTTCTTCCGAAAGGCACCAAGACCACAGGGACGTCTCGCATGCAGCGACCTCAGCGGCAAGGACCTGCCCAGCCTTGATGTACTTCGAGACTCCGTCGTCCAGCAACCTCTTCTGTCCGCAGTACTACGTTGACATCACGAGCACGATAGGACGTAAGTTGGAGGCGGTGAGGAAGCACCTCACACAGAAGTCAAAGAGGGCAGTTAGGCCGGAACTGGTCGAGGGACAGGCGAGGTTCAGGGGATTCGACCCGCAGTTCCTATTCGCAGAGTGTTTCGAGATATCTCACCTGCATGGCCAAATCCAGGCGCCCAAGCTGAAGAGAGCGGCGTGGTGAGTGAGGCGGACGATGCCTAAGTCCACGAAGGTTCTGGTGACGGGGGCTGGCGGCCCTGCAGGCATGGGGACAATTCGCAGCCTACTGCTGGCGCAAGAGGTCAAAGTAGTTGCAGCAGACATGAACCCTATGGCACCAGGCTTATTTTGGCCGCCCGAGAAGACGATTCTGCCGCCAGCCCATGATCGGAATTTTGTTTCAGAGTTGCTGAGTGTGTGTAAGAAATTCGGAATCGACGTGCTGTTTCCCACAGTGGACGAGGAAGTCTCTGTCCTTGCGGCCAACATGAACAGACTCCGTGGGGAAGTCGAGTGCCTGATTGGGAAAAAGAAAGGCGTTGATGCTTGCAATGACAAATGGGGAACCTATGTTTGGCTGAACAAGGTAGGGATTCCAGTGGTTGAAACCCTCCGAGTCCATGACAAAGATTCTCTCCACGCGGATGCCGACGAAATTGGCTACCCTCTCGCCATCAAGCCCCGCGCATCTAGAGGAGGAAGGGGTCTTCACATCTGCCAGAACTATCAGGAACTCATAAAGGCGTTTTCCGCCCTAAAGGCCGCTCTCCCGTTTGTCGATGCATACGTCAACATTGCTGGGGCTGCGGATCTCATTCTCCAAGAATATCTTCCTGGCACTGAGTACGACACGATTGTCATGTTGAGCCAGAATGGAAAAGCGCTGGCCTGCGTCCCTATGCGAGCGGTTCACTGGGAAGTCCATCGACAACAGCGGGAGATAGTCACAGAACATAACAAGGAGGTCGAGCTAATCTGCATCAGGGCCGTGCGTGAACTTGGCCTACATTGCCCAGTAGACGTCGAGGTAGCACAGGATCGAAGAGGGAATCTCAAGATACTCGATGTGAATCCAAGGGTCGGGGGGGATGTAGACCTCGCGACTGCCGCGGGCTGCAACATCCCTCTCATGTACGTGAAAACGGCAATGGGCCGGGAGATACCAGCGTGCGAATTCAAGGAGGGGCTAGTGCTCATCCGATATGTCGGGGTGCAGATCATAAAGCCAGAGGATACCATGAGTCAATGGCGGGATAGAAAATGAATACGACGATAGGTAGATGCCGGAAATTTGGGAAGGTGAGAATAGGCGAGGGTTGCGTGATAGATGATGGGGTCACAGTCGGTTATCCCCCACGCGATGTTCTCATAGGGGGCGAATTGAAGCATTCGTTCATCACTAAGATTGGTCCTAGATGCGTTTTAAGGAGTGGCTGTGTTGTTTATGCAACTGCTTCTCTCGGAACGGCAGTAGAAATGGGGCACTACGTCATTGTCCGCGAGCATGTCCGGATAGGGGATAGAACGAAGCTCGGTTCATTTGTCGATATCGATCCGACCGCTGCGATTGGCCGAGATTGCAGAATCACAGGACCAGCTCGTATCGCACCGAAGACTGCGCTGGGAAATGGTGTCTTCTCAGGTCCTTATCTAGTGACGCTCAATCGCAAGTTTTCGAAGGCCTTCTGGGACGGAAGCGCAGACGAAGAACCTATGACTCCTTCCTCGATTGGAGATAAAGTCTTGATTGGACCTCACGTCACCCTCAACCCTGGTGTCCACATCGGACGAGAATCAATAATAGCAGCAGGATGTGTTGTCACGAGGAATGTGCCCCCGAGATCCATCATGGCCGGGCTGCCAGGTCGCGTTGTGGGATCTGTGGATGAAAGATTCATGAGAGGCAAAGATTGAGAGCTCTGGTGACGGGTGGTGCAGGGTTTATCGGCTCGCACCTAGTTGACATTCTCCTGAAGAAAAACCACGAAGTGACGATTCTTGACAACTTCTCAAGCGGATCGCCCAAGAACATCGACTTTAGGAGGGTGAATGTTGTCAAGGGAGACCTCAGGCGTCCCAATGATGTAAGAAAGGTGGTCGATGGGTCGGACTTCGTGTTCCACCTCGGAGCCTGCGTCGGACGCTCCGTTTTCTTCCCCCGCCTCGACTTCGACACGAACGCTCTCGGGACTTTCAACGTCTTCAGGGCTTGCAGGAGCGCCAGCATTGAAAGGGTCGTGGTCGCTTCTTCGGTCATGGTGTACGGAAACCCAGGGGGAAAGGGAATTGCGAAAGAATCCGAATGTCTGTCTCCGATCATTCCCTACGGGGCGAGCAAGGCCGCCGCAGAAGCGTATGCGATGGCTTTCCACCACGCCTGGAACATCCCTGCGGTCGTCCTGAGATACTTCAACGTCTACGGTCCGCGTGCCGACCCGAGGAATCCCTATTCAGGCGTGGTCTCCAGATTCCTTGGCAGGGCGCGTCGACGCCTCCCGCCAATCATATACGGGGATGGAAAGCAGACGAGGGATTTCATCTATGTCAAAGACGTGGTAAAGGCGACTCTCCTCGCGGCGGAGCGGAAAGCCGCCGTCGGGGAGATCCTAAACGTTGGGAGCGAATCTGAGACGACCATCAATAAACTCGCATCGCTCGTCATCGACGTGGCGGGACTGGGAGAACTCGAACCGAGGCACGCGGCGACAAGGATGCATGAGTACCGCCGCCTGCACGCCGATATGACGAAGACCCGAAAGGTCTTGGGGTTCAAAGCAGACACGAGTCTGCGCGAAGGATTGGAGCTGACCTGGGAATCATTAAATCCGGCTGATTGAAGGGGCGGGCTCACCCGGCGAGCTCTTCGTAGAGCTGGCGGATCCTCGGTGCGATAATTGTGGCGGCGAACTCCCTCTCGATGTCATATCTTGCCCTGCGCGCGACGGCTTCAAGGCCCTTCCTATCTGCCTTGAGCTTCTCAACGAGGTCGGCGAGGCTCTTCGCGCTCGGCGGCACAAGGAAACCGTTCTCGCCGTGTCTGATCGGGTAGCGCTCACCGGTGTCGAGCATGACGACCGGCCTCCCGACCGCCATGGCCTCCAACGTGACTCTCGTCGTCGAGTATGTGTCCGTGATCGGGTTGAGCAGTACGTTGATGCCGCTCAGGAACCGCGGCATTTTCCCGTAGGGCACGTCCAGCTCGATCCTTATGTGGTTCCCGCCAAGGGCTGCTTGGATGTCCTTCAGCCTTTGACCGGGGTGCTGGACCGCCAACGCCAGGTCGGTGCCCTCCGGCAGGTTGCGCGCGAACTCGATTAGCAATGGCTCCCCCCTAGCCACATCCAATCGGCCGGCGAACGCCAGATGCAGGACTTTATCATTCAGCGGCGGCGAATACGAGAATGTCTCCGTGTCGATCGGGTTCGGGATGAACAAGACCCTTTTCGCACCCTCCAAGCCGGCGAACCTTTGCTGTATCGGCTTGTCGACGCACACAACGGTCTCGAACTGGCGCACGAGCCTTTCCTCCCATCTCCTCAGCGCCGGGGTCGAGTTCTCCTCCGTGAACATGAAGTGCTTCGTGAGAAGGTGCGGCCTGTTGAACCTCTTCGGGTCGTGCAGTCTCACCTCGAAGTCTCCCAGCATCTTGATGCGGGTGACGTCCTCGAGGATCACAAGGTTCTTCTCGAAGTCGTGCACGTGCAGCACGTCGTATTCCGCCGTGGTGAGGTACCTCGCCTCCCTGGAATCCCTGAGCGTGTCCCTCAAGGCCGCCACGGGGACGGCGAGCTTTCGATGCTTGCTGACTCTCGATCTGTCGATTGGCGGAAACCTGCGAATCGTGGCGTTGGGGCGGTATTTCTCCACGTTCGCAGCGCCGGGAAGAGCGTCAGTGACCACCTCGAACTCGATTTCGGGCATGTGGCGAATCAGAGTGTCGACATGCGTCTCGATGCCGCCGAGCAGAGGGAAGTAACGCATGTTCCAGTGGATGACCTTCAACTTCCGCCACCAGCCTTCCCGCCAAGGACTTCCTCGACCGCTGCGACCAAGGCAGCCTCTCTCTTGCTGAGTGGGAACATCTCCGCGATACGCGTCCGGGCCCGCGCCCCGTCCTTCATCCCCACCGCCTGGCGGACGGCCATGGCGGTCGCTTCGGGGTCCTCGCGTGGCACGTAGGTCCCGGTGTCGCCGACCACCTCCGGGATCGCCCCCGCATTCGTCACGACCGGGATATCACCGCAGAGCATCGCCTCAGCGAGAGAGCAACCGAAACCCTCGTGCGCCGACGGTTGGACGTAAACCGCCGCCTTCTGCATCTCCTCGAGGAGGGTCTTCGAATCCACCTTCCCCACGAGAGTGAGGTTGTCCGGGATGAACCCCATGATCAAATCAAATGCGTCCTGCTCGACCTTGCCGACCAGGCGAAACGGAATTTCCGGCGCGAACTGTGCCGCCCTGACGAAAGTTTCCATCCCTTTCCTTTTCAGGTTTGACAAGTTCAATGTCCCGACCGTCAGCGCGATCGGCTGCTTGGGGCCTGAGGGCTTGAACGCCTCCGAGTCGAAGCCGTGGTAGATCAGCCCGATGTCCTGACGTCCCGTGAAACGCTGCGCGTCCTCCCTTATCGACTGCGATATCGCTATTGCGCGCGTCGCACGAGTGATCGCGTAGCGCGTCCTCTTCGCGGGGCGCGGATTGAGCAGGTTCCCGTACGAAATCTCAGGCATGCTGATGACGTCGAATCCGCCGACAATCACGATCGACTTGCGTCCGAGCATCCTTGAGAACCGCACCGCCCACGCAGCCTGATCCCACGCGAACCAGCTGAATGTCACGTCGGCCCAGAGAGTCCCGCGCGCCACCTTCGGAACGTCTCGCCGGTACCTGTAGAAGACCTCGCGCACCTCGAAATGACGAGCGAGGATATCCATGTCCTTCTTCACAAAGCTCACGCGATCAGGGCTGATGTGCACGAAGAGTACGCGTGGTTTGTCCGCCATCCCGAACCTACCTCATTGCGCCGATTTCCAGGCTACTACGAATCACGTGAAACCATTCATCTCCGATGCGTCCGATCTTTGAGCACCGCCGCGAGCGCTTCCTTTAGCTCCGGCCTCTCCGCTGCAAGCTCGATGTTCGCGATGAGCCAGGAGAGCTTGTCGCCAATGTCGTACCGCCTTCCCTTGAAATGAACCGCCAAGACCTCCTCGCCTTTCAGCAAGCCCCTTACGGCGTCTGTGAGCTGTATCTCGCCGCCGATACCCGGCTTCGCGGTCTTCAGCTTCTCGAAGATTCCAGTTGTGAAGACGTACCTCCCAATGGTCGCCAAGTTCGACTTCACCTTGTCCGGCGAGGGCTTCTCGATGATGTCCTCCACCCTGTACAGGTTCTCCCCGATCTTCGAGCCCGTCACAATCCCATACGAGCTGATCTTATTGCGCGGAACCTCCTGCACCGCCAGAACCGTGGCGTTCCTCTTCTCGAACACGTTAATCAGCTGCTTGGTGCACGGGTCCCCGTCGATGCATATGTCGTCTCCGAGGAGGACAGCGAAAGGCTCCTTGCCCACGTACTGTTCCGCGCAGGAAACGGCATGCCCGAGACCGAGCGGCTCCTTCTGGCGGACGTACATTATATTCGCGAGGTTGCCGACCCTGAGCATCTGCTCCAGTTCCTTGAGCTTATCCTGACGGCGCAGGTAATCCTCTAGCTCCACGTTCCTATCGAAATGGTCCTCGATCGCCCTCTTTCCCCTTCCAGTTACGATGAGTATCTCGCGGCAACCTGACTCCACCGCCTCCTCGACGACATACTGGATGGCGGGCTTGTCGAGAACCGGGAGCATCTCCTTGGGCTGCGCCTTGGTGTAGGGGAGGAATCTGGTGCCGAGACCAGCCGCGGGAATGACCGCCTTCACGGAATCAGGGAAGAAGGCTCATATGCTAAAAACCTTCTATCCGTTTCTCAGAGAAGGGCAAGGGTCAATTGCAGACGAACACGCAGGGCGGGAGAACGAGGACGGCGATCGTCTCGCTCGATGTCGAGCCCGACTACCCGCCCTACCTGGGTGACAGCCACATGGGGGTGCAAATCGCTCTCCCCGGCATCCTCGACCTCTTGAAGACGGAGCAGGTACCCGCAAACGTGTTCATGCTCGCCCAGCTGTGCTCTGCCTACCCCTCCCTGCCAAAGGAGATCGCTGACGAGGGGTTCAACCTTGGATGCCATGCGAAGCAGCATGGCCTGCTCTGCCTGAGCGAGTTCGAGACACAGTTGCGGGAGATCAACGAATCGACGAGGATCCTCCAGGAGGCTTCGGGGCGGAAGATGACCGTCTTCAGGGCTCCGGATTTCAGCGTCAACGGCGACACGCTCAGGTGCCTTGAGATGGCCAGCTATAGCATCGACTCCTCGGTTCTGCCCGGGCGAACGATGAAGAGTCTGCATGGCTACGCCTATGACTTCCGCGGGGCGCCAACCTCGCCATACCATGCCTCGCTCGAGGATGTTGCAAAACGCGGAGACTCGCATGTATTGGAAATGCCCGCCACGGAGAACCCCTTGAATCGCGAAGCGCCGATTGGCGGCGGGTATCTGAATACTCAGGGCGTCGATAAGGCCGTCGAGGCGGTTCTCCTCGCCGATGCGTCGCCAATCGTCTTGGTCTTGCACCCGTGGGAGTTCGTCGACCTGTTCGCCAGATTCCCCACTCTCCCGCGCTGGACGAAGAAGGGGTGCAAAGATAACCTGCCTGCCCTATCCGAATTCTTAGGAATCTTGAAAGCGAAAGGATATGAGTTCTCGACGCTCGACGAGATGGGACGGACATTCTAGGCAATCCCGAAGGTCGGCGAACGG
This sequence comes from Methanobacteriota archaeon, assembly GCA_017885655.1. Classification (GTDB taxonomy): domain Archaea; phylum Thermoplasmatota; class Thermoplasmata; order RBG-16-68-12; family JAFNFQ01; genus JAFNFQ01. The sequence goes on along the minus strand of JAFNFQ010000008.1, from coordinate 76,335 downwards.
GCGCAGTAGTCAAACCGAAGATGCGGCAAGCTCTGTCGATTGCTATTATCGATTCTGATTACGACTTTTTCACCTCGGTAGCGTGAATACATCGATATCTCTCCCTCAAAAGCATAATATAGCTGGCAGGGAAATATCCACAGGCTAGGGGGAAGGGTCATGCCGCTCAATGCAACTTTCGCGTTGACCGCTGTATTGGCAGCGATGATGGTGAATCCCGCAACTATGGTTGCAACTCATCACGGAGGTTCGATCATCCAGTCGGATACTCTATTCAGATATGACTGGAACCGCACGGGGATCGCGCACGAGTCGAGCGATATCGTGACTCCTCAGGTCAGGTGGACATTCCAGACCGACGGCGTGTTCGCGACAGCCCCGCTCACATACGATGTGGACGGCGACGGCAAGAAGGAGGTCTTCTTCGGACAGATCAAGTCAAACAGCGATCCCAGGACCCTCTACGCGCTCGATAGTCTGGGGCAGCCAATCTGGACCGACCCGGTGAAGTGGGATGTGCGTGCGAATGCGGTCTCAGACATCGATGGGGATGGAACGCCGGAGGTTATTTTCTCCGAGTTGTCGTTCGGACCAAAGAATGGCTTGAGCTTGTATGTCGCCGATGCGGTCACCGGGGCCCTGAAGTGGACGTACATGGATGTAGGGACATTCTGGGAAGAGGGATTCGCCGCCTCCCCCGTGCTGTTCGATGTGAACAACGACGGCGTCAAGGACCTCACGCTCGGCAGCCTAGACCGCCACGTCTATACTTTCGATGGGGCAAGGGGCAGTATCCTCTGGAGGAGCCCCGTGTTCGAACACTACATCCTCGCTTCCTCGCCCTTCGCAGACTTGAACGGTGACGGCGAGAGAGACTTCGTGGCCCTAGACAACCATGCGGTGGCCAGGGCGTATTCGATCAAGACGCACACCATGCTTTGGGAAAGAAGAATCGGCTATGGAGTCGAGGCGACTCCCGCAATCGGCGACCTCAACGGCGATGGCAAGCCTGAAATCGTCTTCTCCTTCATCGACTCGGGCGGCATCCAAGTGTTGAGGAATGATGGGAGTCTACTCTGGGCAAACGAGGATCACACTTACTTCTACACGAGCCCGACCCTGGTCGACGTGGACGGTGACGGCCTCCCCGACGTGGTGAACGGCGACTCCTTCGCCCACACGATTGTCGCGTACCGCGGCACGGACGGCACGGAGCTGTGGCAGACCGTGCTTCCTGACACCGATTGGTCCCAAGCTGCGCTTGTGACCGCGGACATCGACGGAGACGGGCGGCTCGAGATTCTGGCGGGTTCGGATGTCGGCCTCTACTCCCTCGACGCGAAGACCGGACAGATCGAGTGGTTCTTCCCCGCCCGCTGGCTCAGGAGCGAGCCCAGGGTCGCGGACATCGACGGTGACGGAAAGGCGGAAGTCCTGTTCGGCGCTGGGGACGGGAAGCTGTACGTTATCGGACAATCACGCCCGCCTCGATTCGAACCGCGCACGATAGGCTACTGGAAGCATCAGTGCAATGTCGGCTCGCCCTCGGGCGAACACGTCGGCATGCCCCAGTCATTCATCGACGCAATCAGAAGCCGGTCCGCCGTGTTCTCCAACCTCACGACGCCAAAGCAGGCGTGCGACATCCTCTGGGCGGAGTACAAGGGAGACATTATGGGGATGGCGAAGCGGCAGTTGCTCGCCCTCTGGCTGAACGTGGTCTCCGGGTTCGTGGATCCGACCGTGCAGATAGACCTGCCGAAGCTCACGAACGCCACGACGGTCGGCGGTGCAATACTCGATACCGAGAACACGATTCTCACGCACACCGACAAGCCCTCGCTTGAAAGGGTCAAGAATCTCTGCGATTCGATAAACAACGGCAAGATAAAGTGAGCCGGTGACTGCTCGCAAGCTTTTATCTTGCACGGCCCGATGACGTGTCGATGGCGAGGATATCGATAATCGGACTCGGACGAGTCGGTCTCGCGACAGGAGTGGCATTCGCAACCTTCGGACACGACGTCGTGTGCTACGAGATTGACCCCGCCAAGGTCAAGGCAATCAGCGGCGGCAGGCAGCCCTTTCGCGAGAAGTGCCTCGGCGAGGAACTCAGGAAAGCCATAAAGAAGGGCAACTTCAGCGTGACGGGCAATGCCGGCGACGCCCTCGTGGGGAGTGCGTTCTATTTCATCTGCGTGGGTACCCCGCCACTCAATGACGGATCGATGGACACGAGCTTCATAACCGATGCCTCCAAAGTCGTCGGGAGGGCCATCAAAGGTCGCAAGGATTTTCCGGTCGTGGCGGTGAAGAGCACGGTGGTCCCCGGGACGACCGAGAAGCTCCTGACCCCGATACTCATGAAGGAGTCCGGTCTGTCTGCTGGCGCGTTCGGTCTGTGCATGAACCCTGAGTTCCTGAGGGAGGGGACCGCCCTGGAGGACACGCTCAAGCCCGATCGCATAGTCATAGGTAGCAACGAGAAGAAACCGGGGGACATGTTCGAGAAGCTCTACTCCGACTTCGACTGCGTGACCTGGCGGTGCGACATCAAGACCGCTGAGATGGTGAAGTACGCTTCCAACTCTTTCCTCGCCACGAAGGTGACGTTCGCAAACGAGATTGCGAACATATGCGATTCCTTCGGACTCGACTCCGACAAGGTCCTGGAAGGGATGGCTCTTGACTCGCGTATCAATCCCAAGTTCCTCGTCCCTGGGGCGGGCTTCGGCGGCCCCTGTCTTCCCAAGGACATGAAAGCCGTCGTCTCGGCGTCGAAGTCCCTCGGATACGAGCCGACACTGCTGAAGGCGGTGCTGGAGTTCAATGAGCGTCAGGCGGTGCGCGTGGTCAACCTCCTCGAGCAGGAGCTGGGGAGCCTTGGCGGCAAGCATGTCGCGCTGCTGGGCTTGGCCTTCAAGGCGGACACGGACGACGTTCGCGACAGCCGCGCCTTGCCGATCATCCACGAGCTCCTGAGGCGTGGCGCCATCGTGGTGGCCCACGACCCCGCCGCGTCAGTTGCCGAGGTCGGCGCGAATCTGGCGGTGAGGCAGGTATCCTCCGCCAGAGACGCGTTGAGGGGCGCGGACGGCTGCATCATCCAAACCTCTTGGCGGGAATATGGGGAGCTCGGAAGGGAGGATTTCGCCGTGATGAAGAAGCCGGTCATCGTGGATGGCCGCCGGACCCTGAACAGGGACAAGCTGCCCAAAGGAGTCATCTATCGACGCATAGGCTGAATCCCGCCGTTGACATCAGGTGAGGGTTTTTCCCGCCGCTTCTGTCACGATTATCGACCTGTCGCATGCGGGACACCGCCCGTTCTTTTGGATGCAAGATGCGTGGTACATCTTGCCGCAATCGCACTTGAAGCCGGGTACGGTGGGAGAGAGCGGCTCACCGCACAGCGGACAGGAGGAGAACTTCCTTTTTTCGACAGCCTCCGTCCGCTTCTTCCGGGGGAACAGGAACCTGTACATCAGCAGCCAGAAAAGGGTAATCCATCCGAGGAATATCAGCCAACCAGCGTTCGAATGGGCGATCATCATCGACCGCTCCGCTTCTGCCGACGTGTTCCCGAAGTAACCCGCCAGCACTATCACGGTCATCCTGAGGATGTTGGCCACATACGATGCCACGAAGCCCATGACGAGCAGAGACCACACCCGCCAGTTCGTTCTGTCGAACTCGGTCAGGATGAAAGCTGTGAACGCCGCCGCGAAGATCGAGAAGCTGTAGATGCCCGAGCAGGATGTCGTGATCTGGACTGAGATGTTTGCGCCGCTCTGAGTGATGAACTCGAGAGTTGGAGCTGAGGAGCCGGGCAGACTGGGGATGATACTCGCCCGGACCCCGAGCAGGTTCAGAATCCACCGCAACTGGGGAGCGAGCAACGTCGAGGAGTACGAGTTGACGCCCTCCTCGAAGTCGCCTTGGACGATACGAAACAGCAGAAGCGGCACCACGAGCATAAGGACGAGAATCAGGAAAAAGAACAGGACGAAGTCCCTCTCGCGGTCGAACTTCTGCGGCACGAAGGGATAGGCTATGAGCGACACGCCGAACATGATCGTGACGGTGTCGTGAATCTGGAGGACCGGGTAGTCGGCGATGAGGAAATTGTAGATAACGTCGAGAGCTATGATTGCGATGCCCGCCAGCGGGAAGAACGGCACCAGCCGCCATCCGAGGGTCACCCTCTTCAGGAAGCGGTGCGCCAGCGTATTTGACGGCGGTGCCTCCGCCGGCACGCCGACCTTCGTCGGCCAGAACACGATGGCAAACAGGAAAGCCGCGCTCGCCAGAAACGGCAGCGACAGTATCTCTATGCGCCCCTCGATCGGGGGATTCAGGAGAAGGTCGAGTCCCGCCACGAGGAGGACGAATGCGGCGAAGACGACGGCGTTCCTGTGACGACGCAGGAGCGCCTGAAACTCCGAGAAGTCCATTGCAGCTCGGTAGAACAAACCCCTAGGTATGATATAAAAAGCCTCGCAGACCCCTATCGCCTCCGCGAGTCTGGGTGGGCTCTGATTGAAATATGTGGCGCAGCATCCCGCCATCCGGGGTTGGAGAATGAAGGTAGTCGGCGGCTCTGCTTCCCTGAATCTTGCACAGAATCTCGCCCGCGTGCTCGGCGTCGATTATATCTCGGTCCAGCACGAGAAGCACCCCGGGGGTTTCCCCGACGGCGAGCAGTACGTGAGGCTGCAGGCCTCCGTCAAGGGCGAGGACATCGTCGTCGTGCAGACTACCCACCCCGACTCGAAGATCATCGAGCTATTGCTGCTCGAGGACGCTGTGCGCGAGGGGGGCGCGGCCTCGCTGACGCTCGTTATACCATACTTCGGCTACGGCAGGCAGGACAAGAAGTTCGAGGAAGGGGAGGGCGTCAGCGCGCGCGTCCTGGCGAAGCATGTCCAGGTGCAGGCTGACGCGATCTACACGATGGGGCTGCACAACCCTTCCGTGCTCGGATACTTCGATGTCCCCGCCAAGGAGGTCGACGGCATGCCCGCAATCGCGCGGTATCTGAAGGGCAGGGGTGTGGACCTCGTGCTTTCCCCGGACAAGGGCGCAGTGAGACATGCCAAGGAGGTCTCGGAGGCCATAGGGGCGTCATGGGACTGGCTGGAGAAAGAGAGGATAGACAGCTTCACGGTCCGCATGGCCCCCAAGAACCTCGATGCCCGCGGGAAGAGAGTGGCGATCGTGGACGATGTCATCTCCACCGGCAGAACGATAGTCAGCGCCGCGAACGCGGTCAAGGGGCAGGGGGCTACAGGGGTGATGGCCGCATGCCTCCACGGGCTCTTCACCGCGAACGCCCTGGAGCACCTGAAGGTCTGCGACGACGTCGTGTCGACGGACACAGTGCCGAGCCCGGTGTCGAAAATCTCCGTTGCCGAGGATTTCGCGGCGGCGATCAAGGCCGACCGCTGAGAACCCGGCCCGCACTTGGTGCGAAAGGGCGGCGTCTTACGTGCCGGCGGGATGGCAGATGTTCGTGGGGCGCTCAAGGTACCTGTTTATCGCAATCACGCCTATGGAGGATGCGTACTCGCTCATGCGCTCGATTCCGTGGAGGATCGTCCTGATATGAGTCTGCAGTTGCAGGTCCTCGGTCTGGTCGATAAGCTGCTTCGTGAACCTTTCCTCCTTCTTCTCGAGCTCCGCGCGCATCAGAACCGTCTCGCTCGCGACCTTCAGATCCCTCGACAAGAGCGCCGCGATGCCCCTGCTGTACAGCTCTCTCACGCTGTCAGTGAGGTCCTTCAGCGACTTGGCTAGGCTCGACGGCACTTCCACCTCTGACTCAATCATTTCACAGACCGTTTGAGCGATCTCCTCGCCGAGGTCCGCCACGCTCTCCAGTTCCTTGGCGATGAGCCTGTACCCGGCGATCTCCAGCTTGGATTTCATGCCGAGCTTATCGACCAGACCGTCGTCGAGTTGGGCTGAGAGTAAAAGCCGCACGATGAGCCAGTACATCATGTCCGCGTCGTCCTCTCGCTTCACGGCGTCCTCTGCGAGCCTCCTGTCCTTCGTGATCAGGGCCTCCACGGCCTCGTCCAGCATCGTCGAGCCCAGGTTGAACAGCCTCTTCAGCAGAGCGTCGATCGGGTACCTCGTCGGCTCAATCGAGCACTGGAGGACTATCTTGCTGGATGTCTCCTCGATGATGCCAAGACCCATGAGCCTGCGCGACGCCCTCCTGGTCACCTCTATGTACTCGCTCTTCAACCGTGTCGCAGACTTGACCGTGAACCTTTCCCTGCCCAAGACATAGCATCCGACGAGGATCTGCTCGAGCATCCCTGGTCCCTCGCAAAGGTCAGCGTCGATCATGTATTCCTCTGCGGCGCGCCTCCTGTCCTGGATTGAGGATGCGGGGATCACCTTGAGCGTCTCGCCCTCCTCGATGAGGAACACCTGATCCCCCTTCTTCAGGTTCCTGGCCGTCGCCCAGCTCCGCGGCAACGATATAGTCAGGGTCGAAGTCCCAACTTTCTGGATTTTCCGGCTCTCCATTTATTCATCCTCCCGGCCATTGCGGTATATATGATGTAGACAATGATACGCGAGAAAAGTATATATGCTCTTTGCTAACCCATTTTTGGGCTCCCGAATATTTTCGGCGCATAGAGAAAGGAGGCCTTGTTCCGGATTTATCGATTGTAAGGCGGCGGATTATCCGCCCGTTCAAAAAATCATGCTATCGAATTTTCGCTCACATGATTGAGGCTACGAAAGCCCATTACCCGCATTTTCCTCTATAGGCCGCAATATGGATGCTCCTTGGAGAACCCCTCCAAGGCGAGCAGGTTATTCCAAGTCTTGTCCGTCCTCTCTTGGATCTGCGCGATCATCTCGTCCGTGAGGTGCTTGAACCTGCCCTGCGTCCCGAGGTACTCCTTCACGGGGCGGGGCTTCGAGGGCTTCATCGTGATCTTGTAGACGCCGTTCTCCACCTCGTAGAGGGGAAAGACATTGGTGTTGACGCCGAGCTTGGCGAGCTTGATCGTGTTCTCGGGCGAGTACTTCCATCCTGGAGGGCAAGGGCAGAACGCGTGGATGAACCGGGAGCCCTTGATGCTCTTCGCCCTCTCCACCTTCCTCACGAAGTCCTCAGGGAAGCCGATTGAGACGGTCGCCGCATAGGGAATCTTGTGCGCAACCACGATGGCCATCATGCTCTTCTTCGGCTCGGTCTTCCAGGTGCCGTCCATGTCCGCCGGCGTCGTCGTTGTCCAGGCGCCGAACGGAGTCGCGCTGGACCTCTGGATGCCCGTGTTCATGTAGGCCTCGTTATCGTACATAAAGTAAATTGCATCGGTGTTCCGCTCAATCATCCCGGAGAGGGCCTGGATTCCGATGTCCGCCGTGCCGCCATCTCCCGCATATCCGACGACAGTGATGTCTTTCATTCCGAGAGCGTCCAGGGCCGCCCTCAGGCCGGAGATCGAAGCGCCAGTGGTCTCGAAGGCGGTGTCGAGCGTCGGGACCTTGAGTGCAGTCCTCGGGAAAGGCCCCGAGGTTATCGCCCAGCAACAGGCCGGGATGCTCACGATCGTCCTAGGGCCCAGCGCCTTGAGCATGTACCTTATCGCGAGGCCGCCGCCGCAGCCAGGGCAGGCCACGTGGCCAGAGTAGACCAGTTCCTGCTCAGGTATGGAGAACCTAGGCATTGTGCTTCACCTCCTTCTCCGGACGCCTGAGACCCCACCACTCCATTTCCTCATCGCCCTCGCGGACCTTCAGCAGGTCCAGGTAAATGCCGCGGAGGACCTGAGGCGTGATGTCTCTCCCGCCAATTCCTGTGATGTAGTCCTTCATCAGCGGCTTGGACTTCGACTTGTAGAGCGCGCCGGCCACCTCCGTGAACATGGTGCCCGCGTACCCGAATCCCCAGCTCCTGTCGACCACGCCGATCGCCCTGACGCTGGATGCGAGTCGAGCGATTTCTTCCTCGGGGAATGGCCTGAAGACCCTCATGCGGGCGAGCCCGACCTTCTTGCCTTCCTTCCTAAGCTCGTCCACGACCTCCTTGGCGGTGCACGAGGCTGTCCCTATTGTCAGCAGCACGACATCGGCATCATCGCACCGATAGGTCGGAAGGAGGCCGCCGTAGCTCCTGCCGAACCGCCTGCCATAGTCCTCGTCGGCCTCCACAATGACCTTCCTCGATTCCTGCATGGCCTTCGCGACGATGTACCTGTACTCCATGTAGATGTCCGGGCCCATGAAGGAGCCCATCCTCGTCGGCTTCTCGATGTCGAGCACCCAAGGCGAGCGCTTGAGCGGGATGTAGGCATCGACCGCACCCTGCGGCGGGACGTCGACCGCCTCGATTGTATGTGAGAGGTAGAACGCGTCCTCCATGACCATGACGGGGAGTCTGATTTCCGGGTCTTCGGCGACCTTGTACGCTTGAAGGACCGTGTCGAGGACCTCCTGGTTGCTCTCGCAGTAATATTGGATCCAGCCGGTGTCCCTCTGCGCCATGCTGTCGGTGTGGTCGGTCCATATCGACCATGGCGGGGCGACAGCCCTGTTGATTATCCCCATGATAATCGGCGCTCTCTGGCCCGCTGCCCAGAATAGCAGTTCGTGCATCAGCAGCAGTCCTTGCGAAGATGTCGCCGTGTACGACCTCGCGCCGAGGGCGGCGGCGGAGATGCACACCTGCATCGCGCTGTGTTCGCTCTCGACCTTGATGAACTGAGTCTCCATCTCCCCCGATGATACGAAATCTGCGATCTTCTCGACGATGCTCGTCTGGGGGGTTATGGGATACGCCGCCACGACTTGCGCCCTAGCAAGCTTCGACGCGTAGCTCTGCGCGTAGTTCCCCGTCATGACGACCTTCGCCATCCTCAGACCTCCTTCTCCATGACTATGCACTCCTTCGGGCACTCTGTCGCGCAGATGCCGCAGCCCTTGCAGTGCTCGTACCTGATCACGGGCCATCCTTCGTCGTTGACCGAGATGGCGGTGTCGGGGCAGTACTTCCAGCAGAGGTAGCACTTGGTACAATTCTTCGGATCCAAGACCGGCCTTGTCGTCCTCCAGCCGGCTGTCGATTCCTCCTGACTGGGGACGTCCGCGATTGGCGCGCCGGGAAGGTCCGCATATGTCTTGTAGGTCTTCACGCGGCCATCCTCCTAATGAGCACCTTCTCGAACGCTTCCTTTGCCGCCGCGGCGTTCGCCTCGGGCTTGTTCGGGACGGATTCGCTGATTGCGGCGGTTATTGAATCGAGCTTCACGAGGCCGGTGACCTTGGCGAGCGCCCCGAGTATTGCGGTATTGACGATTGGCGCAGACTTGCTGCCGAGCCCGAGCTTGAGGGCGATGGCGGTCGCGTCGACGGTCGCCATATTCCCCTTGAAATCGATGGTGAGTTCCTCCGGCTTCTTCTCCGTGTTGATCAGCAGATAGCCTCCTTCTTTCAGGCCCGCCGTCACGTTCTGGCTCTTGAGGAGGCTGGGATCGAGCACGACCACGCAGTCCGGGGTGTATATGTTCGCCTTCACCCTGATCGGCTTGTCGTCTATGCGCGTGTAGGCCTGGACGGGCGCGCCTCGCCTTTCAACGCCGAAGAACGGGAAGCTCTGCACATCCTTCCCCTCTAAAAAGACCGCCTTTGACAAGATCTCAGATGCAATAACAGAGCCCTGGCCGCCCCTTCCGTGGAAGCGGATTTCAAACATCTTTATCACTGACTAGGAATCAGTATCCCAATTGAACCTCCCCTACTTATAGTATGGAGATTCTCAAGAAGGTACTGCCAACCCGCTCGTCCGGGCGGAGACGTTCGCTAGAGTTCACGACATCGGGAGAAGTCCACCCAAACGGCATCTGGGGCAACCATTGGATATTCCGCGGACAGTCGTGGGTCCGAACCCCGATTGTCCAATATGGAACAAGTTAAGAGGAGCTCTGGAACAGCTTGAGAGGAACTGGAGAAGAGGTACGTCGCACCGCCAAGAGGCGTCACTGAGGCCTCAATCATCCTCGTCGAAGTCGTCGATGCCTTCGTCCCTTCGACATCAAGTTTCCTTCTGACGCCTCAGCAAATCCTCGGCAACTGATCCTCCAAAAGCCTGTCGAGCAGTCGTGTCCCGCCAACCGTGGTATCCAGGAAGACTCTCGCCTTGCCCTCGCCCGCCTGATCGACCTGACCGACAATCTCTGCGTTCCTGCCGAGCCTGTGCTTCCTCAGATGCTTCAAGACCTTGCCCGCCACATCAGGTGAAATCGCCAGCATCGCCTTTCCCTCGTTCGCAAGGTACAGCGGGTCGAAGCCGAGCATCTCGCAGACGGCCACTACTCCGGGCAGCACGCGTATGGAGTCCTCCCTGACGACGACGCTCGTGCCGGACTGCCCCGCCATCTCGTTCAGTATCGTGGCGAACCCGCCGCGCGTCAGGTCCCTCATGAAGTGAATGTCCCCGCCAAACTTGTCAATGAGCGGCAGCAGCAGAGTGTTTAGCGCAGCGCAGTCGCTCTTCACATTCGTGTTGATGCCAAGCTTCTGGCGGGCAAGGAAGACGGAAATGCCGTGGTCTCCGAGAGTCCCTGTCACGAGGATGCTATCACCCGGTGCGACTCTCTTCGGATCGATGCGCGCCTTGGGACGCAGGAGCCCAACGCCCGAGGTGTTGATGAATATTCCATCGCCCTTGCCTTTCTCCACGACCTTTGTATCTGCGGCGACTATCTGGACACCGCCATTGTTGCACGCATCCGCCATGGAAACGCACACCCTCTCTAGATCCTCGAAAGGCAGGCCCTCTTCCAAAATGAATCCCGCGGATAGGTACAGCGGCTCGGCTCCCGCCACAACGAGATCGTTTATCGTCCCGTTCACCGCCAACTTCCCGATGTCGCCGCCGGGGAAGAAGAGCGGCGTCACCACGAACGAGTCTGTCGTGAAGGCCAGGCGGTCCCGCAACGGCTTCTTGCGGATAATCGCGGAGTCGCCCATCTCCATCAGGAGGTCGTTCTTCAGGTGCGGGATGAAGAGCGAATTAATCAGGTCCTGAGTCAGCTTCCCGCCGGCCCCGTGGCCCAGGGTCACTCGCTTCTCCATCGCTAGTCCCCCTTCGCGACTTCCTGCAGCAGCGTGAGAATCTCGTTGGCCTCCTCGTACTCGAGCTTCTCGAGGGCGAACCCCGTATGCACCATGACCCAGTCGCCCTCCTTCACCTCGTCTCCCATCATCGCGATTGAGATTGTCCTGGTAACACCGAGCGCATCGGCCTGAGCGAGACTCCGATTGCGGTCGATGCTGACAATCTTCATCGGTATCGCGAGGCACATTTCACTTCCTCCCCGCCAGAATCTTCCTCAGCTCCCTCGGATCGCCGAACCTGTGCCAGATGTAGCATGTCCCCTCGCCAGAGACCATGCATGGCCCGTAGGGGCTCGCCGGCGTGCATGTCTTCCCGAACAAGGGGCACTCGTTAGGGTACAGCTCGCCGACGATGACCTCGTCGCAGTGACAGCCCTTCGGAAGATCCTTCTCCGAATCGATTGAGGACTGGATTTCGAACTTCCTCTTGGCATCGAAATCGCTCCAGCGTTCCTTGAGGAACAAGCCCGAATCAGGAATCATTCCGATTCCCCGCCAGAACGCCGGCTTCACGTCGAACGCGTTCCTCATCGCTTCCTGCGCATGAGGGTTCCCCTCAAACCGCACGAGGCGGGTGTACTCGTTCTCCACCTTCGGCTTGCCGGCTTTCATCTGTTGCAGTATCTTCAGGATGGCCAGGAGCAGGTCAGCCGGCTCGAATCCCGCCACGACTGCGGGGACGCCATATTTCTCGGGGAACCTGGCCCAATCAACCGCTCCGACAACCGTCGACACATGACCTGGTGCAATGATCCCGTCGAGGTGGTGCTTGCCTGATGCGAGCAGCGCGTCCACTGCGGGGGATGTGAGCTTGAACGAGGTGAGCATCGAGAAGTTGGCGGGGAGATCGTCGGAGACCATGGACGCCACCGGTGCCGCAGTGGTTTCGAAACCAACACCGAAGAACACGACCTCGCGACGCGCATTGTCCTTAGCCATCTGGACCGCGTCCAGGGGGCTGTACACCATCCTCACATCGGCCCCTGTAGCTCTGGCATCCTCCAAAGAACCATGTTGGGTCCTGTCCCTCATCATGTCGCCGAAAGTGGTGAGGATTGCCCCCTTCTTCGCGACCTCGATCGCGTCGCGGATGTCCGCGGAGGAGCAAACGCATACGGGACATCCTGGCCCCGCAATCAGCTCGACGTTGGCGGGAAGCAGCGTCCTCAGTCCGAACCGCGTGGCGGTGTGCTCGTGGGAGCCGCAGACGTGCATGATGCGGGCTCCATGCTTGCCCGCAAGGCGGGAGATCTCCCCGGCGATGCCCTTCACCGCCTTCTCGTTCCTGAGAAGAGACTGCATCTTCTCTGGGTCCATCTCCTTCTTCGCTTTCTTCACCTTCTCGCCTCCGCCGTGGCAATCACTTGACCGAGAGATATACCTCCGTCATTTGGCGGTATCCTCTGGTGCGTGTAAACCTCGAAGCCCCTCTGGCCAAGCCTCGCTTGGAAGTTTCTGACCAATAAAGCGTTCTGGAAACAACCACCAGACAGGACGACCCGCCTCTCGCCAGAGGCCTCGGCAATCTTCGCCGCCATCTCCGCCAGGGTCGCGTGAAACCGCGATGAGATTATGTCGTTGCCCACGCCTGACTTCGCATCCTGGATAATCGTACTGAGCGTTCTCCCCCAATTGATCAAATACTTCGGCCTCCCGCCAGACTTGATGTCGAAGGGGTAAATCCTTTCCGCCATCCCATTGGCGGCAAATTCCAGGGCCATGGCAGCCTGCCCTTCATAAGATATCTTTTGGCGCATGCCGAGAATCGAGGAGACGCCGTCGAAGAGCCTCCCCACAGAACGGCATTTGGGGCTCTGCACGTCGTGCTCTACAGCCGCCTTCATCCATTCTAGCTCGTCGTCGGTGAACGCCTTCAGCGTTGGGAGGTCTCTCATCTCGAACGCCTCCTTCCCGAAGCACGCGTAGAGCATGCCGAGGGCGGACCTCCGCGGCTCCTTTATCGCCTTCTCACCGCCAATCAGCGGGAAAGGCTCGAACCCTGCCAGCCATTCGCCGCGCCCGCCATCCGGGATGATGAACTCCCCGCCCCAGACCGTGTTGTCCTCCCCGTAGCCCGTCCCGTCCCATGAGATGCCGAGGGGCGATCCGTCAAGGCCGTTGTCTGCCATGACCGAGTACACGTGGGCGAGATGATGCTGGACTTTATGCACCTCGAAGCCGAGGCTCTCGCCGAACTGCGTCGAGGCATAGGCAGGATGCAGGTCGGTCGCTACGACCTCGGGCTTGAACTCGTAGAGCTTCTGGAAATCATTCACCGCCTGCTGGAACGCCTCCACAGCCTCCTTCGTCTCCATGTCCCCGATATGCTGACTCACGAATACATGCTTACCCTTCGACATTGCGATGGTGTTCTTCAGGTGCCCGCCAAGCGCGAGCACCTTGGGCAGCTTCTTGTTCACCTCAATCGGCAGCGGCGCGTATCCTCTGGCCCGCCTGAGCAAGACCTCGCGCCCTTCTACGATGCGCGCGATCGAATCGTCCATGCGCCGCACTATCGGCCTGTCGTGAGTGAGGAAAGCGTCGGCAATCGACCCGAGCTTGCTGACCGCCTCGTCGGTCTCGATGGCCATCGGCTCGTCCGTCAAGTTGCCGCTCGTCGCGACGACGGGGAAGCCTAGCTCCCTCGTCAGGAGGTGGTGCAGAGGGGCGTACGGCAACATGACTCCAAGGTACGGATTGGCGGGGGCGACAAGGTCCGAGATCGAGGCACCCGGCCTTTTCCTGAGAAGCACGATCGGTTTCTCGGGCGATGTCAGGAGACGGGCCTCGAGAGCATCAACGAAGCAGTCCTTTTCGACCGACTTAAGATCCGGGTACATGAGGGCGAGTGGCTTTTCTTCCCTGAGCTTCCTCTGCCTGAGCCTCGTGAGCGCCTCCGCGTTCCTCGCATCCGCCAAGAGCAGGAAACCGCCGATGCCCTTCAGGCCGAGTATCCTCCCGCCGCGCACGACCGCGCAGGCCATGAGGAGAGCCTCTTCCTCTCCCGCCATCGGTGCGCCCTTGCCATCGAGCAACTGCAACCTCGGTCCGCACACATGGCAGGCGATGGGCTGCGCGTGGAACCTCCTGTCCTCCGGATTCCTGTACTCCTTTGCGCAAGCAGGGCACATCCGGAATGCCTTCATGGATGTGTTCGGGCGGTCGTACGGTAGCTTCTCGATGATGGAGAAACGAGGGCCGCAGAGAGTGCAGTTGGTGAACGGGTAGAGATATCTCCTGTCCTTCGCGTCCATTGTCTCTTCTAGGCAAAGGTCGCATGTTGCGATGTCTGGCAAGACGAACGCGAGCTTCTCCCCGCCAGCTTTGCTTTCCCGTATCTTGAACTCCCCGAGATTGGCGGGGTCGAGGTACGACCATTCAAGGCTCTGTATGAACGCAAGGCGGGGCTTTTCTTTCTGAAGACGGACGAGAAAGTCCTCGAGATCCGCCTGCCCGCCCTCCACCTCGATTTGGACGCCCTGAGGAGAGTTGAGGACCCAACCGCCGAGACCGAGCCTCTTGGCTAAGTTATAGACGAACGGTCTGAATCCGACTCCTTGGACAGCGCCTCTCACGAAAACGCACATCCTGCGCGATGCCCCTGTCCCACGACCGGTCGAGCCGCTGCTCATCGTGTCCTCAGGAGACCAACCTAAGACAACCTTTTGAACCTATGGCACAGCATCTATTTGCCGGATATTTTCAGCATCCCGACATCGCGTGCCTGTGGGCGAGACTCCTCAGTTATCCGTACCCCTACATTTGTAATCATTACGGAATATTAATGCATGTGTAGGGGTATGAAGATTTCGTGCCCACAGTCAGAGCGCGCGTGATTGACGGTCGCAAGTACTACTACTTGGAGCACTCCATGCGGATTGACGGCCGTGTTTCCAAGCGCGAGTTATATCTCGGGAAAAATATCCCGAAGGATCTGGAGATGCGGAAGCGCTCCTTCATGGACGCAATCTATCGCGAGAAGTGGCACCCCATACTTGAAGGCATCAAGAAGGGGCATGAAGCGGAGCAACGGCGCACACCGCCATCTGGAAGAGAGCGAAGCTTGTCAAATTTCGCCACGCTCTTCACGTACAATACTCAGCGCATCGAAGGCTCCACGCTATCCCTCCGGGAAACCGCCGATGTCCTCGAGCGAGGGCTCACACCGCCCAACCGTCCGCTGGTCGACCTCAAGGAAGCGGAGGCCCACCGCAATCTGTTCCTTGCCATGCTGCGGGAACCTCGTGAAGTGTCACTCACTTTGATCCTCAAATGGCATGATGCCCTGTTCCGCGAATCGAAACCGGACATCGCGAGGAAAATCAGGCAGCATCAGGCGGCCATCTCGGGCAGCGGCTTCGTGCCGCCATCTCCCGTCGAGGTGTATCCCCTGCTCAGGGACTTCTTCAGCTGGTATGCACGCAATCGGAATCGCATGCATCCTGTTGAACTCGCCGCGCTCGTGCATCTGAGGTTCGTGACGATCCACCCCTTCACGGACGGGAACGGTCGCATCGCCCGGCTCCTGATGAACTTCGTTCTTCACCGCCACGACTACCCGATGTTCAACATACCTTACGTCGGAAGAGCCCGATACTACACCGCCCTGGAGCGCGCGCAGACTAAGGCGCTTGAAGGGATCTTCGTCCTGTGGTTCCTCAGATCCTACGTGAAGGCGAACCGGCTGCTCGTGGATGACTAAACGACTAGATTGTCTGAAGATACCGGCACCGATACTATCTTTGCGCCATCTTGGGGGAGTCGTTGATTAAGGAAGGGTTTGGCGGAGGCGCCTACTCTTCCAGCGTCGACAGGTCTCCCGTCGGTAGTCCGAGCTCCCAAGCCTTCAGGACTCGCCTCATGATCTTGCCGCTGCGCGTCCTCGGCAGGTCCGCCTTGAACTCGATCTCCCTCGGAACCATGTGCGCCGCGAGGTTCTTCTTGACGAAGTCCATGATCTCCTTCTTGAGCTCGTCGGAGGGCGTGTAGCCCTTCCTCAGGGCGATGAAAGCCTTGATGATCTCTCCGCGCACCGGGTCCGGCTTGCCTATGACTCCGGCTTGGGCGACCGCGGGATGTTCGAGCAACTTCGACTCCACTTCGAACGGGCCGACTCTCTCGCCGCTCGTCTTGATGACGTCGTCTATGCGGCCGTGGAACCAGAAGTAGCCGTCCTCGTCGTAGTGTGCCGAGTCGCCGGTGATGAAGTAGGGGTCGAACTTGAAGTAGGAGTTGTACTTTTCCGGGTTCTTCCAGATCTGCCTCATCATTCCAGGCCAGCCCTTCTTGATGCACAGGTTGCCTAACTTCAGGGGTTCGACAGGCTTGCCGTTGTCGTCCAGGATCGCCGCCTCGGTGCCGGGGAACGGCCTGCCCATTGAGCCCAGCCTTACCTGCATCGAGGGGTAGTTGCCGATCAGCTGGTGGCCAGTCTCCGTCATCCACCAGTTGTCGTGGATCGTGCGGCCATCGAGCGCCTTCCAGCCCCAGCGGATGACCTCGGGGTTGAGCGGCTCGCCGACGGAGCAGACGTACCTCAGGCTGGAGAGGTCGTACTTCTTCGGCAGTTCGACGCCCGCGCCGAGCAGCATCCTGAACGCGGTCGGGGCGCTGTACCAGACGGTGATCTTCAGCTTCTGGATCGTCTTGTACCATGACTCCGGGTCGAACCTCCCGCCGCGGATGACATTCGAGACGCCGTTGAGCCAGGGACCGAAGATCCCGTAGGACGTCCCAGTGACCCAGCCGGGGTCCGACGTGCACCAGTAGATGTCCTCCTCGTGCAGGTCCAGGATGTATCTGGCCGTCATCAGGTGCCCGAGCATCGCGTTCTGGACGTGGACGACGCCCTTGGGCTTGCCAGTCGAGCCGGATGTGTAGTGGAGTATGAGCGGGTCCTCTCTCCCGAGCCATTCGATCTTGTCGAGCTTGTCCGAGGCCTCCTCCATCTCCTTGTCCCAGTCAATCTCCATCCCGCTCGTCGGCTGGCCCTTTGCGTTGACCAGGAACATGTGCTTGAGCGAGGGCAGGTCCTTCACAGGGAGCCGCTCCTTCATGTGCGGCACCGTGATGATCGCAATCCCCTCGGCGTCGGATACCCTGTCTTTCACAGCCTCGGCCATGAAGGCCTCGAACAGCGGCGCGGGGATCGCACCGACCTTGAGGATGCCCATGAAGCTCATGTAGAGTTCGGGGGACCTCGGCATGAACAGGAAGACCCTCTCTCCCTTGCCTATGCCGTACTTCCTCAGGACGTTCGCGAACTTGTTGGAGAGGAGCTTCATCTCCTGGAAGGTGTACTTCTCATACCTGTTGTCGTCGATGTAGTACAGGGCGACCTTGTTCCTGCGCCAGCCCTCGGCGTGGCGATCAATCGCCTCGTACGCCATGTTGACCTTCCCGGTCTTTGACCAGGAGAACTCCTTCTCGACCTCAGCCCAGCTGAACTTCCTCCGCGTCGCCGCGTAGTCGATCATGTTGGGCTGCAGTCTGAAACTCGGCTTCTTCGCCTCCACGGGGTCCGCGACCTCGTAGGATGGATGCGTCTCGCTACCTTTGTTCGTAACCATTTACTAGCCTCCTATGTCGTGCAATTAGCTTATCCTTACGCTGGAGCAGGCGGGATGAATTTGCCATCCATTAAGAACTTTGTCTCTTCCCTGGCTCGGCGGATTATCCTCTCTGCCTCCTCGTAGATCTCCTGGCGGGACTTCTTGACGAGTGCAACGCCCTGCTCTATCGCCTTCATTGCGACGGCGGTGGCCTCTCTCGGGTACACCTCCCACTCGTCCATCGTCGGCACGATATAGTCCTCGCGCAGGCCCTTGTCCTCCGCTATCTTCGCGAGTTCCCTTGCCGCAGCGATGCACATCTCGTCGGTGATTGTCGACGCCCTCACGTCAAGGACTCCACGGAAAATCCCGGGGAACCCGAGGCTGTTGTTGACCTGGTTGGGGAAGTCTGAGCGGCCTGTTGCCACAATCCTTGCACCTGCCTCGTGCGCCTCCCATGGCCAGATCTCTGGAACTGGGTTGGCGACGGGGAACACTATGGCGTCGGTCGCCATCAGCTTCACCCATTCGGGCTTGATCGTCCCTGGACCGGGCTTCGATGCTGCTATCGTGATGTCGGCGCCTTTCATTGCCTCGGGGATGCCGCCTGAGCGGCCCTCGCCGTTGGTGATCTGTGCCGCCCACCACTTCTCCTTGAAATCCTGCTGGAGCTCCTTCCTCTGGACATTCAGGATGCCCTTACTGTCGGTCATGATGATGTTCTTTGGGTTGAAGCCCGCGGCGACCATGACCCTGAGACCTGCGATGTTTGCTGCCCCTGCCCCTATCAATGCGACCTTGGCTTCGAAGATTTTCTTGCCGACGAACTTGATGGCGTTCATCGCACCCGCCACTACCACGGTGGCGGTTCCCTGCTGGTCATCGTGCCAGACCGGGATGCGCGCCTCCTTCCTCAGTCGGTCGAGTATGTAGAAGCACTTGGGCTGTGAAATATCCTCGAGGTTGATTCCTCCGAAGGACGGCTGCAGCCACTTGACTGCCTGGATGATCTGCTCGGGGTCCTTCGTGTCAAGGCAAATCGGGAACGAGTCGACCCCTCCCAGGTACTTGAAGAGCAAGGACTTGCCCTCCATGACCGGTAGGCCCGCCTCAGGTCCGATGTCGCCGAGACCGAGCACCCTCGTCCCGTCGCTGACCACCGCCACGGTGTTCCCCTTGTTCGTGTGCTGCCAAACCTGCTTCGGGTCCGCTTTGATGGCCTTGCACGGCTCCGCGACTCCTGGCGTGTACCAGATTGCGAAGTCGCTGAAATCCCGGACGACGCATTTCGGCACGATTTCAATCTTCCCCCTGTAGAACGGGTGAAGCTTCATCGCGTGCTGTCCGGGAATCTTTGCCTTCGCGAGAAGTTCATCGGTGTTGACAGGGCCCTTGACCTTGGTCGGGACCGGTTGGTCTTTGGCCTTCTTGGTTTGTTCCTTCATGGATCTCACAATCTCCTCTCCTCTATCTTTTGCTGCGGTTCAACCTCATCTGAATGGACCCGCCCATGCCATAGCGTAACATCCTAGCTCAGGCAGGCGGACTGGCCACTTAAGGAGCCGGTATAAGTCGGCTCCTATAAGAGAGTATATGCGAACTAGTCCGGTCGAATCTAGGGAGAGAGTGCCCCGCCGTGCGTGCTAGACTCTGGCAAGATATTTACGCGGCATGACGGATACCCCGCGACGGTGGTCGCTTGGAAAAGATGGACATGAGGACTTTCCGCGAGGTCGACTTGAGAGGAGGGACTGTTGTAGAGGGATTCCCGACCGTGGGGATGGTCAGTACGATAGCATGCACGTACCTGATCTCGACTCTGAAGATGGACCAGATTTGCGCGATAGACGACGAGGAGTTCCCGCCGCTGTCCATGGTCTACGCGAAGAAGCCGAAGTTCCCCGCTCGCGTCTACGCCCACGACGAGAAGAAGCTCGCCGCGTTCCTCTGCGAGGTGCCCATACCGAGCCGGATCCACAGGAAGGTCGCGCGCTGCCTGCTCGACTGGGCGAAGAAGCACGAGTGCAAGCGCATCATCTCCCTCGAAGGCTTGCCTCTCCCCGAGGGCGGGAACGAGCAGGACATCCAGGTGTGGGGCGTCGGAAGCACCGACAGGGCCAGGGATGACCTCGACAAGGCGAAGATCCAACAGCTGGAGAGCGGGATGATATCTGGCGTGTCCGGCGTGCTGCTCAACGAGGGCAGGTGGGCGAATTTCGACACGATCGCTCTACTTGCGGAAGCCCGCCCCGATCTCCCCGACGCCCTTGCAGCTGCGAAGTTGGTGAGGGCTGTGGACGACTTGCTGCCCGAGATAGAGATAGACCTGGAGCCGCTGCTGACCGAGGCCAAGGAGTTGGAGGTGCAGATCGCGAGTCTGAAGGCTCAGGCCAAACCTGCGCTGACCGAACCCGCGCCTGGCATGTTCAGGTAGACCGAGGTGCTTCGCCGCAAAGGGTTTTAACCGCCCCGCTCTATCATTCGCCGATGGCGAAGAAGCGCCGGAAGGAAGAGGAAGAGGAGTTCCAGCTCCCTGAGTTCAACGAGACGGAGTTCCTCCGGAAGGAGATAACCAGCGCCAAGATGATACTCCTGGTGGCCCTCCTCGCGATAGTCGCCGCCGTCATCTCGTACTTCCTGACATTGGCGGGAATCGTCGTCGTGGCGTTCTTCGCCGGACTGGCCGTCGTCCTGCTCCTCAAGTACGTCCCGAAGATGTTCGGCGTAGACACGAAGAAGCTGGAGAGGAAGGACTGGTTCGGCTACGGGTCGACTTACTTCTTCGCGTGGCTTGCAATCTGGGTACTCGTGATGAACGTGCCATTCTCGGATGTCACGCCCCCCGGGCTTGTTCTGTTCGTTGATGGTGCCCAAGTCGCACCCGACGCACAGGTGAGCGTCAGTAGCGCCGGACAATCCGGCAAAGACTGGGCGGTGGTGACCGCCAAGGCGACCGACAATGCAGGCATCAGCGCAGTCCTGATAACAATCGGGACGGCGAGCCAGGTGCTAATGGAACCTCAAAGCGGTAATGACGTCTGGTCGCGTAACGTCACACACGTGACCGTGAATACGTTCGTCACCGTGACGGCGGCGGATATCAACGGCCACACAAGCTCCGTAACAATCATGCTCATGCCGTGAAAGAAGTCAGCGCTCCCACTGGAACCTTCTGTCCATGAAACCGATGATCGGTCCTAGGTAAGACGGTTTGAGAGCGGCCTCATCCACAATCACCTGAAGAGACTTCCTCGCGGTCTTGTCGAGGTCCTTGCCCAGGCTCATCTCCACGAGTTTCGCCTTGACGAGGTCGGCTGCGGTGACCTGCCCGCGCTTGATGTCAACCGCCCAGAGGCCGTCCTCGATGTATGGCGGGGCGAAGGCGTCCTTCGACTTCTGCCACTTCTCCTGGAAGTCCAGCGCGTTCTTGAACCAGACCGGCGGGCCCATGTGCTTCTTCGCCGCTGGCAACTCGAAGACCTCCATCTCGAACATGAACAGGGCGCGTCCCCCGACGACATCGAACGCGGACCGCAGGAAGCTGAAGTCGTGACGGGCAATCAGGTCCTCGAACGCCTTCAGCGCCTTGCGGATCTGGGGATAGAAAACATCGTCCGTGACCTTGGGCACCGTCGCTGTCACGAGCATGAGGTGCGTCCCTCGCGTCTTGAGCATGTCCATGACCTTCTGGCGGGAAGCCCTCGGCGGCGGCTTCGGAAAGAAGTACTCAATCCTCGGCTTCTTCAGATACTCTCTCGCCGCGTGGACGAACACCGCCATCTGCTGCCTCGAGACGGCGCTGGCGACGTTCCTGTTGGGATCGACCGGGTCGACAACGATCAGAGGCTCGTCGAATATCCTGGCGGGGAGCATGTCCAGAGCGATCACATTCCCCGCCTGCCAATTCGTGACCGCCATCAGCGCATCCTGGAATGACCCGTACTTGAGTACGAGGAGCTCCACCAAGTATCCAGAGAATCCCTGAACCTTCGCCTCGGCGCCGTAGACCCCGATGCCCTTCATGAATGCCTTGAGGAGCCGGACCTGGTCTCTCTGCTCCGGCTTGATCTTGCCCAGGACGTACTTGTTGTGGAAGGGCGTCCTGTCGACGGCGCTCATCTTCTGATCGGCGGAGACAATCGCGTAGCACGGGACGATTTCCACGTCGAACCCCATGTGCGTCCCGCTCGTGTAGGGGTGCTCGGCCCACATCTTCTTCTTGTTCTTGAGGAACTGGCCGAGCTGAAGGCCCTGGCGCTCCAGGTCCTCTCTCGTCGTCTCTGGCGGGAAGGCCACGAAGACGTCGAAGTCGGGGTGCGTGAGATAGGTGCCCTTGGCGACCGAGCCGACGAGCACGGGCTCCGCCCTGAGCTTCATCCTCTTGATCGCCTTGGTGACCATGCCGATAACGGAGGACACCGCGGCCCTCAGCCGCTTCTCCTCCTCCTCGCTAGGCACGATCCTCCTGAGGACCGCCTGCTCCATGTTCATCGTGCCGCAATGGGGAGACAGCCTTAAAAGGAGTTGGTCGAAGTCGACTCGAAGGCTTCCTGCTTTCCGGCACGGACTGGATATTGCAATACCGCCGCCAAGATTCTGTCATACTTCAAGGGTGATTCGAGATCGCTCGGTCCTGGCCACTACGCCGTTTCCTGTCTGTCAAAGTGTATCATGACAATCCTTGAGGAAGCTCTGATTCGAGCGTTGTTCGTCCGATGTTCGACCATTGTTCGAGCGTTGTTCGATCATTGTTCGTACCATGCTCGTACCATGGTCGTACCACCCTCGTACCATGCTCGTACCATCTTCGTCAAGTGCTCGTTCCGGACAGGACGTGCGTTCGCTTCGAAGGTTGCCCGGACCAACCTCTTACCAACTTGATACCAAGCTGATAACAACATGATATCGAACTGGCGTGATGTTCACGTCATACACGCTGAGTAATCGATTGAGGCAGACTTGCGCCTACTCTATTAGGGATGGTATGAACCCCACGGGGAAGTCATCAGATGATTCCAGCCGCGGTCTGGGAAGTACATTGTTAAGGGTTGCGAAAGCGGAACCGCTGTAAACCCATGTCATGAATGAGCCCGAGAACTGATGACAGACGGCAGACCGACCTGGGACAATTCTCTGCGGAAGAATGTAACCGTCCACGCTCTAGGAGGACAGCTTTATTGTCTAAGATTGCTCGTATGAGTATGTCCCGAACTTGCCGAAACACCTTGCAGCTCAGCCGGAGGACATCTCCTCCTCGTTCTCGCGTTTCCACGCCAATCTCGCAATCATGGCGACAAGCCCGACCGCGAGCACGGTGCAGTCCACGCCCATGCCCAACCCGAATATGGGCGGGATTCTGAGGGATTCGAGCGAAAGCGAGAGAACGCCCGTGGCCACCTCCGCGAGGACGAAGGGCATCGAGACGATCATGAACGCCTTCACCGCCCCCGTTCCATTCTTCCCGCCTTTCCATGGCCTCTTCTTGGCCGACCAAAGCCCGAAGAGCATTAGCGCTATGGAGAATGCGAGCGCCACGAGAGGTTTGTAGTTCACCTCGACTTGAGACGGCGATTCTCGAACGCTCATGGCTCGTGTCCTCTCCGCTTCCGTGTTCCCAAGATTGTCTATCGAGTGGAAGTGGATGACGTGTTCTCCTTCGGAGAGAGTGAAGCCAAAAGTGTATCGAGTCCATTCGCCGCCATCTATCCTGTACTCGGTGCGGTTGACGCCGCTGCCGCCATCTGTCGCGAGGAGTGTGAGAATTGTGTCCGTCGTGAACTCTCCAGCTACGGGTTCGATCGTCGTGGCGGGGGGAGTGTTGTCAAGCATCAGAGTTACGTTTCTCTGTGTTTCCTCGTTGCCAAGCAGATCCACCGAGTAGAACTCCACATATCTGACGCCGTCCTCTCCCGTTAAGTGGAATGTCGAACGACATTCGGCCCACTGTGTCCATCCTTGGTTCCACGTTCGGAACAGCGTGGCGTTCAGCCCGACATGTAGCGCTCCAGCATCGGAGGAGATGAACGAGAATGGGGTGAAAGATGTCACGAACCTCTGCGCCCCTTCGTGATATGGTTGCCCTATAGTGAGCGTGGACACTGGTGGCGTGTCATCGACCACAACGCTCTCATTCCTCGCCACGCCGGAATTGCCGAGCAAGTCAGTCGCGTAGTATCTAACCCAACGCACGCCCTCCGGCTGTCCGAACGGGAAAGGCGATGAGAACGATGTCCACGGAGACCAGCCCAAAGCCGTCCACAGCTGATACGTGACGCTATCGAGACCAACAGGCAGCACTCCTCCCTCTTTCGCATCCAGAATGAACGTGGATGAGTGGGCGGCGAATCGCTTGCCATCGCGGGTCACATGCGCTCCCCCTCCATCGATAAGTATTGCGTCGGGGCCAGTGTCGTCCACCACGAGCATCGACATCTCAGTCGATCCCTGCTGTCCGAGATTGTCCACGCTATAGTAACCGACCTCGTGAGCCCCTTCACCGCCAAGGGTGAAAGAAGTAGAATAGTCTCTCCATGGGCCGCCATCCACGTTGTACACTGTGCGATTGGTCCCCGAACCGCTTTGGTCTTGAGCCAGCAGATAGAGTGGAGTGGACGACGTCACGAAAATGGGAAGGGAGCCGAAGCTCGGGCTTCCCGCCTGCAGGGACGTCAAGGGCCCTACCGAACTCTTCTGGAAGAACGCGATTCTCACTGGCTCGACGTTGCCTAGGAGGTCTTCGCTGCTGTAAAGCACCCGGTGGTCTGCGTCTCCAGGCAGATAGACCACGTTGGAGTAGTCTCGCCATGGGCCTCCATCGACTGAGAATCGCGTCGACGAGACGCCGACGCCCGCGTCCATGGCTGCGAAGCTCAGTGCCCTGCTCCCGTTCGCGATGAAAGGCGCTGAGATGAAGCTCGTTGGCGGCGACCCGTCCACAGTCATGCTGACATTCTTGGTGGCCTCGGTGTTGCCGAGTAGGTCGTCTGACCGGAACTCGACGAAGTCCATTCCCTCGGCAATGAGCGTGAAAGAACCTGAGTAAGCATACCACGGAGACCATCCCGATAAATTCCATGTCCTGTACGTCGTGATGTTCACTCCCGCAGCGGATGATGGACCGTCGACCGCGGAAAGCGAAACGTTCGTAAGAGGGGAGATCCAGAGATCGGACGATTGGAAATGAGGGTTTCCCATCGAGACGGTCGTGGCAGGCGGAGTGTTGTCCACGGCAAGCAGTTTCGTCTTCGCGGGTTCCACGGTGCTCGAGTTATCGACCGAGTAGAAATCGAGAGTGTTGACCCCTTCCACGAAGAGATTGAGCATGAAGCCTTTCTGATACGTCTGCCAGGGCCCACCATTGATGCGGTAGTATGTCGCCGCTATACCTGCGCCGCTCCGGTCGACCGCATCGAATGAGATGGGTGTCGATGAAGTGACGAGCGTGAGGGCCCCGTCAACTCTTGGTTCGCCTACGCTCAGCGATGTGAGCGGATGAAGCCCAGAAGGTTCCTGATAGAATATGTAGACGTCCTCCGCGGGGGGAACGGGATACGTCGCCATCGCGATGTCGTTGAGTCCGTCTCCGTTCAGGTCTCCAATAGCGACTTCACAACTTGCCTCGGCGTCGAGATCAAAGGAGGGGCTCGAGGGAAATGTGCCGCCCGGAAGCTGAAGATATACCGAGGCGAGTCCTCCTGATAGGCGGGTCACGACTATGTCATCCAGACCGTCATCGTTCAAGTCACCTATCGCTGAATGCATGGGCGCAAAGAGGCCAGTCCCGCCAGTCGCTATCTTGACGTCAGGACTCGCGGGGAACGTGTAGTTCCTTCTCTGGTAGAAGAGAGACAGTGTGTGTTCTTTGCCATTGGTGACGACGAGGTCTACGAGGCCGTCGCCGTTCAAGTCTCCCGGTGTTATGAGAATCGGCCCGTCGCCCGACGAAAGATTCAGGTCCGGAAAAAGCGGAAGGGTGTGCTCGTGCCTCTGGTAGAAAAGAGAGATGCTCGAAGAAAGGTAGTTCGCAACAGCCAGGTCGTCCAGGCCGTCGCTGTTCAAATCCACGCCCAGCAAACCGAAAGTCGCAACGCCTGGCGTCTTGAGAATCATGTCGGGAGCGTTCTGGAACCCTCCCGAAGCGAGCTGCAGGAACACGAAGACCCCGCCGTTGACTCCACCCGACATGGCTGCATCGAGAAGACCGTCGGAATTGTAGTCCGCAACCGCCAGTTGCCACGGTGGGATATCACGCCTGCCTACTGTTTGGTCTGGAACAAGCGGATAGGAGTAGTCGGGGCGCTGGTAGAAAATAGTCATGTTACAGTTCAAGGTGGGAAAGAAGCAGCCGTTATCGACTACCATCAGGTCTAGCAAGCCATCACGGTTCAGATCCTCGACCGCCGCGGAAGTCGGGGTTTCGCCTATGTAGAGGCTGAAGTCTGGGACTGCATTGTACGTTTTGTCGGTTCGCTGGTAGAAGAACGAAACGTCGTTTCCATCGTCATTCACTGTTAACAGATCGGGGAGGCCGTCGTAGTTGATGTCTACTATCTTGATCTCCATGGGTTTCATTCCTGCAGTGAGCCTGAGATCGGGTTGAACGTGAATCGGGAACGCAGTGGCGGGCTGCGGGACATCGATGAGAGCCAGCGCCAATATGATTAGTGTCATAAAGGAGAAGGAAACCAGACACGACAACATACTGCCCAACAGTGTCTTTGACCTTCCGAATCTCGACATCGTTCTCCATGTTCTGCATCGACTCAGCGGATAGATAAGCCTTTGTTAGGTGTAGAGTAGCAACACATATGGCCGGTTTTGTTATCAACACATATGTCCGCCCTGGCGGCGGTTTTCCATGGTCAGGGAGGACGTGAGGTTCAGGCTACGCGCGGTCAGGCAGCACATCGAGGGGAGCGTTCGGACGGAGGACATCTGCAGGGTCTTCGGGATCTCCGAGAGAACCCTGCGAGGGTGGTGCAAGCGATATCGAGAGACGGGAGTGGAGGGCCTCCGGTACCTGTCCAGGAAACCTGACCGTAGCCCCAACCAGACTGCCGGGCGAATAGAGGACCGCATCCTCCGGATGAAGAGGAAGCATCCCACTTGGGGCGCAAAGAGGATCCACGCCTACCTCGCCAGGACGGGAGTGAGGATGCACTGGAGGACTGTCCATCGTGTCCTGGTCAGGAACGGCATGATGGTCCGCGTGAAGAGGAAGCCCAAGCCCTCGAAGCGGTTCCAGCGCTATCACGTCGACTCCCTCTGGCAGTACGACGTGTACGAATTCCGGATCGCCGATGTGGGGAAGGTCTACGTTTTCAACTTGCTGGACGACAGGTCGCGCTATCTCGTGATGTCACGCGCCTACAGGAAAAAGAGGGCGGCGGAGGCGGTGAACTGCCTTTGGTGGGCTCTCAGGAACGGGAGGCGTCCGAAGGCGGTGTATGTTGACAACGGGACATGCTTCATAGCGGGGGACTTCAAGAGGTTCTGCGATGAGCAGGGCATCCGCATCATTTACGGGAGGCCGTACAACCCGCGTGGGCGGGGGAAGCTGGAGAACTTCCATGGAGTTCTGTTCAGGGAGCTGATCTCCCAGAAGAGGTTCCGGTCACTCTCGCACTTCAAGCGGGAGCTGTGGCTGTTCAGGAGAGGTTACAACAGGGAGAGGCTGCACGGAGGCATCGAGTGGAAGACGCCCTCTGAGGTCTACAACGACAGAAAGCTGATGAGGAAGGCCGCAATCAAGCTTCAATAGCGGACATATGTCCTGATAACAAAGGCGGCCACATGTCCTGATACACTACAGTTAGGGATCGCGGCTTCAGCAGAGACTGCGAGATTTGATTCGAACTCACAGAAACGAAAGACTTGTACATATTTCCTCCCCCGTGTAAATACTTCGTTACCGGAATTCTCATACTTGATAACATCATGTAAATCCCATTGTATTCGGGGGATTCATGTGAAACGGGCAATTGCGCTGTGGCTGGCCGGTGTGTTAGTGGTTGGAACGCTCTTGGTAATGATTCCTGAGAGGGCTGAGGCCGGGATGCCTGGCAAGAGCATCAATGGAATACTTGTGCCGCATTGGAACAAGTCGTTTGGCGAAGGTGGACTCTATGAATTGCTCATCTCTCCGTCTGCCGGATTGGTGCGCGCAAACGACTCGTGCAATCTCGATGTGCTCGTGGGCAGCGACGAATGGTACCCGGATCCAAGCACGACCGAGGACTACGAGCGCTTCTTCGGAGAACAGTGGCCCGAAGGGGTCTGGCACTCGATGATGGCAGACGATGGGTCGTACCGTTGGCTCGAGGATACGGAAAGCTCCACAGCCTCATCATCCGTGGCGGTCGCTGACTTGGATGGAGACGGTGCTGAGGAAATGGTGGGGGTAACTACGGGGGGCACCTTGGAGGTATTGAAGGCTGCAACAGGAGGATTCGTGTGGACATTTCCCAATCCTCCCGTCTCCTTTGATGACGGTCTACATTGGGGACGTAGCTCGGTGGCGGTGGGGGACACGGATCCTTCCATAAATGGTCTTGAAATCATCGCTTTTGATTCCATGACGACCATGGTTTACGCGTTTCAAGGACTGCAGGACGGTGTGAATAACGGAATTCATTTGGTCGACTACATCGACACCGATCTCAGCTACTGGAGAGACCTCTACTACAATGGAGAGCTGGGGCAAGAGGGGGTCAATTGGGACCTATTGTGGTTTGCGAATCTAACGACGGTGGGCGGGATTCCGGAGATTCGGCTCACGGACTATTCCACTCCTGCCATTGCGGACGCTGATGCTGATGGTGACCTCGATGTCGTTATCGGCTCTCTTAATGGATACGTCTACGTGATTGACGGACAGAGCGGGACGATTCTTTCATCGTTCCCCACAGGCCCTGTGATAGCTTCGGTGGCGGTGGCGAACGTGAACGATAACGATCAGTTGGAGGTATTCGTCGGAAACATCCCCTTTGGGGGACTGAATCCCACATTCTATGCCCTCCAGTGGAACTCCACCAGGACCCCACCAGGTCTGGAGGTCATGTGGTCTCGTTCGGACCCGGCAGGAGAATATATTTCCTCACCAGCGATTGGGGACATTGACGCGGATGGAGATTTGGAGGTTGTTATCGGTTTCGGCGACCAAGTGAGATCCAGAAACGCAGTGTCTGGCGAGTTGGACTGGAGCTTCCAGACTGAACATGAAGCTCTCGTGGATTCCTCCCCTGCTCTTGCAGTCAGGTCGAACGTTTCTCGTTGGGAGATGACTTGGCCATTCTTCCGCGCAAACGTGCGAAGAACCGGCTACCTGCCGAGCTCGGGAGAGGAGATGGGCGTCTATGTGGGGACAGATGCTGGGTTCGGGGCCTTGGAGGGCTCTGTCTATCTCCTTAACGGTTCGGACGGCAGTGTGATTGACCGTTTCTTCGTCAACTATCTTGGCGATGACGTAAAGTCATCCCCCGTACTAGGGGACATCGATGGCGACTACAAACTCGAGGTGAATGTGTTGAGTTCTTATTTCGGCATGGGGCCCATGCTTGTCCCTCCGTACAACTATCCTTACTTCTGGTCCATCAAGGACAACGGGAGTTCGGGCTCCGGAACAACCGCATGTGGCGGGCCTGTTGCGGACTTCGGCTGGTGGCCATTGAAGCCGGAGGAAGGCCAGAATATCTCCTTCATTGATCTCTCCTATGACACTGATGGTTACATCGTGGCCTGGGACTGGAACTTTGCGGGAGAAGGAGCGAGCGCTCAACAGAATCCAACCTTTTCTTTTGGCCATGCAGGGTTATATGGCGTCACCCTCACAGTAGAAGATAACGACGGATACACGGCAAATGTAACCAAGTACGTCAATGTAACGAACGTGGCTCCCACGGTCCAAATGACTGTGGACCCTGCTACTGTGCCAGAAGGATCAGAAGTAACGTTTGACGGCTATTTCGACGACCCGAGCTGGAACGACACGCACGTCGCCACATGGGATTTCGGCGACGGTTTCAAGCCGGGGGGCAGTTTCCATCCCGGTCCGGGCTACGGAAACACGCACCATGTCATGGACCCGGTCACTCACGCCTACGGCAAGAAAGCTTACTACACGGCCTGTCTCAACGTCACGGATCAGTTCAGTGTCGGTTCCGCTTGCACTGTAATCAACGTCCAGAATGTCGACCCCACAGTGACTGCTAACATCAACACCCACACTGTACGAGAGGGACTTCCCTTCTCCGTCAATGGGTCCTTCTATGACCCCAGCTGGAACGATACGTTCAACGTCGTATGGAACTTCGGTTACTACGACAACATGACGGGTCGGGGGCCCAACTACATGGCCTCATACTGGCTCCCCTCTGGCTACCGCAACACGTTCCATCAGGTCAATTCGACGTGGTGGGTCTATGGTGATGACGGCAACTACACGGTCTATCTCAACGTAACCGACCAGTTCAACGGAAAGGGCAGCGACAGCGAGTACGTGGTGGTGCAGAACGTCCCGCCGACCGTAATCAACGTCACTGCCATTCTCCACCGAAATTCCCCCAGAACCCAAGGGTACTGGAAGTACGAGTGCACTGTAACGGTTCCCCGCCAAGACCATCCGGGCATAAGGCAAGAATGGGTGGACGCCATCAGAACCCGCTCGACCGTCTTCACGGATGTCCACACGAAGGCGGACGTCTGCGCGTACCTTGATCCGCCAAAGCCCCAGACTCCCTTGAAGAAGGCAAAGATGCAGATGATGGCGCTCTGGCTCAACGTGGTCTCCAATCTCCTATTCATCGACAGCCCGCTGCATCTCAGGGAAGCGCCAAACAACCATTCAGTGAGCGAATTCATGGGCTGGGCGGAGTGGTTGATAGTTCACCAACCGTCAGACACCAACATGAACTGGGTTAACACAGTCGCCACGCTGATAAACGAGAATGCGAAAGGTTCCTTGAAAGACTGGGGCGGCATAGACCCCCTCGTCGGGGAATGGCTCGCCTATGCCATGGATCCAGGCACTGACGACCTGATGTTCGTCTGGCACGACAGCTACTACAACGTAGACACAATACACTACAAGTACAACAACGGCCTCGGACCAGAGGCGCACTATAACCCGGCGACGAACAGAGTGAGAACGCCTTGGGGCACATATCCATTCAACACTGTAGATCGCCTTATTGTGGGTTATCCAAAGAACGCCGGGACACGCATAAGCGCCAGTCTGGCATGTCTGAGAGATGATGACGGCGGAATCTCGCCTCAGGCCAACACAACTGCCTGCGGCACCTATCCCTGGGGTTCGATGAACATCTGGAGTCCAGTGAGTGACGGCCCTGTAAATGCGATCGACTGGAGCTTCAACTTCACAGTTTCCTACAGGGCAATCGAAGGCGGCTTCACCATTGCTGAGGTCACGGCACAGTTCATTTCGTACGACCCCTTGGTTGTGCCGAGAATCGAGGGAGGCTACATCAACTGAAGTCTTGAGTGACTCGAACCAGAGGGAACGGGACAAGGCGACCACAACACTAGGCCTTACCCGACCTTTGAATCTCCAGCATCTTGAGGACCAGTGCCAGCTCAGAAACCTTATGCGTTGTGTGGTATTCCGAAGGTGGGCTCTTCACCTCCCAAACGCGAATTATTGCGTGTCCATAGTCAGCCTGCCGATTGTCATCGTAGCTTTTGCTCGACATTCCTCGTCCCTCGGGGGTTACGCCTTCTGCGTCCTCAAAACCNNCAGGTTCGACAGAGACAATGTGGAGAATACGCTGGACAACCCGCCTCAACTGAGCCCACTCACTGTGACTGGAATCATCAAGGTTCTAAGTTCGACGCTCTCCTCTTCATGAGCTTCATCCAGCCGCCAGACTCGTAGATCCCGAGCTGCCTGCGCGTCAGTATCTTCTCGAACTCGGTCCAGTCGATTATCTCCAGCCTATCGTTCCTCCCGTTGGAGAACCTCAGGGTGCTGGTGCCTCTGACCCTGCTGGGCAGGAGGCCGCGACTGGTGGCTATGCGCTTCGCTTCCTCTAGATCGATTTCCCGCAGTTCCGGCATGCCCATCCCTTCGCTGCGAACAGACGTCTGAAAGGGCTGTATGCCAAGAAGGGTATTTCTGTCTTTCGATTGTCAGACAAACTAGCAGTTCTCTGCCTATCTGGCTAGTGTCAGACGAAATGCCAGTTCCACTGGCAGTGGAGGGGCGTCCAGACCCTCCGGCCAGAAGCGAGGGAAGTCTTATTGTGCTGGATGGCCCATTCGTGCCCGATCCCATGCCGTTCGAATTGGTCGTTTACCGCCCGCGCGGAAGGCCCCCGGTGACCGTGGACGAAATTGACAGAATCGTCGACCAGCTCCCTCACTTCACGAAAGAGGAGCTCGGGGGGAACCGCGTGCAGTGGCGGTACAGGAATCCCGAGACGGGGGTCCACTTCGGCATCAAGTACGACCCCGAGCAGAGGCACCAGGCACAGTTCGAATGGAACGACTCGCCCATGAGCATCTCCATGGCCCTCGGCAGGCCGATGTTCTTCGGCCAGGAAGCGGCGCCGCTTATCGACATGATACTGAAGAACCTGAACCTCGCGGTCCAGGACATCCAGAAGACCGCCCTCTACAGGCAGCCCGCCAAGCTGACGGCGGAGCAGATCAGGGAATCGTGGGAGAAGAGCAACGCGGAGGAGTCCAACGCCATCCTCTCCGCCGACAAGCGCGTCACGAAGGCCACCCGCGACAAGATGGACTACTTCTGGGGCTTCACGAGCGCGAAGGCGAAGCTCCAGGAATCGTACGGGCCGGATGTCCTCGTCCCTTCCATAAACCTGCACCGCGGTAGGGAAAACACGGTCAGGACGTCGTGCATATGGCCTGACACCGCGAAGGTCGCGCTGCCCGAGGTCGACTTCGTGCTCGTGCAGAGAGTGCAGAAGAGCCTGCTGTCGAAGACTACTGTCTCCGGTGTCGCCGTGTATGCTAGGATCGCTGAGATCCTGAAGCCCAGGAGCGAGGAGAAGACGGATCCGGTGAGGCACCTGTTCTTCAACCAGGCCCCCGACAAGGGGCTCCTGCGGTACCTCTCCGAGATGAAGCTCTACTCCATCAAGTCCTATCCGAAGGTGTCGCCGGACGAGATAGTCGAGATCGGCAAGTAGAGCTCACCGGCGTCTCGACGACGGCTTGCCCCGCTTCAACGACGAGAGGTAGGATATCCTGAGGAGTCTCAGGGCGGTCGCCGCGCCTCCGTTCCCATCGACCATGAACTTCGACTTGAACCAGCCCCAGCCTTGGCTCGGCGGCGCTCTATCGATCATTCGGCTGAACCCGAGCTCGCGCGGCGGCGGGAGGATGAAGACCTCAATCCTCTCCTTGCTCGGGCGCAGTTCCGCGAACACTCTCCCGCCATTCTTGCTCTTCACGGAGATCCACTGCGACATCACCCGCACGACGATGTCATCGTTTCTGGAGGATGCGAACTCTCTCATCTCGTCGAGCAATCTGCTGAGGCACGCCCTTGTCTCAAGTCCCGCACGAGTCATCGCGTTGGCCAAGCTAGCCCTCCACCGCCATCTTCCTCATGATGAAGAGGTACTTGAAGCCCCGAAGAAAGAAGTTGCGCTCTCTCGCCTTATGCTCCCACATCGGATTGGACCCGCTGTCGTGGTGCCTCACCAACACCACGGTGTCCACAGGCTCGAAGAGTCCCGCCAGGATCCCGTAGAGCCTGAAGCCGACAGGCGTGTAGCACCTGCGCCTGTACTCGTCGGAGATTACCCAGGCGGCATGCTTCCCTGGCTTCAGAGTCCTGTGGATTTCTGTGGCGACCTTCGCGATTTCCTCGAAGAAACGTTCCGTGTTGGCGGGGATCTTGCCGATGCACCGCCCGTCGCCGGAGTAGCGAATGTTGTCGGAATATGGCGAATCGACGAAATGGAAGTCGACGCTGTCATCTTCGAACGGAAGATGGCGGGCGTCGTTCCTGACGATGTCCGGTCTGGATGGGTTCAGGTCGAGCCCGATGACCCGCCGCCCGAGCGCTCTCGCCACGTCAATAGTCGTGCCGCTTCCCGCCATGCAATCCACCACGAGATCCCCGGGCCGGGTGTACCTCTTCAGGAGATTCCACACCGCCATGGCGGGAGTGCATCCCTTGTACCTGTTGCTACCGAAGACCGACCCATCGGGGCTCTGATATGGGAAGTCCCAACACGTCGACGCTTCAATACTGGTGCACCATGAGGGCTTATCGATTTCCCCCGCCAAAATCATGCGATTGAGCTGCTGAGACAAGCCGACCATCCGGTGGAATCCTGACTCTCGACTGGCGGTTCGACCTTTAATCGTGAGGCGGGAGTGTAGCGAGTCTGGCGGCTACACCTTAAACGAGTTCTGGCGGGACTCTGTCCGGTCTGTGGGCGGTTGCGGCGACCAAACCTTTCTCCTTTAGGCGTTTCACGACGTGCGGGTAGAGGATGAGCTCCTCGACCTCGATGTTGTCGACGGTGTCCTGACTGATCTGACCGAGACGTTCTCGGAGTCTCGCGAGATTCTCTTCGGACGAGAACGATGTCATCACGGCGGCGTGAAAGATCGCTCCCGCCTCATTGAGATTCTCCAGCGCCTTGATCTGCAGCTCGAATCCCTCCGGCTTGGCATCGGTGAGCATCGAGAACTCCCCCTCGCTCGCTCCCTTCAGAGAGACGCGGACACTCGACCTCCTGAAACCCGCGAGGGCCGCCGCATAGTCTGGATCACCGCCGATCAGGATGCCGTTTGTTTCCAAGATAAAGGTGTGCGGCGACTTGTCGACCAACTTCAACAGCGACAGCAGATGCTCCCGCCCGATCGTCGGCTCCTGGCCGCTCAGCCTCAGCTGGCGGTACCCCTTGGATCTGGCGATGCGGTCCAATCTGGAGAAGCTCTGCTCTGCACTGCAGAATTCTCCCGCCTTCGAAGGCTGCAGCCTGATCTCGTCCCTCGCCCAGCAGAAATGGCAGAAGAGGTTGCACCCGAC
Source organism: Methanobacteriota archaeon (assembly GCA_017885655.1). Classification (GTDB taxonomy): domain Archaea; phylum Thermoplasmatota; class Thermoplasmata; order RBG-16-68-12; family JAFNFQ01; genus JAFNFQ01. Next base: position 41,619 of record JAFNFQ010000008.1, on the reverse strand, counting down.
CACGTCGCCCGTGGCGATGCCGCCATACCACCGCGCACCCCTGAACCTGTGATACCGCCGCTCCACGCCTCTCGCGACGACCTTCTCGAGCGCTTGACCGAGACGGAGCGAATCGTACAAGCATCTGAGCCATGTTCAATCGCAGAGAATAACCTTGCGCGCCCGATCGCTCAGAAGAAGTCCTCGATCTTCAGCGACTTGTCAGTCCTCTTGACCTGAGGCTTCTCCTTCTTGCTCTCCCCGTTGAATTCCTCGTGGAAGAGCACCTCTTGCTTCGCGGCCTGCTTGCCGGTGAGCAGCGCCTTCTCGTCCCAACCATAGACCTCTGTGACATATGACAGGGTCTGCGCCAACCGCCGTGCGTAGTACTCCCAGTCCGGCTTGATGGTGAACTGGATCCCGCTCACGTAGGGTTCGACCTGCTGCGGGCTCGACTTGCCGTCGGTCACGATCCACGACACCTTCATCCCCGACACGACCTCCTGGCCCATCTTCCTGAGCTTCTGCGCCGCCTGCACGTTGCTCATCGACTCGGGGCGGTCGTACTCGTTCTCCTCCTTCACCGACCTGGATATCACCAGTATCTCGATGTCTTGGGCATCCTGCGGGACGAATTCCTTCGGGATGACGCCGGACTTCAATCGAGACACGAGATCCTTGGCCAGCTCGATTGCCCCGTTGGTGTCCCCGTTCAGGAGAAGCTCGAACAGCTTCATCTGCGAAGCCGACTGCAGCTCGAACGCGTCGGTCCGCCTGATCTCGTAGCCGCGCACGATCAGGTCCTCGTAGGGCCAGATGACCTTGCCGGCGTACCTCTTCTTCTTGCCGTGAGAGAAGAACGACCGCATGACCTTCTCGAAGTCCATGCTGATCGTGCCGTGACTGAACCTCTCGGCGATCTTTTTCGCGTGCTCGCAGGTCTGATCGAGGTTCTGGTAAGGCGACTGGTAGAAAATCGAGTCCGTGTCAGCGTAGAGGACCTTCACTCCCTCGCTCTCCAGCTGCTGTATGATGCTCGTGATATTCTGGCGGGCGAATGCGGTGATGCTCCCGCCGATCTCTGGGTTGGTGAACCTGTAAAACGAGGACGCCAAGACGCCGTAGAAGGCGTTCATCAGGACCTTGATCGCGTCCTGGAGGCGGCGGTAGTACTCCTTCTTCTCCGGATCCTTCTCCTCCCGCATCTTCTTCTTGGTCGCATCCCGCTCCTTCATCAAGTTCTTGAGGATGCGTGGAAGCAGACCCGCCCTGACGTCCTTGCTCACGAACCTGACACCTGTGGGGCTCACGATCGTGCCGTCGGGGTCGAGGGTCGTGAAGCAGATGTTGTTCTCGATGATGATGGACGGATACATGCTCTTGAAATCCAGCGTCACCACCCATTCGAACAACCCCGGGCTCAGCGTGTGCACGTAGCCGCCCTCGATGCCCTCCCTCGTGCGGCCTGTCCGGGTCATCGGCACGCCTATGTGCTCGCGGTCTGCCTCGCGTATCAGAATCGAGTCAATCAGCGTCGATGTCCTGCTGTTGAAGGCGTCGTCCAGCGCGAGGTTCGACACGGTCGCGAGTTCCATCGACTTGTCGAGGCGGGCAAGCTTCTCCAATATCCTCAACGCCAACTCCGCGTCCTTCTTGCAATACTCCATCACTTTCTCCTTGTCTGCGACCCACTCCTCGTCCATCCGTGTCCTGTCGACCTCGTGCTTCCCTTCACCGAGCAGCTGGCGGGCGACGTAGTCCAGCGTCTCCTGCTTGGGCTTCATCTCCATCTTCACGCTCCACCAGGCGTCGGCGATTATTCTGCCGTGGCATCGCCAGAACCGGTCCCCGAAGCTGCTAGCCGCCATGCCATCGCGCGCGAGGGGCAGCTGCTTCATGCCGAGCTTCTCCGCACGTTCCAGCAGGAGAGGGAGGTCGTACCCGTCGATGTTGTACCCGCTGATGACGTCCGGATCCTCCATCTGGATCAGCTCGACGAACCTCTGGATGATCTTCTTCTCGTCGCCGGAGAAGCAGTCGGTGACTATCTTCCCGTCCTTGCGCAGAGCGTAGCCGAGGCAGAGGATGTGCGGGTCCTTGAGGGTGTTCTCTAGGTCGAAGCTGAGAATCTTGAGCGGCGGGGCGAAAGGCTCGCACGGCTCGAATTTCTCCCCTTTAACTTTCAATTCGGTGGTGTACTGCTTGCCCTCAATCTCTTCTCCATGAACGGTGAAGCACGCCTGTATGTCCTTGTCGAACATGAAACGCAGGGGGAACGGGATGTCCGCCGCCAGGACCTCCGACTCTTGCCTCCTGCACCTTTCCCTGTAGTCCGGCGTGACCCACGGATGGTGGAGGATGACCTTGCCGCACCTCCTCTTCTCGAGCTTGAAGTCCTTCTCCCGCCCGACTTCGAGTTCGACCATCTGGACGTCGATGACCTCTTTGTCCCTCTTCAGGAAGGTGACGAGTGCCTCGGTCGGCTCGATGCAGTAGAAGTACGGCTTGAACCCCCAGAACTCGATCGCTATGCTCTTGCCATCGCGGGTACGCCCGAAGAACTCGATGACCGGCTCTTGTTCCTGTCCCTCCCTCCTGTAAGATGCAGTAAGCAGCCTGACGTCCCACTTCCCCGCCATCTCAAGCCCTCGCGATTATCTTCAGGACGTCGTTGTCCTTGACCTCGTAGTCGTGGCCGACGACCATCTTCGTCCTAGCGTTGATGGCCCTGATGAAGTTTTTCCCCAGGTCTGTGTGCACCTTGAACGCCATGTCCTTGGCCGTGCTGCCGCGCGGAATCAGGTACGCATCAGGGAGCACGTTCCCCTTCTTGTCGGTCCAGTGCGTCTCGTCCTCGACCGGGTAGACGACTATCAGGTTGAGCAGCTTCCTGACTGTCTCCTCTACGCACTGCTGCACCCCCGTGCTGCCACCTCTCTTCATGAGTTCGGCTATCTTGTCGAGTGCCTTCGTCTGCCCCGCCGACAGCTTCGAACCTTCCTTGACGGTGAACTCCGGGGCTCCGGGGATGTAGTCGATAATCCCCGCCTTCGCCGCTTTGCGCAGCGCCAGCTCGAACTCCGCGCTCGTCGGCACGACGATGCGACCCTCCAGCGCCTTGAGCGCATCGATGTTCTCCTTAGGAGCTACGTCCCACTTATTCGCGGCAATCACCATCGGCTTCCCGCGAAGCTGCATGTTACGACCGAGGCGCAGCGTGTCCTCTTTCGTCCACTTCGTCGGCTTGACGTCCATGTAAGAATCGCGGATCGCGAGGTGTATCTGGGGCTCGGTGAATCCGAGCCCGGTTAGCTTCTCGTGAAGCGCCTTCTCGATCGGCACCTCCTCGAGCTCCGCCTTCCTCGCCACCTTTTCCCAGCCGCGTTGGATTATCCCCGAGATCCAGTGCGCAAGCTCGTCCTCGAGGAAATTGACGTCGTCCACCGGATTGTGCGAGCCAGGGGGGCAGACGTTCCCCTCGAAATCTGTGCCGCCAGACGCGTCGACGATGTGTATCAGTGCACTTGCCTGACGCAGGTCGTCGAGGAACTGGTTCCCGAGGCCTCTCCCCTCGTGCGCCTTGGGCACCAGGCCCGCCACATCGAGCATGTCGACAGGCACCAGCCTGACGCCGTTTTCGCACAGGGCGTTGTTGGGATTGCACGGCTTTCCGATGTCGACATGCGGGCAGGCCGCGCGGATGTAGGCCACGCCCCTGTTCGGCTCCACGGTCGTGAAAGGATAGTTCGCAATCTCGGCGGGAGCTAGGGTCGCGGCGGAGAAGAATGTGCTCTTTCCAACGTTCGGCTTGCCAACGATGCCGATTTCCACGGCGGACTCAATACCCTCTGGGCTTATTGTTTTTGCCGGGCCGGCGACGCTGTAGGGTGACTAGTATGGCGGGGATGAGAACCAGCAGAGGAATGACATCCGGGAATTCTGGGATTTCTAGGTCCTTAAAGGTGGACGGGTCGTTCAGATTACTCGAGCCCCAGTAGTACTCCGCACCTGGTGTCTCGTCATCGTGCGCGTGAATCGCAAGGCCGGCCACCTGCCCCACGCCAGGGCTCGGAATGTTCCACACCTCTTGGAATGGGATTGAGAACTCCCAAGTGATGTAGTTGCCATCGCTGGTGTCTCTGGTGCCGTTCCCCTCCCAGAAGTATGGGGAAGTGTAGCCCGGGTCCCAGGCAACGCCATTCCCATTATAGTCTTGAAGGACCGAGGAGCCATCCGGATCCGTCGCTCTGAACTTCTTGTCATATTGGTCCGGCGCATTGCCACCATCGTGTTTTGTGTCGAATGCCAGCTCCGCGAAGTCTCCAGCGTTGTTGACCGTGTCGCTTTTCACGCGGATGCACATGAACAGATATGTCCCATTCTGCATCGCGTAGACTATCATGTCGCCCGTATCGTACGAATCAGCGTACTGCCACTCGGTTGAACTCCAGTCGCCATCAATTGTCGGAGCAGTAGGAGTCGGCTTGGCGTAAAGGAGTATGTCGCTGCCCATCACTGTGAGGTAGGTCCCTCGCGTGCGCGATTCCGCCCCGCCTCTTGTCCCGGATGCGACCGTCTCATCTCCGATGTTCCGCCAGTTCCTGGTCTCGATCACATAGGATGCATTGGCCAGGTCAAGACCTGTGATGCTCGCGGACATCTCCACCTGATTCGCCATGACCGCAATCCTTGGAGTCCCAGAGAAAATCACCCACCTACCCTGCCATTGATATGTCGAGATCGAATGAATGGATCCGAACTGCCCTTTCGCCTCGATCATGTAATCGGCGAGGATTCCGCCGACGGGGAAACCGTCCTGGATGGACGAGTTGGACTCCATGAAGACCCGGGCCATGCTCTCCCCGGTCAATCTAGGTGGCGGGTGCGAACCACCGCCGCCCGCGCCGGGCGATGAGAAGGCCCTCTGCTGATGTTTGGGAGTGAGGCTCCCCTCGAAGGAATCCGTGACCGTCCGGAAGTAGAAGAACGCGGTCTCGCCTGAGGCATTTGCATCGTACGCCTCGATGTCCACTTCAGTGTCGACCACAGGTGGTGCAGTGGAATCGGCGTGGGGGGACGGCCAATCAGCGAAGAGCCCGTCGATCCTCTTCCCGTTTGGCGGGTTGATGACATAGGCCCTCGCACCGCTGCCCACTATCGTTACAGGCCGGTCCGCCGTGACGGATGTGAGCGACGCCCGCACGACCTCGCCTGTCGCGATCACTGAAGCATCCAGCGTCAAGGTGATGGTCCTCCGATTTCCCTCGGACACGGTCATCGAACCCGCAATCCCGTTGACCTGCGTGCCTGGCGTGTGCGAGACGACGATGTCGCCGGCATCAAGCGTCAATTCCGGCCCAATCACCTCGAATGTCAGCTCAAGGAAATCGATTGGTCCGGTCGATAGCACCTGGGTGAGCCCCCGCTGGGTCACCTTCAGGAAGCCATAGTCGAGCCCGATCGCCACTGCGCTCTGACTCACCCCTCCTTCCTGATCATCGACGACGAATCTGGCCAATACCTCGCCGGGATCCAGCAGCGACATCACCGCTGTCTGCAACTCCCCCTCGATCCTGTCGCCGGAGACGGCGACGTATGCCGCTTCCACGCGGGACCATTCGTTCCAGTCCGACCGGTCCTGCCCGTTGAACGTCTGTAGCGAGGCCCCGGAAACGGATGAATTGAAGCCGTCCACAATCACCATGTATTCAGCGCCGAGTGCCCCGCATGAGTAGCCAGTCGAGTTGTCAGCGTCCACGTCGAAGAATATGAAGAAGGAGTCGTAGCCCTGAGTATCGCCGAAAAGCGTCCCCTCGACCCGCGCCATGAAGAAGAGCGACTGACCTTCGAGCTTCAACGCGTATGAGACTAGGTTGGTGTCAGGGTTGCCGGAAACAGTCGCGTCGTGGTATGTGCCGACCGGCTGCCAGTCCCCGAAGCTACCATCGATCTGAATCGACTTGCCGGGTTGGACTCGGAGCTGGAATGAGCTGTTGACGATGAGGAATATTGCCAGGAGGAAAGCGGCAACAGCCGCATACCTGTGGACCATGTTGCCCCTCGGCAGAGCCACCTCGGATATCGTGCCACCATTGACGAACCCATTGCCGTTGATCAGGCCGTTGACCCTTCCCCTGCCGTTCACCAAACCATAACCAGTAAGGAGAGGTCTGCGACCCGAAGTGATGGAACCGCGCGAAGTCATTGCCACCTTTGTCATCGTGGCCAATTCTATCTTCGGGACTGATTCCGCGACGGCCGCCTCGGGTGCCGCTGGCAGTTCCGTCTCAAGGGTCTCCGCTTCTTCTTCGGCAATCCCCTTCACAATCCCCTTCAACTCCTCGAGGGATTCGAGGCTGCTGACCTCCGCGGGCTTTTCCACGCTGACGTCTGCGGGCTTCTCTTGCGGAATCTCGGGAGGCTTGATGATGGCAGTCTCCGCGATCGGTACGACCTCTTCTGGCGGTTTCGATTCAGCGACAGGTATCTCCGCCGGTCTCTGGGGGAGTTGCGGCGGTGGTTCGGTGCCCACTCCCGCCGGTCTTTCCTCTTTCTCCATGACGGGGATGGGCTTCGTCTGACTCTTGAGTCTCTCCTCGAGGTCTCGGAACTTGGGATTCTCGGGATCCAGTTTTTTGGCTTTCCTGACTGCTTTCCTCGCCGCGTCCACGCGCCCAGCCGTGCTTAGTGCGAGACTGAGTGCGTACCAGAGCTGTCCGTCGTCCGCCGTCCTGAATAAGACCTGCCCATAGTATTCTATGACGGCATCGATGCCCATGCGTTCGAGTTCGCCCCTGATCGTCTCGTCGAGTTCCTCGACCTCGAACGTGCTGCCGCACTCCAAGCATTTATCGGAGAACACCGGCGTCGGCAGTCCGCACTTCGCGCACTCCTTCTCGTCCTCGAACACCTCCTCTTTCAATCGTCTCTGGGGGAGGAAGAGGATCAGGGTCGTCGTGGCCTTGATGCTCTTTGCCAGCTCTGGTCCGATTCCGGGCACCGCGGAGAGGACCTCCTGACTTACGCTCTTGATCTTCCAGATTCTGTTGAAGCCGGCCCTGCAGAGCAGCTCTGCTTTTCTGTTGCCGACGCCCGGGATGCGAGCGACCTCTCTGACGTCGCTCTCGTCGAACTCACCCTTCAATCTCCGTGGCGGTCTCTTGTGAATCCTCTTCTCTGGCAGTCTCGGTGCCTGGTGCGCTTCCTCCTGGGGCGGAGCAGCGCCCTCAGCGCTTTCCTTGACCACCTCTTCGTAGAGGTAGCGCGTTCCGCAATTCTTGCATGCAAAGTGAATAGAGATGGACTCATTGCATGCCGGGCAGGTCCATACCCGGCCGGACGAGTAGGTCTCCGGTGGGTGCGAGATGCCGCAATGGTTGCATATGCAGAGTGGCCCGAGCGGTCCACCGCAGACCGTGCACCTCTCCATCTTCCCGGTCGCCAGCGTCAATCACCCCTTTTCACTCTGAGCGGTTTGACGCGCACGGCTGACGACTCCGCGAAGCCCGGCTCCAGTTCCAATGCCCGCTCCATGCAGATTTGCGCGCTGTCCCTGTTCCCGGCAAGTATGAGGGCCCTGGCCTTCTGGTACCAGGCGTCGGGGAAATCTGGACGTTGGGCGAGTGCCTTGTTGAAAGACTCGATAGCTTCCTTCGCCTTCCCGAGTTTCAGCAGCGCGACGCCTTTGTTCACCCAGGCGAGAGCGTACTTCTGGTCGAGCCGGATCGCCTTGTCATAGCAGACGATCGCTGCTTCGTTGCTGTTTTGTCTGGATAGGATGACCCCTTTGTTCATCAGGGCCACAGGATTCTCGGGGGTGATCCTTAGAGACCTGTCGAGGCATTCTATCGCCTTGCTCGCCCTCCCCAGACGATGGAGAACCATCGCCTTGTTGCACCACGCCTCCGCGTACCTCGGCCTCAGCCTGATTGCCTTGTTGTAATGCCTCAGCGCGTCCCGCGCGCGACCGGCATTCTCAGAGACTATACCCAGGTTGTTCCACGCCTCTGGGTTTTCTGCATCGTGCTCTATCGCCTTCTCATAGGCTGCCTGTGCCTCTTTCAAATGGCCTGATCGCAGCGCGTCGTTGCCGCGCTCCACCTCGACCGCGGCCGGACTCGCTGGTCGGCGGCGAGACTTACCGCTAGCGCTACGCCTCAGCCTTGAGAGCATTGCGCTCGATGAGTTTCTGGTGCCTTTAAAGGGGTTATTCCTTGATTATCAGAGGTGAGAGTCGAGAATGGCTTAGCGTCCAAGAGCCAAGCTTTTTGATTCGAACCCCGATTCTCATTGCGGTGCTCTGAGCCAATGGACGTGCCCAAATCCCATCCTAGGTATCGCTCGCTCTTGGCAAGGAAGAAGCTGGCCGATGCGGCGGAGAGCGGGCTCGTCGTGCTGCAAGGGTTGATCGCGCAGGGCAGGGGAGAGGCCTTTGACTATCTGTTTGGAGAGAAGACCACGCCTCCCGCCATGAAAGCTGAGAGGGCTGCGGCTGCCTACCTGGTCCTCGCAGGACGCCCAATGATCTCTGTCAANNGGCAACGTGGCAGCGCTCGCGGCCATCGACGTCGTCAAGCTGGCTAAGTCAATCCCCGCCCGAATCGAGGTCAATCTATTCTACAGGACCGAGCCGCGAGTCAGGAAGATTGCGAAACTCCTGAAGTTGGCGGGAGCGGAAGAGGTGCTTGGCACCAGCCCTGACGCCCGGATCCCCGGACTGGACAGCAAGCGAGCGCTGTGCTCCCGCCAAGGCATCTACTCCGCCGACGTGGTCCTCGTGCCCCTGGAGGATGGCGACCGCACTCAGGCTCTCGTCAAGATGGAGAAGGTCGTCTTGGCGGTTGATCTGAATCCTTTGTCCCGCACCTCGCGCGCCGCAACCGTGACGATAGTTGATGAGCTGTCGCGAGCCTTGGCCAACATTACCAAATTCATTCCCGCCATGAAGAAGGACTTGGCGGCCGCAGAGAGGGTCGTCCGGTCATTCGACAACACAGAAAACCTGAGAGCTGTGTACAAGCGTCTTGACGCTCGCCTCCGGAGACTCCATCGCTGAGCGGGAAGCGCCGGAATCATTCTTCTCAGTTCAATCTCCTCGCACAAAACTATTTGCACCAGCACCGCAATCGTGAAATCCCGTGATGAAATGAAATACGTTGTTGTCACGGGCGGAGTTTTGTCTGGCCTGGGAAAAGGCATCTCCACTTCGTCCATCGGCGTCCTGCTCAAGTCCCGCGGGCTGAAGGTCACCGCGATAAAAATCGACCCATACCTGAACTGCGACGCGGGCACGATGAACCCCTATCAGCACGGCGAGGTCTTCGTCCTGGACGATGGCGGGGAGGTCGACCTGGATCTCGGGAACTATGAGAGGTTCCTCGACACGAGTCTCTCGAAAGATCACAACATCACCACGGGCAAAGTCTATCATACGGTCATCGAGAAGGAGAGGAGAGGCGACTACCTCGGCAGGACCGTGCAGATAATCCCGCACATCACCAACGAAATCAAGCAGGAAATCAAGGCGGTGGCGGAGAAGGAGAAGGTGGATGTCTGCCTGATCGAGATGGGCGGGACTGTCGGTGACATCGAGGGCATGCCCTTTCTCGAGGCTGTGAGACAACTCCACATGGAGGCAGGGAAGACCAACGTCTGCTTCGTGCACACAACTCTCGTCCCTATCCTCGGCACAGTCGGAGAGCAGAAGACGAAGCCCACCCAGCAGTCCGTCCGGGAGTTGCGCTCCGTCGGAATCCAGCCGAACGCGATCGTTGCCCGCGGGGAGAAACCGCTGGATCCGGAGATCAAGAAGAAGATCGCATTCTTCTGCGATGTGCCGGTCGAGGGCGTCATCAGCGCGCCGGATGCGCCATCGATATACGATGTCCCGATCCTTTTCGAGGAGCAGGGATTCTCCGACTACCTCATCAGGGCGCTCGACCTAGGGCCGAAAACGGAGGACCTCAAAGAATGGAAGGATTTCCTTGTCCGTCTGAAGAGCCCGGTGAAGAAGGTCGAAATCGCCGCGGTGGGCAAGTACACATCGCTCAAGGACTCGTACATCTCGCATATCGAGGCTTTCCACCACGCCGAGGCGGCGACTAGGACGAAGGTCGATCTCCGCTGGGTCGAGAGCACGGACATCGAGGCCAAGGGCACCGCGTTGCTCGAAGGGGTCCAAGGCATTCTCGTGCCCGGAGGTTTCGGCGACAGAGGGACCGAGGGGAAGATCGCGGCGGTCAAGTTCGCCCGCGAGAAACGCATCCCGTTCCAGGGCGTCTGCCTTGGATTCCAGCTGGCGACTGTCGAGTTCGCAAGGAATGTCCTCGGGCTCAAGGACGCAAACAGCTCGGAGTTCAATCCGAAGACCGCCAATCCGGTGATCGACCTGCTGCCGGAGCAGAAGGACGTCAAGGACATGGGCGCCACCATGAGACTGGGCGCGCATGTGGTCGGGCTCACCGATGACTGCAAGACGACCAAGATGTACGGTTCCACCGAGATTTCAGAGAGACACCGCCACAGGTATGAGGTCAACCCGAAGTACATCGAGGAATTCGAGAAGCACGGGATGAAGTTCGTCGGACGGTCCGATGGCGGTAGGAGGATGGAGGTCCTTGAGCTGCAGGACCACCCATACTTCGTCGCCTCGCAGTTCCACCCAGAGCTGAAGTCGAGGCCGTTCAGACCATCGCCGATCCATATGGGGCTCGTGAAAGCGGCGGCTGGCCTGACGTAAGTCCGACCGCAACCTTATTCGCTTCCGCCAAAATGGGTGAGTCTGATGCACGTCGTGATCTTCGTCTGCGTCGAGAACACCTTCCGGAGCGTTATGGCCGAGGCGATTTTCAACGCAAAGGCACCACCCGGATGGGGAGCGGAGAGCGCTGGTGTGCAGCCAGCCACCGCAATCAATCCCGTTGTCATCGCCCTCCTTCGAGAGATTGGCATAGAACTCGGACCAAAGAGGCCTAGGCTCGTCACGCCAGATATTATCGAGAGAGCGTGGCGGATCATTACCTTCGGATGCCTCGACCGATGCCCGCCTCGGACGAAAGGGAAGTCCGAGGATTGGCCCGTGCCCGGATCGACCGGAAAAACGGACGCCCAGCTCAAGACGATTCGAGACGACATCACTCGCCGCATCGAACGCTTAATCGAGGAAATCGAAGGATGTAAACCATAACGCAATCTTTAAACAGCCGCGCCTCATGCAATCTGACACATGCAGTCTGGCGGCTACGAGGACCTTCTGAAACGTGCGAAAGCGAACCTGCCCAAGACAGTCGAAGCCCACGAGCGATTCCAGATCCCGCAGGCCGACATCCAGATCGAGGGCAAGACCACAATCCTGCGTAACTTCATCGACATCTGCGAGGCGATCAACAGGTCTCCGGACCAGGTGCTCGCCTACCTTTTGAGGGAGATCGGCACGGCCGGCGTGCTGGAGGACAGGCGAGTCGTTTTCAAAGGCAAGGTCACCACCACCCAAGTCCAAGACCGCATTCAGGGATACGTCGACAACTACGTCCTGTGCACCGAATGCAACCGGCCCGATACGAGATTGATCAAAGAGGGACGCGTGGCCATACTCGAGTGCGACGCATGCGGCGCCCGTCGCTCTGTCAGGGCGATAAAGAAACAGGCGAAGGTGGAGGAGGTCGCCTTGGAGGAAGGTAAGGTCTACGAGCTGATGATACAGGACATCGGCCGGAAGGGCGACGGGATAGCGAAGAAGGACAGGTACATCATCTACGTCCCCGGAACTACCAAGGGCTCCATAGCCAAAATCTACATCGAGAAGATCACGGGCACCGTCGCCTTCGGTCATGTGTCTAGGGAGTAGGGATGCGCAGAGAGATCGTCTCGACGGTCGCGATGGCCTGCAGCATCGTCATCTCCCAGAGCGTCGCCCTGCTGCTCGCCCCTTTCTTCATCGCAGCCGGCGCCACCGCGTTCCCGGACCCGAACAACGCCGCGAACCCCATCATATACGTCATCCTCATCCTCGCCTTCACCGCCCTCATACTCTTCATCGTCAAGAAGCGCAGGGAGAACATCTTGAAGTACATCATCCTCGGCTCGATGTTCCTCTCGATGATCTTCGTCTTCTACATCCCAGCCCTGTTCGGCCTCTACCCATTCGTCGGCGACCTTGCATTCAACCTAGCCCTTGTGCTGAGTTTGGTGGTTTCTGGAATCCTGACGTTCGCCCTCTTCAAGTATCCTGAATGGTACGTCGTGGACGCCGTCGGAATCTCGGTGGCCGCGGGGGTGACCGCCATAATGGGCATCTCGTTCACGATCTTCCCCACGCTCATCCTACTGATACTCCTGGCCGTCTACGACGCCATCTCCGTCTACAAAACGAAGCACATGGTGACCCTCGCGGATGCCGTGGCGGCTGAGAAGCTTCCGATACTCCTCGTCATCCCGAAGAAGCTCGATTACTCCTACAAGGATCAGGAGAGCATCAAGAAACAGATTTCATCTGGAGAGGAGAGGGAGGCCATGTTCATGGGTCTCGGAGACATGATCATACCCGGTGTGCTCGTGGTCTCGGCCCTCGCCTCCAATGCTGACAAGCTGTCGACCCTGGTGTTCGGAATCCCCGGCCCGCTCATCGTCTCCATCGGGACGCTCATCGGGGGTCTCGTAGGCTTCGCTGTCCTGATGAAGTTCGTGATGAAGGGCAACCCGCAGGCGGGTCTGCCGCTGCTCAACTCGGGAGTCATTATGGGCTACTTCGTCACGTACTACCTCGTGTTCCAGGAGCTTTCCTTCGGCATCAGGCTGGGATGGTTCTGAAGATCCTTGTGGCGTCCGATATCCACGGGGCTGAGCGCGCGATTCCGACGATCCACGCCGCCATCGATGGCATGTCCCCCGATGTCTTCGTCGCCTGCGGCGACATAACAAACTTCGGTCCGACGACGTTCGCCATCGATCTGCTGCGGGATATATCCGTCAAGACGTTCGCCGTGCCTGGGAACTGCGATCCACCGGAGCTTGTCGAGAGCCTCGAGGAACTCGGGGTGAACCTGCACGGCAAGAAGGTCGAGTTCGGCGGGAAGGTCTTCGTGGGCCTGGGCGCGTCCAACACCCCGCCGTTCGACACCATGTTCGAGCTTAGCGAGGACGATATAGCGAAAATCCTCGAACCGATAATGGAGAAGAACGCGATACTCGTGAGCCACCCGCCGCCACTTGGCTTCTGCGATGTTGCCGGGGACGGGTCTCACGCGGGGAGCAGCGCCGTCAGGTCCATCGTTGACAAGTTCAAACCACGCCTGGTCCTGACCGGACACATCCACGAAGGCCGCGGCGTGCACAAGGGCAAGACCACGGTCGTCAACCCGGGCATGGCGGCCAGAGGAAACATGGCGCTCATCGACATGAACGGCGAGATAGAGGTCAAGCTTCTTTAGGCCAGCATGGGCGGTCAGTTTTCGTGTTTAACACTTGACATGTCTAGATACGGCTTATATGGGCTCAGATCAGTCGTGGAGTGAAGGTGGACGAAATGTCCGATGAACCTAAAAGGCGGGCGGCCCTGCGCAGACAGAGACAGTCGTTTTTCGGGAAAATCATCGTGTTCTGCACGATTGCGGCGGTGATGGGCAGCGGTCTCGTCGCCTACAACACGTCGCGTTTCATCCTGACCGACAGGAACAACGTGACGGCGTACATCCCTGACACGATCCTCACCGATGCTCCCGGCAGCGCCCTCGTGATGCTGACAGACGGGCACGGCACGCCGCTCGCGGGAGAGCCTGTGACTGTGGAGGTCACTCGAGACGGCAGCCTGGTCTGGATGGAGACAGCGATGACCGACGAGGGCGGTGTCGCGACCCCGTCTTTCACGGGACTGTCGATCACCGGGTCGTCGGAGGTGACCGTCAGAGGAGCCGGAGAGGTCCTGACGAAGAAGGTCACCGTCGAGACGACCACGCGCATCTTCCTGCAGACGGACAAACCGATCTACCAGCCTGGCCAAGTCGTCCACATCCGCACGCTTGCCTTTTCCGGCATTTCTCCGACGGTCTCTCTGCAGAACGTCACACTTGAGATATCCACGCCAGTGGGCGACAGGATCTTCCGCAAGATCCTCGCGCCTGATGAGTATGGCATAGCCAGCTATGACTACCAGCTGGGAACTAGACTCCCCTTCGGACTGTACAAGATCAAGGCGGCAGTCGGATCGGAGAGCACTGAGAAGGCGTTCGGCGTACAGAGGTACGTACTGCCCAGGTTCGTGATCGAGTTCAGGGACTTGCGCGGCTGGTACGGATTCGCTGACGACTTCGACGGCAGGGTCTGTGTCGACTATGTATTCGGCGAGCATGTTCAGGGGACCGCGACCCTGAGCGTGAGAGCGTTCGTGGGCGATTGGCACGACGTCACGGTTGTCACGCAAGCTCTTTCGAACGGATGCATGAACTTCCACGTTCCCGCCGCGAACATGCCGCAAGACGCCGCCACTGGCTACGCTGAACTCAAAGCCACGGCCACCGACACGGCTGGACATTCCGAGAGCAAGACGAAGGATGTCCCCCTGTCGAGCACGCCGATCCTAATCACCGCCCTCGCGGACACGAACGTGCCGGGCGCCCAGTCCAACTATTACATCGTGGCGCGATGGCCCGACGGGACGCCTGTCCCATCCGCGCAGGTCAGATACTATTCCAACGCCGTCAGGGACACCACTACCGATGTCAGAGGCGTCGCGCTGGTCTCTTTCACATATCAGGGCCAAGACTCGCTCAGCATCACCGTCACGAAGGGCAATTACTCGAGTACCCTCAGCACCGGTTTGCGCTCGGAGCCCGGCATCAAGGTCGTCGCGGACAAAGCTCATTACGAAGTCGGTGAGACCGCGAACGTCCAAGTCTACTTCTCCGGCAGCTCGCTCACCGACTGGGTGTACTACGAGGTCGTCGCGAGGGATTTCGTCATCATGACCAGTCGCGTCACACTTGCAGGCGGCACGTCCTCATTCTCAATCCAGATCGACCGCTCAATGGTCCCGCTCGCGGAAGTCCGCGTTTACAAGACCCTCTCGGACCTGACAGTGTCCAAGGACAACGTCGTGTTCACGGTCGGCACATTTTCCGATCTGAAGGTGAACATCACGGCGGACAAGCAGGAGTACCGCCCTGGGGAGGATGTGAGATTGGACTTCGCCGTGAGCGATGGCGCCCAACCGACGGCGGCCGCGCTCGGGATCGCGATAGTCGACAAAGCGGTCTACGAGGTCGATGAAAGGTTCAAAGGCCTCGAGGACGCGCTCAATGGAAACCAGGGCGACGTCTCCTACGATTCGCAGGTGATCGACTATGTGTACGGAGAGAGCTCGATTCCCCCGGACGCAGGCGCACCGCTCGTCGTGTCGCCTGAAGCCGCCGCCGAAGGGCAGATGCAGAGCACACTGCCGGTGAAGCGTGAGATGGCCGCGCAGGCCCAGAAGTCGGCGGTATCGTTCTTCTGGTCAGCACTCCTGTTCATCGGTCTGGTAGGTTATGTGGGGATCGTGATCCTCGGCATCCGCGACAGGAGGTACGCCGCGTTGGTCGTCGCCTTGACTGTGATTGTCCCAGCGTTCGCCGCCCTCGGCTACTTCGCCCAGAGGAATTACGCTTCCTTCCCTTCGGACTCTGGTTTCGGCGGCACTCTCCTGGGCGGTGGCACTCTCGCCGGTCCGGACTCGAACTTACCGCCGGCTGCGGCGGGCGAACCGGTACTTCTTGGCGGGGGCGATGCGCGATGGTTCTATGGCGATCAAGGTGGGCAGACGGGAATTACTGGCGGGTTGATAGCCGCGCCCGCGAGGGTCAGGACCTTCTTCCCCGAGACGTGGTATTGGAATCCCTCGCTGATAGTGGGCCCGGACGGCTTGGGCAACGTGACCTTGCCGGCTCCGGACTCCATCACTACCTGGATGGTCGATGCCGCCGCCTCGACGAAGGACGCGAAGTTCGGCAGCGCCAGCTCGGAGGTGCGGGTCTTCCAGGATTTCTTCGTAGAGCCCGACATCCCCGTCGCGGCTGTCAAGAACGACACCTTTGATCTGGATGTCTCGGTGTTCAATTACGTGAGCGACCTGAACGCCACGAACAACGTGACGGTGCAGCTGATGCCGGACTCGTGGTTCACAATCACGGGACCCTCGCAGAAGTCTCTCTCACTTCCTCCTTTCAGCGTCCTAAGCACCTACTTCACGATCACCGCCACGGAGATAGGAGAACACAATGTCACCGTCCTGGCGGGAAATGCCAGGATAAGCGACGCTGTCGTCAGAGTCATCCGAGTGGACCCGCGCGGATCGCCCACCGATGAGACGTTCGGCGGGCGCCTCACCGGCACTGAAACGAAGTCGGTTACTCTCGTTCTGCGAACCGACAGGATCCCGGGGACGGAATCAGCATCCCTGAGGATACAACCGTCCATGGCCGCCGCAGTCCTCGACGGCGCGGACAACTACATACATTACGTCTCCGGGTGCGGGGAACAATCGATGTCGACCCTCAACATCGATGTCCTCGCGTTCAGGCTTGTCTCGGAGGGCACCTCTGACCAGAGGATGCTCGAGCTGGAGCAGATAGTCAACCAAGGGATACAGCATGAGATGCAGTTCTTGGTGCAGGCGCAGAACGGGCAGGGGCGGGGCATCGTGTGGTTCCCCGGGGACCAAGACGCGCACCCGTGGCTGACCTCATGGGGCCTGATTACCTTCAAGGACGCGATCGATGCGGGATTCGGCGTCGACGAGAAGGTCCTCACCGATATGCAGTTCTGGCTGGCCTCCATACAGAACTCCGACGGCAGCTGGCAGTTCCCGGAATGGGGTATCTACGAGTTCAACAACCCGATATTGAAGAGCAAGCAGATTGCGACGACGGCGTACATAGCCCGCGCCCTGATCTACTCTGGGTATCCCGCAGATGGCCCGGCGGTGCAGAAGGCCTTGGGCTACGTGCAGTCGAAGGTGCACGACAGCTGGGACGACCCCTACATGCTCGCGCTGTCGCTGATCGTGCTGGTTGATGGCGGCGGGCCATCAGCTCTCCGAAGCGATATCGCGGCACGTCTCGTCGAGCTCAAACAGATGGACAACGGCACGGCTTACTGGAAGTCACCGAGTTCCCTACTCTCCGACGGCAATTACCGCTGGGGCGGGTACTTGGGAACCTACGACAGCAGGACGAGCGAGACGACCGGCTATGTGGTCATGGCCTTGCAAAAGCAGAGCGGGATCACAGGAGACGTCTCGGCGGGCGTGGAGTTCTTGCTCTCCAGACGCAACGAGTTCGGAGGATATCTGTCGACGCAGGACACCGTCGTGGCCTTGCAGGCGCTCCTCGCGATCGGAAGTGGAAGCGCTGCGGACAACCTTGACGTGACGGTTGAGATTGGCGGGGCGACTGTTGGCTCCGTCCACTTCGACCAGACTTCGAGGGACATCACCTACATGCTCGACATCACGAGCCACCTCAGCACGGTCACTCTCGTGAACATCTCCTCGAGCGGCGCGGGCTCCGTGGTCTACCAGGTGGTGCTGAGCCAGTACATCCCGTGGGATGAGGTCGTACAGCCGCCATGCGAGCTTTGCTTCGATCTCTCCTACAGCGACACGGCTATCCAGGTCGGTGAGAGAATCACCGCCAATGCCGAGCTCACGTACAACGGGGAAGCGCCCCAACTCAAGATGGTCCTCGTGACGATCAAGTCGGGAGTCGGCTTGACGTTCGACGCCGCGGCGCTCGACGCCATGGTCTCCAACCAGACGTATGCCAATGGGATGATCTCGCTCTACGAGCTCGGCGAGAACTCGGTCGTCCTGTACCTGCAGAACATCAACAGGGGAGAGACTCTCCGCTTCAGCTTGATTCTGATCGGCTCGACGCCATTCCTCGGCACGATCGAAGGCTGCCAGGCCCAGGACCTCTACGACCCTGGCTTGGTGACCGTGATACAACCGGTCCAAATGACCGTCACCCGCTAGCACACAGGCCGGCAAATACGTTAAATAGAGGGGCCAGCCGTGATTGCACGGGTGGCGATGAAGACGGAGACAGAGGGCGCTTTCCGGATTACTGTCAATGACAAGATACTCGTGCATCTGCTCGAGTACACCCGCTACAATGATCGGCCGGAGGTGCCGAGGGAAATCACTCAGCAGGGAATCTCGGAAATCGTCGGCGCCAGGCGCTCTCACGTCTCGCTCGCTCTCTCCACCCTCAGAGAGCGATCCCTCGTCGAGGAGAAGACCGTGAGGGTTACCGATGAGGTCAGGAGGAGGAAGGGCTACTTCCTCACCTCCAAGGGCTTCGAGACCGCGAAGGGTCTCGCCGAGAAGTACCAGATGTTCAAAGTCAGGATCGAGGAGGCTGGCGGCGTCAAGGAGGCCATGATCTCCGAGCTGCCCCAGCTACTCGGAGAGAAGTACTACCTCGTTGACGTCCTGTGCTGCCTCAACAAGGATGGCACTCTCGACATTGCAGAGTTGACCGGCCAGAAAGCCGAGGCAATCCAAGAAGACAAGACGAAAGCGCCCCTGGCCAGAGCGATGGCCGCATGCCCAATGTGCGCGACGAGGGTCGAGTTCCCGTACGACAACGAGGCGATACTTACTGTCGTGTGTGGGTCGTGCGGCAACACGTTCAGGACTTCTGTCGGCTCCCCGGTCTATGCACCGCAATCGTTGGCTCAAGTCGAGGTGACGGTGCCAGTCGCAGCGACTCAGAAGAGCGGCTTTGAGACCGGGCTGATGACACTACTTGCGGGATTGGCGATATCAGTTGCAGTCTCGCTGATCATGCTCACCTCGCTCTTTTTCATCTCATGTGGGCTCCTTCTCGGTGCATTTCCATTGCTGCTGGTCTCCATTTTCTCCCTGAAAAAACAGGAGGATCGCGCGCAGGTCGCATTTGGTGCCTCCATGCTTTTCGCGGCCCCGTTTTTCATCCTGTCCGACAGCCTCATGGTCTTCTGGGTCGGGTTGCAGTTCGCGGGGACGTTCGCGCTCGCGGCCGCTGTCGCGAATGTCGTCATTAAGTCCCTTCGGCTCAGGCTGACCATGGCGGGGGCGTGCGCGATTGCCGCAAGCCTCGTTCCGGCCGCGGTACCCTGGGGGATTCCTCTCGGATTCGGTCTCCTTATCGGGTGCGCCACATTGATGACCGCCGTCATCTTCACCACAGAGGTCAAGGAGACTCGTGAAAAGCACGCTATCGCGGTATCCGGTTTCGTCGCGGCCTTTGGGGCTGTCTCATACATGCATTGGATGATAGTGCCGACCTGGGACATGCTGGCCATAGCCAGGATCGCACTCGTCACCGCCACTCTGTACGCCTTTGCCGCCTTCGCGAAACCGGTCGCGGCCAAGACGCGCGCCGAGATTGTGTCCGTTCTCGGTGTTTTCCTCATTGCACTGGGGACGTTCACGGCGGTGACATCCCCCTTCATCGGCTGGGAGTCCGACCTTGCCGCGTACCTGGCTGTGTTCGGCGGTGGTGCAGCATATGCGGCTAGAATGATCCGGAAACAGGATAATCTGTGGGCCCAAGTCTGCATGGGAGCCGGCTTTTTCCTCGCCGTGATTAGTGTGTCTTTGATCATTACTAGGTCGTCCACGCTTTCGCTTCCATGGTTGGTGTCCCTCGGCCTCTGGCTCGCCGTGGGGCTTTCACTGTGCGCGATTCGATTCGCCCGCGAAGTCACGGAATGGGTTGTTTCGGTCAGGGCAGGCACCATTGCCGCCGCCGGAGCATCGGTCATCTTGGCGGGAGTGTACATGCTGACGCTAGGGTTCGGGGCAGAGGGGGCGGTCGAGCTCGCCCTCGGAACCCCACTTGTCGGTTACGCGGTGTTGCGGAGCGGGGCGCCGTGGGTGCCGCGGCTGGCGGTCAGCTCATTGCTCGTCGCCGCCGTGGCGGCAACCTGGTATGCGGTCGCGATTGGACTCGGTTGAGCTCCGGCGGCCCCTGTTCCCGCCATTTGAAACCCCTCCATCCAAACCGCAATGGATTTATACCATAGGATTCTTGGTCTGTTTCCCAACGGAGATTCCGCATGGCGCAGTGGCAAGGTAGGTCGAGACGCAAGCCCTCTGGCGGCAGGTACAGGCCCCAGCGCAAGAAGCGTAGGTTCGAGATAGGCCGTGAGCAGCAGTACGCCTCCATAGGGACTCAGCGCCTGAAGCTCTACAGGACCAAGGGCGGGAACCAGAAGGTCAGGATGCTCGCCGCGGAGTTCGCGAACGTGACCGACCCCGCCAGCGGCCAGACGAAGAAGGTCAAGATCGTGACCGTCAAGGACAACCCCAGCAATCCTCACTTCGTCACGAGGAACATCGTCACCCGCAGCGCGATAATCCAGACCGAGCTGGGCATGGCCACGGTTACTTCGAAGCCCGGGCAACATGGCGTCATCAACGCCGTCCTCGTGAAGACCAGCTAGTCCTCGTCTCGCTCGTCCTCAGGGACTTCCAGCTTCTCCCACCGCGCTTCCTCTTTCTCTGGCTCCTTCCAGAATCGCTCGACATATTTCTGGTAGTTCTTGACAATCGTATCGGCCAGACTGGGCGACACGAGGAATTTGAGCTTCCCGCCTTTCCTCAGTTTAATCGTGACAACCATCACATTTCTCAGACCCCTCATGTGGGATTTCGGCTCCTCCGCTATGGCGTCCCAGGAGAGTTCCACCGCATTCTCCTTCGCCCCGTACCGCAGATGCAGGTCGTCCGCCTCGATCGTCCCGCCATAGACCGGTCCGACCCCTTTGAGGAAGAACCAGCCTTTGTGCGCCTCCACCTTATCCTTGATCGCCTTCCTGAACTTCCCCCAATTGCCGATCAATTCCTTCGGCACGATGAGCGGGTCGGCCTCGAGGTCCTTGAGTGTCATGACGAAGTAAGGGAAGTTCAGTCCCGCGTCGTTCGGGTAGAAAGCGGCAATCTCGCTGGAGAACACGAACCTCGGAGGGCGGCCGTGATCGAAGTCGTCCTCCGAGCCTATGGGCAGTCTTACGCCGAGCTCGTAGACCCTCAGCGGCTTCACCGCCCGCCTGATCCGCTTCGTGTCGCCGACGAAGAGCGCTGCCCAATACAGGAGCGCCCCGGCGAGAAGAGCGCCGAGCGCCTGGACGTACAGGGGGAATTGCATGACATAGAAGACGAACACGAGGATTATCACGGCGAATCCGATGAAAGCCGCGATAGCCAAGACATCGCCCACGATGTAAGTCCGGCGGACGCCACGGGATTTCTTGTTCTTGCCTTCTCCATAGACAATCGCACCCCTTTCGGGATGGATTGCCGGCTTCGCACCCGCTGCCGGCACCTCGGTCTTCGCCTGTGCTCCAGCTTCCATCACTCAGCCGACCTCGTGAAACCAATCTTCGTGGCGAGAGCGTAGGGCATGAATGACGGCACTGCGACCTCGCCCCACCATTCGACCTCATGCGTCTCCCTGCTCAGGGCCTTCACGTTCTGCCAGAGGTGTAGCAAGTTGTCTGTCAACCTGACGTCCTTCCACGTCCCGACTATCTCACCCTTCTTCACCCTGAAAATGCCGTCGCGCGGAATCGTGCTGAAATCTCCGGTCGTGTAGTTCTGGTACCTCGTGTACCACGTATTGGTTACGTAGACGCCATCCTTGCACTCCTCGAACAGCTCCTCCTTCTTCCAGTCGCCGGGTTTTAGCACGACTTGATGCGGGTCAGGCCCGACGAGCCCGGCGTTCGCTGTCGTTTTCGTCTTGAAGATCTTGGCGGTGGACGTGTTGTGCAGGTGTGTCTTCAGTATCCCATTCTGGACAATCGCCGTCCTTCTCGCAGGGACTCCTTCTGCATCGAACCTCTTCCGACCCCGCCCATCCGCAGTGGCATCGTCGTAGATAGTCACGACATTGGACGCGACCTTCTTTCCTATCTTCTTGCCGAATGGCGACAGGCCTGCCATGACGGCGAAAGCCGAGTTCCTGATGGCCATCTGGTCCGCCATGGAACCCAGGAAGAGCGGCTCGAAGATGACGTCGAACTTGCCCGCCTCGCCCCGCTTAGGATCCTTTGCCATAGCGGCGATCTGCCCCGCCTTCTCTCCCGCCTTCTCCGGCCTGAACTTCGTGAAGTGCGTCGCGCACTCGACCCCGTGTCCACTCGACTCTGGCCCCGCCATGGCCCTGATTGAGAGGTAGAGGTCAGCCCTTCTGTCCTTCGCCTCGACGCCGTTCGAGGTGGCTAGGTAGTGCGTCTGGTCGTTCTTGAGGAAACTTCCTGCCGTCTCCTTCGCTCCTTCGGCTAGCGCGGCATTTACGGCGGAGTAGACGAAGTCCGAACCCTCGCTGAGCGAGGTTATCCTCTTGTCCACCGCCAGAGGGGGGTACTTGAACGGGCCCTTGGCGATGCCGCCGTATTCCGGGTTTTTCTGAGACACCTTCGCGATCCTGACGACCTTCCCGACGGCCTCGTCACTCTTGCTCAGATCCCTGATGTCCGTCATGACCACACGCTTCTCGTAGACTATGAAAAGCGACGCCGCCTGTTCCCTCCACGAGTTGGTGATGTCGATCTGGTTCTGGCTGAACCTTATCTGGAAGCTGTTGGTCTCGTAGACGTCGGCGATGGCCTCCTCGCAGCCGAGGCTCAAGGCCTTCTTGACGATCCTGTTGGCGTTGTCTTCCATGTGATCACCTCAAAGCTATGTTGCGAAGGCGCATCGTCGGCCCGCCGAATGCAGCGTCGAGGGCCTGGGTCGGGTCGCTCTTCCCGCAGAAGCCCGCCTCGAACTCAAGGTCCTTGCCAACAGCGTCCACCGCGGACCAGAAAGCCGGGGTGGTCACTTCTAGGACGGTCTTGCGCACCGGGTGCTTCACCTCGCCGTTCTCTATGAGGTAGGCCTCTCGACCGACGTATTTCCCGTTCCACCTCTTGTCGTCGATGTTCCACTCCATGAACGACTTCATGTATACGCCGGATTTCACCTCTTCCAGCATCTCTTCGACCTCCCAGTCCTTCGGCTCCACGAATGTATTCGCCATCCTCACGATCGCCTCGCGGTCATAGTTGGTCGCCCTCGCGGCGCCGTTGCTCCTAGTGCCGAGCTTCGCCGCCGTCTCGCGGTTCTGGAGGAACTCGTTGATCCTGCCTTCCTTGTAAAGATACCTCCGGCGGGACTTGACGCCTTCATCGTCGTAGGCGTAGTAGGCGATCGCGTTGGCCAGAGTGGGGTCATCCACAACGTTCACGGATGCACTCCCAACCTTCTTTCCGATCATGTCCGGGGTGATAAACGACTTGCCCGCCTGAGAGGCTTCCCTACCCAATATCCTGTCAGCCTCTGTCGGATGCCCGCAGCTCTCGTGAGAGGCGATCCCGCTCACCTGAGGTCCCACCACCAGGTCCATCTTCCCCTCGGGCGACTTCTTGCCTTTCTCGAGCGTCAGCTGCAGGCTCTTCGCTTCCTCGATGACCTTGTCCGTTATCCGCAACTCGTCGAGCGCCTCCCACCCGCCGCTCCATCCGTAGTTGCGGTAGCTCTGCTCGGCGTCCCCCTCTCCCGCCACGGTGAGATAGTAGTAGAGGCGGATGCGCGGCGAATACGACTTGATTTCCGAGCCCTCGCTGTTGACGAACAACTTCTTTATCCTGTTGTGGGACATCACGAATATCCTGGCGGGCATCTTCAGTTTCAGATCGTGCACGGCCTTGTCAAGTTCCACAAGGTCTCTTATCTTCCGGTCGGTCGGGACGTCGGCGATCTTCACCTTCTCTGGGACGGACCACTCCGCCACCACAGTCTCCTCTTTCACGAACGATATCGGATCCTTCCTCGCGGCGCCCTTCGCCTTTTTCATGGCGGAGTCGACCGCGTCGCGCACATCCCCCTTGTTGAGGCGGTTCGTCGAGGCAAACGCGAGTCCTCCGTTCGCGAGTACGCGAACGCCTATCCCGGAATCCTCCGAGAAACCGAGCGCGTCGAGCACGCCGTTCTTCAGTATCATCTGTTCGCCGATCTGGTATTCGTGTCGGGCTTCAGCATAGCTGGCGCCCCTGCTCCTCGCATACTCGACGGCAAAATGGGTTAGCTCTTCCCCTGGCATGGGACCCGTCTCCTTAGCTTTCTGCGAATGCATGCGCCGCATTAAACCTATGCCGAGATGGAGGGAGGCCGCTCTGTCTCAAGGCATGCAGGTGCAGCTGAAGAGGTCAGTGGAGAGGTACCTCAACGCGCAGTCGGGGAGCAGGGTGACTATTCTCCCCTTCCTCATCTTCTTCGCCAGCTTCAGCGCCGCGAAGACGTTCGCGCCGGAGGATATGCCCGCCAAGACTCCCTCCTCCTTCGCGAGGCGCCTGGCTGTCTGCATGGCCTCATCGTCGGTGACCGTGACTACCTCGTCGTAGAGAGATGTGTCCAGGACGCCGGGGATGAACCCCTCGCCAATCCCCTCGATCTTGTGATATCCGGGTTTGCCTCCGGAAAGCACGGGTGATCCCGCCGGTTCGACTATGACTATCCTCACTCCGGGCACCTTCTTCCTCAGGGCCCGCGCGACTCCCGTAATCGTCCCGCCAGTCCCGGCAGCCGCGACGAAGACGTCCAGCTTTCCGCCAGTCTGGGCCACGATCTCCTTCCCCGTGGTCCTCTGGTGGGCCAATGGATTGTTGATGTTCTCGAATTGATGAGGCATGAACGCGCCCGGTGTCTTCTCCAAGATATCATGCGCCTTGCGGAGGACCCCCGGTATTCCATCTTCCTTCCTTGTCAGGACGACTTTGGCGCCCAGTGTCTCGCAGATAATCCTTCTCTCCTTGCTGACGAACTCCGGCATGACCACAATCATTTTGTATCCTTTCAGGGAAGCGACGAGTGAGAGAGCGATGCCGGTGTTGCCCGTGGTAGGTTCGACGATTGTGGCACCGGGTTTCAGATCCCCCCTCTTCTCCGCCTCCTCGATCATGAACAGGGCGATCCGGTCCTTCACGCTACAGGTCGGGTTCATGAACTCCATCTTCACGAGGACCTCGGCCTTGAGGCCCTTCCCCATCTTGTTCAGCCTCAGCATCGGCGTCGAACCAATCATGTCGAGGACGCTGTCGTAGATCGGGGCCTTCATGGATGTCCCGTCATCTGTCGCGTCCTTGCGAACACATGCGACCCATTAAACCTATGCAGAAGTCAGTGCGGCGAGGCGTGGGCAATTTTTATATCCCGAGGCCATTAGGTGATTCGTGGCCAAGAAAGAGAAGCCGATGGTACTCTACCCCGCATACTTCGATTCGGGGCGGAGCAGGGAAGAGGGCCGCAGGGTGCCGAGGAACATGGCAATCCCGGGACCCAAGGTCGAGGAGGTGCACCAGGCGGCCAAAGCCCTGGGGCTGCAAGCCATAATAGACCCCGACAGGAGCCACCCCACGACCCCGTTCCAGAAGGAGGGGCGGGTGCTGATCCAGGGGAACTATGTGAAGACCTCCGTCATCAGGAGGATCGCCGAGAACCTGAAAGCGACGCGGACGTCGCCGCGGTAGCGTAGATAGTTCTGTTCAGGACTTCTGACCGCGCTTCAGCGGCTCTTCCACGAGCTTCCTTCCGCACGTAACACTGTCAATAGAGTGTATGACCGCCCCAGCCGACCTGATCGCCTCGGCGACCTTGTTGTAGTCTATCCCGTCACCCTCCACAGTCACATGGAGGCTCTCTGTCTCCTGGTCGACTTCTTCAATCGTGCAATTCACGCCATGCACGCCTTCGCAGAGGGCGACCTTCTTCGAGAGTTCCACGATTGACGGGTTGTGCGGCTTCAGGACATCGAGCACTATTCGCCGGATCTTGTTCACTGAATCCCTCTATCGTCTGCTCGAAGGCCCGACCCGATAATAAACGTTGCTGAGTTCAGGCGGTGGTGAGCTTGGCGCCCTCGTCGGTCACGAGCATCGTGTGCTCCGTCTGCGCGACCATGCCGTTGCCGATGTCCACCAGCTGTTTATACGCGGTGACCAGCCCGGCCCTCTGCAGCTTCTTCAGGATGGCGGGAGCCTTCTCGTCGAAGCGGTAGCACCACCTCTCCGCGAAAGGCAGGCCCTTGCAGCTCTCTTCGATGAACTTGACCATGCGGTTCACCGATTCGTTCTTCATGTCGCGAGCCCTGAGGAGTCTGTAAATATTCGATGGCTTGCGCCCCTCGACCTTTCCGGCTCCCGCGCTGGAGAAGGGTTCTATCGCCACGACGTCTCCTTTAGCGAGAACGTCGCTCGTCCTGTCTCCGACGTTTGGGATCGACTTGCCAGCGTGCAGGATGTACCTCTCGATGCTGTGGCCTGTGAGATTCATCACTGGCCTGAAGCCGTAAGACTCGATCGTCCTCTCGACGGCCGCGCCTATCATTCGCGTCGGGACGTTGGGCCTCACGACCTCTATCGCCGTCTCGAGCGCGACCTCGGATGCCTTGATCAGTTCAGACCAGCTGTTCGTTGTTATCTCGACCGTCCTGGCTATGTCCGCCACGTAGCCGTCTACATGGGCACCCAGATCTATCTTCACGACCTGCCCGCGTCTGAGAACAAGAGGGTCATCGTGCGTCGGAGAGTAGTGCGCGGCCACCTCGTTGATGCAGATGTTGACTGGAAACGCAGGCTTCGCGCCGAGCTGTCTCACACGTGCCTCGACGGTCTCGGCTATGTCGAGAAGCCTTGCGCCTTCCTTTGCAAGACCCACGCCGAGCTTCAGCGCGTCCGCGCCGGCTTTCCCCGCCAGCTGGAGCTTTTCCCATGCCTCCGGGTCCATCTCACAGAGCCTGCTCCGACAATGCGCCCCGCCTGATAATGCTTGTCTCCCCGCCACTGAGATCCACGACCGTGCTCTCCTGACCGTACCTGCACGGGCCAGAGTCGATGTAGATATCGACATCCTTGCCAAGCTGGTCCATAGATTCGGCGCAGGTGGTCGGCGGTTGGCGGCCGTGGCGGTTCGCGCTTGTGGCGGTGAGAGGCGAATATGCCTTGAGAAGCTGCACAGCGACAGGGTGGTCTGGGACGCGGAGGCCGAGCAGTCGGCTTTTGGAGAGAAGCGATGGCGGGGCTAGAGAGGTCGCACTCAGGAGGACGGTGATCGGCCCAGGCATGTGCTTTTCGCAGAAATCCCTCGAGCGCTCATCGAATACTCCATAGAACCATAGCGCCTCCGGTGTCGGCACCGCCATGGAGATCGGCATCGATGCGGGCCTTCGCTTGACCTTGAAGACTCTCTTGACCGCGTCCTCGTCGAACGGGTCCGCGCCGAGGCCATAAACCGTCTCGGTCGGATAGACCACCAGGCCGCCCGATGCGATGACCCCGTGCACCTCTGCAAGTGCCGCCTTGCCGAGTCTGAAATCCCCGCCAACCTTCCTGCATTTCATGACTTGCATCTGGCGCCTCACCACAGGAAAGACTTCAGGGCATCCAGCCCCATTTTCAGATGCTCCATGGCATCGCCTTCAGAGTAAGGTCCGTGACCCGGGTAGATGTTCTCGACATCCATCGCGTTGAGCCTCTCCAGCGATTGAATCAACTGGGCGTAGTCGCCCGTCGAAAGATCCCAGCGGCCGACGCTCCCCCCGCAGAATACAACATCCCCTGTGAAAAGCGACTTCGACTTCTCGTGATAGAGGCAGATCGCGCCCTCGGTGTGGCCAGGGGTATGCAGGGCTAGAAGATCCCCGTCCCCGATGTCGAACCTCGCGCCGTACGCGAGGGACTTGGCGGGAATCGGCAGGAGTCTCCCGCCGAAAGACGCCGCGCCTGTCGTCATCTGATCGCCATCGATCAAGCACTTCGCCTCCGGCGGCGACGTGAAAACCTCGGTCGAGAACTTGGACATGAGCTCTGCCGCGCCACCGGTGTGATCGAAGTGGCGGTGAGTGAGGATGATTGCGGCGAGCTGACGGCCCTCCAGAAGCTGGTGCACCATCGACGCAATCCTCCGCCCGTCCGCCCCCAGTCCGCTGTCGATCAAGACGGGTTTTGGAGCATCGATTAAGTAGAGATTGACCTCGAAACTCAAATCGACTATCTGGTGAACCTTCACGTCCAGACCTACCAAGAGAGTGATATTAAGGCTTTCAGTGCAGGAGTGCTTAGGGAATGAACGATGTGGGGAATGGCAGAATCAGGAACCAGGCGAGGATCACACACAGAAGAGCTCCCATGTAGCCCCCAATCAGAGCCAGGCCCACGGCGGTCTTTCCTTCTGGGAACTGCATGATGGCTTCGAATTCCGCGGTGGCAACCCCGAATTGCATCAGCGCTGACGTCAAGACCGCCATGATGACCGTGATGTTGAAACCCGTGAACAGGATCAAAGTCGGCCCGAGGACGAACGTGAGGACCGTCCACACGAGAAGAACCGTCGGCAGCATCCATCTCTCGGTCGGCAACAAGGGCCTGCGGTCCACCCACACGAAGAGAAACAAGAGGAATGCCGAAAGCAGAATCCAGATGGCTGGCCAAACTATCCACTCCATCGGGACTTCGCCGGTCTGCTCCAAGACCAAGTTCATCTTGCACATTCCTGCGGACGCGAGAATCATCAGGCATGCGATTGGCATGATCGACATCCAGAGCCCGGAGACTCCCGAGCCGGAGCGATTGGCCATCTCGTCCCACGTGAGAGCGAGGATGACGGCGTTCGCGGCGATTATGAAAATGAAAATGCTGAGGCAGCCGGACCCTCCCGGGATTCCAATCTGGAATAGGAACTGAAGTATGATCATGTCCGCTATAGGCGTGATGTACAGTAGGGGGTAGACCTTCTCCACGTAATGGACCTGGAGAAGGACCACCACGAACGTGAGGCCGATGCTGAAGACGGAGAAGAAGCAGAGGGTATCGAAGGGTCTCGTAAAAGGGTCGTTGATAGTCTCCAGGCGTATCTGCCAGTACCAATAGATCTGCCATGAAATCACGAACGTCATGACCCACGCGAACACGAGGGCGAACACTCGTCCGCCTCGTGGATCTTCCTTGAACAACGGCACCTGCGAAGCCGCGGTCTCCACGGCATACAGATTGACCAAGGAGATAATAAAGTTCCCCGGTCGGACCGCCCCCTGGCTCACAACCTGTCCAGAACCCTCTCTGCGACAAGTCTTCTCCGCTGGCTCAGCTTGCCGCGCCTCTCAGGCCCCGACAGGTACCTATGGCAGACCGTCGAGGCATGCCTCATCTCCTCCCTCGCCGCACCGGAGTCCATATCGCCTAGGGCGAGGAGGGTGTAGTGGAACGGGAAGCGCCTCCAGGTCCCGTCGTCTTTCCTGTGGGCCTTGAGCGTCTTCATCCCTCTTGCGACCCATGATCTGGATTCCTTGCGATCCGCCACTTGCAGATGACGCCAGACGCTGACGGTGCAAGGTCCGCAACAGAATATCCCCGAGGGGAACAAGTGTGGCTTGATTCTATTGAGTATCTGTGTCTGCGCCCTGTCGAGTGCCTGCTGGACTTCCTCTTCATCCACATCGAGAAGCAGCAGCGCCCTGCACGCCTCCTCCCCGAGGATGTGACGCGCGGCAGCATATTCGTATCTCTCCCCGGTGAAGACCTTGACCCCCGTCTCGATGTCCTTCTTCGTCGGAGCGAACAGACCCCAATAGGCGCCAGGCCCGCCCCTCCTGCCAGCTATCCACCGAGCGACCTTTTTCCGTTCGAGGGCGGGCAGCTTCCTCTCGAGAAAGAACGCCTCATTCACTCTATCGACCGTCTCGGCCAGGCTCCTCACATTAAGGATGCGCAAAGTCCGTCACCTGATCCGCGATGCTCCGGCAAGCGCTATGGCCCACATTCACGGCCCAGCTCAACGGAGAGACGGTATTGATACTTTATCGTAGGGGGGCCGGACGTCAGTCCCTGACGCCTTCTTCGGATACTGTGAACACCGCCTCGGCTTCAGGCAGGTTCGGTGAGTCGATCAGCCTCGCGATCCTCTTCCCGCCCTTGCTCTTCCTCAGGTACACGCGGAACGTCGCGCTGTGCCCGACCACGTGCCCCCCAACAGGCCTGGTCGGGTCCCCGAAGAAGGCGTCCGGCTTCGCGTGCACCTGATTGGTCACATAGATGACCGCGTTGTGCACGTCCCCGAACCTCATCAGATCGTGAATGTGCTTGTTCAGGAGTTGCTGCCTCTCCGCGAGCACCCCGCGACCGATGTACTCGGCCCTGAAGTGCGCGGTGAGCGAGTCGACGACTATGAGCCTGATCGGGAAGTCCTTGGCCAGCTCGTTGGCCTTGTCGACAAGGAGCATCTGGTGATGAGAGTTGAACGCCCTGGCCACGTGAACCCTCTTCAGAATCGCTTCGGTGTCGAGTCCGAACGCGTCGGACATCTGCTTGATCCTCTCGGGCCTGAATGTCTGCTCCGAGTCGATCCAGACTGTGTCCGAGTCCAAACCGCCCTCATCGAGGCCGCGGGTAACGTTCACCGCGAGCTGATGAGCTATCTGCGACTTCCCCGCCCCAAATTCACCATAGCACTCGGTTATCGCCTGTGACTCCAGACCGCCGCCGAGCAGCTCATCCAGGGCTTTCGCGCCCGTCGTCAGCTTCGCCACGGACTTCCGGCGTTCCAGGATGATGTCGCCTGTCTCGAAACCGCCAACGTCGGCGGCCTCGCGAGCGGCGATGATTATCTTCTGCGCCACGTTCGTCCCGATCTCCGCCACATCGGCGAGCGTGGCGGGCGAGGCGACGGCCACGGCCATGAGATCGTTCAGTCCTGCTTCTCTCAGCTTCTCTGCGGTCGCTGGCCCGACTCCGGGCAACTCTTCTATCGTCTTGGCGGGCATCTTTCCACCGCGTTTCTCATTGTCGGGCACGTCTTATGAATAGCGGTTGGGGGTATGTGAATGTATGGCTGACCACCGGTCCAGTTGAGGTTCCGGCGGGGGACTGGCTTTCCGGAACCGAGTCTTTTTATGTTGCGGGGAGGATGCGAATACGCACGACTTTTCCTGTCGGAGGTTTGCCAACGAAAGCTGACAGAAACGAGCCGGGGGAACGCTCGTTTGGTGACATGTACAAGCGGCAGGAGGAGATTCTTGGACGAACCGAGACCCCCGAGCGAAACGCCCTGAGCGAGAACCTGCTTCGCGTTGCGGGCTTTCTCCAGATTACTGCTGCCTTGATTGCGGTGATTTCGATAGGAGACTTGTCGATTGTTGTCATCTTCGCCAACATATTCCTGATAATACTCTGCATTGTCATCTTCGTACTAGGAGTTCTCGTGGTCGTCAAGCAATCGGTCGGAGAAGCGTATGGTGCGGGCCTCCTGGGTATTTTCGTCGGAGGTCCCTATCTCGCCAGCACAATTCTATCCCTGATCTCTCTGGCAGTCGTATTATTCAATGAAAGGCTCTGATGTTCTTCCTGACGCCCATGCGCGCCGTCCAAGCGCGACGCCGAGATGTTCCATTGTGTATGTTCGGAGCCGTAAAGACCCCGCAGATGAAAGTTAAGCACCGTGGTTCCTGATTTAGATAGACTTATCTCCAACCGTGCCGTCCTATGGGGATACTCATCGGTTGGAGGACGACACATGAAGGTAGGAATCGTAGGATCGGGCGACGTCGGAAGAGCCCTCGGGACAGCTTTTGCCGCAACGGGGCACCGGGTGATGCTGGGGACCAGAAACCCGAGAAAGAAGGAGCTCAAGGAATGGATGGCGAAGACGGGGCCGAAGGCTGCAGTAGGGACCTTCGCAGATGCCGCCGCATTCGGTGACGTTGTCGTGATCGCGACCCTATGGTCCGGGACCGAGAACGCGATCAAGCTGGCGGACCCGAAGAACCTCGCGGGAAAGACGGTGATAGACGTGACGAACCCCCTGATCTTCCACGAAAACGCGCCGCCGACCCTCGCACTCGGCTTCAACGACTCTGCCGGGGAGCAGGTTCAGAGGTGGCTGCCCAAATCGAAGGTCGTCAAGGCGTTCAACATCGTGGGGAACGCGCACATGTTCAAGCCGAGCTTCCCTGGCGGACCTCCTGACATGTTCATCGCCGGCAACGACGCGCAGGCAAAGGCCACCGTCACGAAGATACTGGAGGAGTTCGGCTGGCCGGTGACGGACTTGGGAGGATTAGAGGGCGCGCGGCTCATGGAGCCAATGTGCGTCCTGCGGGTCACCTACGCCATGCGCAAGGGCACGTGGGACATCGCGTTCAAGATGCTGCGGAAGTAGTCGTCCGATGGTGGGGTTCTAGGCGGCGAAGACCATTCCCGCCAAGCGGCTGTCGACATGCTCATACGAGACGCGAGAAGAGACGACACTACCAGCATTTCCGAGCTTTCCATCCTGATCAGAAAGAAGTCGTATCAGGAGATGGAAAAGTTATTTTATCCGCGAGAGGCGTTCGAGGGCGAACTCCTGCTGTATTCCCCGGAGGTTCTTGGGAAATACGTCGGGTCGCGCGACAAGTTCGCGAAGGTAGCGGAGGATGGCGGGAGAATAGTCGGTCTGGCGATCGGAAAGCTGGACCGCGATACAGGAGTCGCTGACTTGGGATGGATTGGAGTCGCGCCGGAGAACCGCCATCGCGGCGTCGCGAAGGCGTTGATTGATGCGGCGTGT
Source organism: Methanobacteriota archaeon (assembly GCA_017885655.1). Lineage (GTDB taxonomy): Archaea > Thermoplasmatota > Thermoplasmata > RBG-16-68-12 > JAFNFQ01 > JAFNFQ01. Next base: position 9,047 of record JAFNFQ010000008.1, on the reverse strand, counting down.
TCCGATGCGAAGAAGGCGGGATGCCACAAACTAATCGCCTACACAATGGCCCGGCTAGACTCCGCCTGCGCGATGTACGAGCGCTGCGGCTTTGTGCGGGAGGCGGAGATGAAACGCCACTGGATGAAGATAGACTTCGTGATGTACAGCAGGTGGCTGGAGTAGACTCAAGCGGTTTCTTCAGGAGCTCCCGCCAAGACCACTAGGGCTTCTTTCTCCGCAAAGTGCAGTTTGCCTGGTAGGACGATGCAGTGGAGCGGGTCTCCGAAGTCCGTGTGGATCATGTCACTCACCAATCCTGCCCGCACGAGCGGATTCGCCGAGCCGACCCGGCCTAGGACGCACACCAGCGAATCCTGCGTGAAAGTCCCGAACTTCATGTTGCTCTCCTGCTCGACGAGGTAGCTCATCCCCTCGTTGGCCGTCATGTATTTCCCGCCCTCCTTGAGGTCGAGGAGGACGAGCGTGTGCAGCCCGGCCTGGCGGTTCTGGGAAATCATCTCGTAGGGGCTCGTCGGCTTGAACCGCTCCTCCTGGAAAGGTATCGTGACGGTTCTCCCGAACTTGTACGCTTGAAGGCCGAGGAGACCCGCCGCGGCGGTGAGTATCGAGACGCCGTGGATCACCCGGGTGGTGATTCCCTGCTTGGCGGCTCTGAGGCGCAGGTCGACATGTGTGGTCGCAGTCATCGGGTCTCCCGCTACGAGAAAACCGACTTTCTTCGAGGTGGCTTCTTTGAGGATGATGTCGCCTTTCTCCACTTCTTCCCGCGACAGGACTGCGATCTTACTGCTGAATACCTCCTCGATTTTCCCCAGCGTCGTGCCCTTCATGGCGGAGGTATAGAATTCCGCGAAGAGAACCTGACACTGCTTCGCCTCCTCGATTGCCCTCAACGTGAGGTCCTTTTCATCGTAGAGACCGAGGCCTATGAAGATGAGTTCGCCCATTTTCGGAAGCATAGTGTCGCCCGGGATTAATAAGCTATCAGAGAGCTCTCCGAGGTCCGAGCACGGCCTTTTCATCGGTGGGCCAATTTTAAATACTGAACACCTTCTTTATTGACCGTCACAAGGTGGCCCTCTGGTGGCGTTCGAAGCTGAGAGTTTCTCGAAGTCAAAGGCCATGGAGTTGCCGCGATGCGTGGTGGTAGGCCACGACGCACTCCTCGACTTGGGCGATGTCTGCGTCCGCATCAAGCTCGGGAAGAAGGCAGTGATCGTGGCCGACGGCACGACGATGAAGGTGGCGGGGGACAAGGCGGCCCAGCTCCTTCATGCGAAGGGGTTCAAGGTCAAGGACTACCTCATCGCAGACGCCAGCATCGACGAGGTGAGGTCGGCCGAGGCTTTCCTCAAGGATAAGAAGGCGGACTTCGCGCTTGGCATCGGCGGCGGGAGGCCGATCGACGTCGCGAAGTGCTCCTCATTCAACGTCGGCATCCCATTCATCTCCGTCCCCACCGCCGCGAGCCACGACGGTGTCGTCAGCGCGAGAGCCTCGCTCACGGCCAACGGCCAGAGGACGAGCTTCCAGGGACAGACTCCCATCGCCGTCATAATGGACACGAGGATCATCGCGGAGTCGCCCTTCAGGCTTCTTGCTGCAGGCTGCGGCGACATCATCTCCAACCTCGTGGCGGTGAAGGACTGGGCGCTGGCCAGGAATCTGAGGAACGAGTACTACTCCTCCTATGCGGCCGCCCTCTCCGAGCTGGCGGCGAAGCTCCTCATCGAGAACGCACACACCATCAAGCCGAGAATCGAGGAGAGCGCCTGGTTCGTGTGCAAGGCCCTAGTCTCAAGCGGCGTCGCAATGAGCATAGCAGGTTCGTCCCGCCCCGCCAGCGGCTCGGAACACAAGTTCAGTCACTCCCTCGACAGGATCGCGAAGAAGCCGGCCCTGCACGGAGAGCAGTGCGGCGTCGGGACGATCATGATGATGTACCTCCATGGCGGGAACTGGCAGAGCGTGAGGGATTCGCTCTTGACCATCGGCGCCCCGACCACCGCCAGGGCGCTCGGCGTCACAGACGAGGAGCTCATCGAGGCCCTCATACACGCGCACGAGATTGCGAAGGAGAGGTACACGATCCTAGGCGACGAGGGCCTGAACTACGAGGCGGCGGAGAGGCTCGCGAGGATCACCAAGGTCATCTGAGCCAGACCATGGCGGTCCGTTCTTGCATCACTCGAAAGTCCTCAGCGCCTCCGCTGGCGGTATCCTTGATGCACGGATGGCGGGACTCGCCGTCGCGACAACAGCTCCGACGAAGGCGATCAGACTCACGATGAGCAGCTTGTCCCAGGGGATTATGAATGCCGCCTGACCGGCGAAGAAGTGCAGGAACAGGTCGTAGGAGATCGCGATGCCGAGGATGTCACCGAGCAAGATCCCGGTGAGGGCGATGAATGAAAGCTCGAAGAGGTACGACCTAAGGACCGTCGACCTGCGGAAGCCGAGCGCCCGGAGCGCTCCCGTCTCCGTGCGGCGCTCCACCACGTTCCTCATCGTTATCACTCCGAGGCCCGCGATGCCGACGATCAGACCTAGAGCGAGGTAGGCCTCAAGGAGGTTGAATATCCCCACGACGACCTGCATGACTTCCTGGATTATGGCGTGCGTGTCGAACGTCACCATCTGGTACATCACGAATGTCCGCTCGAGGTCATGGCTCACCGCGGTTGAATCCTGCCCGGGCGCGACCTTGAAGTAGAAGAATAACGGGTAGTTCACGCCGAAGTCCATGCGGACCGTGTCCCAGCCGACAAACACCCCGTTGACGAACCGCTCGTAGAGGATTCCGATGACCTTGACGTGGCTGACCGCCAAGATCGTATTTTGGAAGTAGAGGATGTCCCCGACGCTCGCGCTGAAGGCAGCGTTGATCGAAACGAATTGTTGCGGGGCGACGGAGCCGTCTAGTATCGCGAGGCTGCGATTGGTCTGGATCGCCGCCCAGGCCGCTTGGCCATCAGGATAATCCGGGTCCAACGCCTGGAAGTCGAGAGGGACGTCCGTCCAGTCCGAGGGCACGCCATACAATGACGTAATCTGCTTCTTACCGGACAGCGCCGCGTCTCTCGCGAACTGGAGACGGACCATCGAGAGGCCACGTTGCTCCGTGATGTTCGCGGAGACGCTCGAGGCCGCGAACTCGTTGCGGTGAAGGTCGCGTACACATCTGACTGAATCTACGCATCGATGACCCGATATTCCGGATGGCTTGGGGGCAAGCTTCAAATCGCATAGAGAATTCATCACCCAGAAGCTGGCGGAGCACTGGCCGCCAATCGGCACACGAGCATCAAGGGATGACCGCCGAAGCAAGCACGGAAGGTGAATCATGACGGGGAGAGAGAGAATCTTGAGCTTGGTAGCGATCGCGATGTCCATTATGGCAATCACCATGTCCTGCGCGGCGTACATATCTCCAGGCGCTCAGGAGCCGGTGGGTGCCACTGGCGTCCAGGGGCCCCCCGGACCGACGCCGAACAGGACCGGCATCTACGCCATCGCGACGTGCACGAACAACACGCTCCCTACGCCTGTCGAGTACTCCGTCGACGTGTTCATCGTGAATTTCGGCGATGCCAGGCATTTCGATTACAAGGTCAGATACTTCTACGGCGATGGGGCGACGCTCGCAGACGAGATAGACTACGGCGCATTCATCGCTCCATGGAGCGTCGACAAAATGACGGTCCACGCGAATGTCCTGACGGACACTGGCTGTGCTTTCCCATATATCCTATGGGAAGAGTACACGAAGATAGTCCGCTGGAGCTAGCCCACCGGCACCGCCGCCGGCTCCAGACAGAAAAGGCTAAGCCCGCACGGTCATAACCTCGGAGAGATCGCCTTGTTCGGCGCTGTCCCCAAACGCATCCTCGTCGCGAACCTCGAGGTGGTCCTTGCCTCGCTGGGGTACCGAGTGGCCCGCGAGCCCTTCCAGGTCGTCGCCTTCAAACCCGTCGGCCAGAAGCAGCGGCTGCACCTGAAGATCGAGACGTTCGGCGGGAGCATGGTGCCCAAGGATGCGCCGATCGACCTCCACATCGATATCCTCTCGCAGCCGATGAAGTATCACAAGTCGATCGCGTTCGACGCGAAGATTGCGGGGGAGATGGAGGCGTTGGAGGAAGCGATCAACACGTCAGAGTGGCGCGTGCGGGGAGGAGATTCGATCGCGACTTGCCCTGTCTGTAGCAAGGAGATGGGCGGGCGCTTCCTCAGCGGCCACATCAAGGTCAACCATCCGAAGCCGAAGCCTAGAAGAGGATGACCTGGACGGTCTCCCCCGCCTCGACGAGGTCGACGTTGGCGGGGATCCTGATGTAACCGTCTGCGTTGGCCATGCTCGTTATCGCCCCGCTCTCCTTGTAGACGGGCACGGCCCTGCCCTTCTCGATCTTGACCGTGTGAAACTCGGTGCGGCCGATTGCGGAGACGACGCGGCGGGAGAGCGGCAGTTCGATTGTCTTCTCCATCTTTGGCGGGAGCCTGGCCATCTTACGGAGCATCGGCACGAGTATCATGTACGCGTTGCTGAGACAGGATGTCGGATAGCCGGGCATGCCGAGGACCGGCGTCTTGCCGACGCGGCCGAAGACCGTCGGCTTCCCCGGTTTGACGGCGACCCCATGGAACTTCACCTCACCGAGCTGCCTGAGGACATCCATGATGAGGTCCTTCTCGCCGACCGAGGAGCCGCCGGAGAAGACGACAAGATCGCACTTGGCGGCTTTCCTCAGGGATGAACGGAGCGATTCGATGTCGTCGGGGGCGCGCGGGAATCGCTTCGGCTCCCCGCCATTCTCCTCGATTACCGCGGAAAGCGTGTAGGCGTTGATGTCGTAGACCTGACCGGGACGGATCGGCCTGCCTGGCTCGATGACCTCGTCGCCCGTCGTGAGCACCGCCACGACGGGTTTACGGTAGACGGAGGCCCGCCTCACTCCAACCGCCGCAAACGCGCCGATTTTGGCGGGGGACAGGACCTCGCCATCAGAGATTACCTTGTCTCCCTTCCTGATGTCCTCGCCTTCAGGGGAGATGTTCTCACCAGGATGCACCGGTGAATGAATCGATACGCGATCGCCCTTCTTCTCGGTGTCCTCGACCATCACGACCGCATCAGCACCTCCGGGGATTGTCGACCCTGTCGCCACTTCGACACACTTGCCCTTGGAGATTCGCTTCTTCGGAACAGAGTTGGCGTAGAGAGTCTCGACTCTCTGGAGAACCTTCGGCTTGAACTTGCCCGCCCCGTAGGTGTCCGCCGCTCTCACAGCGTAGCCGTCCATCGCAGCTCGGTCTGCAAGCGGGACCGAAATCCTTGCGCGGACTTCCGATCCGGACACCCGCCCCGCGGCCCGTTCAATCGGAAGCGATTCCCCAGTCACAATTGGGCTCACGGCGTCCATGCAAATAGCCAGGGCCTCGTCGAGAGATATGAGGGCCTTGAAGGGGCGCATCATTTCGACGATAGAATGGCGGGAGATAAGGCCTTTGCGTGGCCGCGAGTCGCGTCCATGGAGGTTATTTAATTGCCGAATCGAGCTATGAGATTAGACGGACGGCCAGGCCTACGACCGTTAATGCAAAACCGGGGACGATGAATATCATCGGAAAAAGCCAGAAATCTGGTCGGGCGCCCTCCGCGATCGCAATTGCGGCAATTACAACCAAAGGTATTGCGCAAATAAGGACACCTATGCCCACCCACATCACATGCTTGGCGAAGCGATATCGCCTCTTCATTCGTTGAAATCTGCTAAGTTGCAGGTACGGTTCCCATTCCAGCTTGATGCATAAGTATTCAAAGAAGCTGAACAAGACGGGCAGCACCACAATTTGGAAAGGATCTAGCGTATCCTCCCCGACCCACCTATTCATCGAGCCTACCCAAAAAAGGAACCAGCCAACCGTTGTGAGGAGGAAAATCTGGTTCCAATTACGATATCCTTCTACGCCTAGAGCCCACATAATAATGAGTAGAAAAGGGGCCGCGACGAAAACGGTCACCCATAGCGTTGAGAGCCAAGTCCATGTCAGATGCGTCGCTATGATGAGAGTAATTATGAAAGAGTTTGCGAGGACAAGGCGCAGACCAAGGTTCATCTGAGGATGTTAAGGGGAATCATACCTGATAACACTATCCAGTAGAGTTCGGACGCGCACCCAATAATCTTCCCCGCCATTTCAGGAGACCAACCACATGATTTATCTCCGGGAGAATCAGAGCATCCATGGCCAACTGCACTGCATCAGGACTCCCCGGCAGACAGAATACCACCTTACTTTGACAAGTCCCAGCCATCGCCCTGCTCAGCATCGCCGCGCCACCGATTTCCTCGTAACTGAGTTGCCTAAAAAGCTCCCCAAAGCCGTCTATTCGCTTTTCGAGCCGTGGAGCGATGGTCTCGATCGTGACGTCGCGAGGAGCGATTCCAGTCCCGCCATTGAAGATGATCACATCGCATCCGGTGGCCAGCGAGGCCCTCAGCTCCTTCTCGATTTTCGAGGGCTCGTCCAGGCAGAGCCCGTGGCGGACCACCCTGTGCCCCTTCGCGATCAGCCGTTCCTCGATCAGTCTGCCGCTCTCGTCTGTCTTGTAGGTCCTGGTGTCGCTGACTGTGACTATGGCGGCCGTGACGCTCTTCGGTCCCTCGACCCTGTGCTTCTTTGTGGTCGAGGACTTCTTAGCCATCGCCCTTCACCTTCGACACGAGACGGATGTCCCTGATCTTCGTGCCTGGATATTGCCCGGCCTCATCCTTCTCCAGCGACTTCACCATGTCCCAGACCGTGAGCAATGCGACGGACACGCCGTAGAGCGCCTCCATTTCCACTCCAGTCTTGTAGGTGGCCTCCACCGTCACGGTCGCCGAAACGAACCCGTCGCCTACCTTCAAATTGACACCTGCAGAAGTTATCGGGATCTGGTGAGTGTGCGGCAGTACCTCCCAGACCTTCTTGATCGCCTGGAGGGCTGCCACCTCGGCCGACGCCAGGGCGTCTCCCTTGGCAATCCGCCCCGCCTCAATCGCCGTCAATGTCGCCTGCCGCAGGACTATCTCGCCGGTCGCGACGGCCTTGCGCTTCACGTCCTTCTTCCCGCCAACGTCCACCATTCGCGCCATTTCACACCTCCCTTTTCCAGATCGGGACGACCTTCTTGACCTCGGAGACAAGCCACTCGCACGCCTTGAAAGCTTCCTTCCTGTGAGGGGCGCTGCAGGCCACAATGACCACCTTCTCGCCAACCTTGAGACGACCCTTGCGGTGAATCACGACGGCATCGGTCAGCCTGAACTTCTTGATGGCTTGCACACGGAGCTCCTTCAGCTTGCTGCTCGCCATCTCGTCGTACGCCTCGTAGTCAATCGCCCTGAGACCGCGCTCCCTCCTGACGGTCCCGATGAAGGAGACGACCGCCCCCGCCTTGGAGTCCATCACGTCCTCCAGAACCCGCTTAATCGAGAAGTCTCTCTTTTGGATTGTCGTTCAACCACCGCCAATCGGGGGCATGAGAGCCACCTCATCGTCTTCTTTCAGTTTCGTCTCAGAATCCGCAAAGTCCCTGTTCACCGCCAGAACGACTGACCTTTCGAGGGGTTTCAGTCCCGGATAACGGTGCAGGAGCTCTTCAAATAAGTCGCCTAGGGTCGCACCCCGAGCCACGTCAACAATCATCTCTTTGGATCCTACGATGTCCCGGTAGACGGAGAAGAGCCTGAGGTTGACTTTCATGGGAAACGGACCTGGTTCCTTTGGAGATTTTGCGCGTTATATCATATCATGCGATCATTCTTAAACCCTATCCCCCACCCCTCTGTTTCCAATGGAGAGCCTAGCCGTGACCGGATACGCAGTGCCTAAGAAAGATTGCCGATTTAGTCGATTTTGAATTCCTTCTTCTTCGCTTCCACCTGTTTTTCAAGGCGAGAGGAGAGGAGCCAAGCAAGATATTCTATCCTATCCTGATTCTGAACGAACCTTGCTTTGCTATCCGTATCCATCAGCTTGTTGAATTCCCTGAACTTCTTGATGGTGTCTCCAAGATAGAAGATACCCGCCAGCAGCAGGATCGGTCCGAGGAACATTATCCAGACCATCCAGTTGCCTATCTTGACCTTAATCAAATCATAGAAGAAATTAGATGGTTCGGGAGGTGTGGATGGTAAGGTGAAGCTGATAATCGTGAGAATGGTCATGATGAGGCCGGCGATGAAGATCATCGCGGCGACCTCTAAACGGAATTCCCTGTACAGGCGTGCCACACTTTCCGTAAGAAAACTTCTCGTTAATAAGCTTTGGAGTAGGCTGGCGCCGTCCAGAGGAAATGGTGGGGTGGGGGTCTAGATGGATTTTGTCGGCTCAAAATGCACTCACCGTGATAACACGGTGAATACATCGCCTCCACTTCACTAAAAACACAAGAATTCCGACCGCCCTTGATGCCTCAATCAATGGGGTCAAGTAGTTGGTAGCAGGTCTGATAACAAACACCGCAGATACAGGTAACAGAAATGTTTCAGAAAGGGCTTTATGTCTACCAGAGCTACGGCTCGCTCACCCCCAAATCCCCTGTCGCTCATCAAGTCAAACCCCCAACGTCAGGGAGGTGTTGCAACGAACCTAGTAGAAGGAAAAGGTCATCCTCGCTCTCGCTCACACCCGGATCTCGCTCCCCCCCAGCTCACGGAGAACGCTCTCCGTGTCCTCGAGAAACGCTATCTGAACAGGAACGAGACGGGCAAGGCGATCGAGAACCCGACGGAGATGTTCTGGCGGGTCGCTAAGAACCTCGCGCAGGCGGAGGCCTTGTACGGCGCCACCGACAGCCAGGTCGAGACGGTGGCAAAGGAGTTCTATCGTCTCATGTCGAGCCTGGAGTTCCTGCCGAACAGCCCGACCCTCATGAACGCCGGGAACGAGCTGCAGCAACTCGCCGCCTGCTTCGTCCTGCCGATCGATGACTCGATTGAGGGCATCTTCAACACGCTGAAGCACCAGGCCCTCATCCACAAGTCCGGCGGCGG
>JAFNFQ010000007.1 GCA_017885655.1 Methanobacteriota archaeon | reverse complement strand
CTCTCACAATTGTTTGCGTCTTAAGCCAGAATACCAGCAGCGGAACGTTCTCTGACCCATGTCTCACGATGATTCGTGCGTTCAATATCATTCCTGAAAATGAAATCGAACGACATTGTCAGTATCTCACGGCTTCGCTAGCGTGATGCATCGAAGCGTCTCCGCGGGCCTCACGCTGCGGCGGAAGCATGCCTGCTCTTGCTACACTAGCTATATATAACAGGCCGCACGGTTAGGAGGTCAGGAGCTGGGCTGGCTTTCTGGCCTTGGCAAGAGCCGATGTTGCACTCCTCGTTCGCTCCCTGGGAATCGGCGAGGGGGTAGGTCATGTGGGCACGCAGGCGTTACGATAAAAGTCGCCATCTCAGTGCGCTAGTGCTGGCGGTGATTATGGCCAGTTCGGTGCTGGTCTTGATCCCCCGATTGGCAGAGTACGGCGCGGCGGTCACGCCGGCATTCTCACGACCAAACGTGAGGGTCGACTCGAACGTGGGGTGGGTCTACCCGGCATCCCCGGGGGGCCCGGTGATCGCGATTGATTCCAGCGGCAAGCTCCACGCGGCATGGAGTGATAACAGCAGCGGAGCCGACCGAGGTATCTACTACTCGAATTCGACCGATGGCGGTCTGACGTGGTCTTCCCCTCAGAGGAGGATTGACGGGTTCGTCGGTTCAAACAACTACGTACCATCAATCGCCGTCGATACATCCGGAGGACCCTACAATGGCCGCATCTACGTGGCATGGCAGGTGATGCTCGCCTTCCAGTACGACATCTACGTCATCAGCTCGAACGATGGCGGGAACACATGGAGCCCGCTCGACAAGCACCCACTGGACACGGGCGGCGCGACTGCCACGATCCCCCGCATCGCCGTCGACGACAAGGACGGGCGGATTTATGCTTCCTTCCAAGACACGAGGAACGGGAACCTCGACATCTTCGTGGCCAGGTCCAACAACGGCGGCGGGAATTGGGTGGCGGAGACTCAGATTTCGACCAGCATTAACGGAGACGCCTACGCGAGCCTGTCCGCACGCGGTGGCACGATCTGCGTCGCGTGGCAGGAGGCGGGCCCGACCGCGACGACGCTCTGGCTTGCGTGCTCGATGAACCAAGGCAACGGCTGGCAGACCAATTCGATTATTACGGTCACCGCGGGCACGGGAGATGCACGGTTCGCATCAATCGCAGTGGGCGGCGCTGCGACAGCGCACGTGGTTTTCACGAAGGAGGACGCCCTGGGCGAGACTTGGATCGCGTACACCCAGACGGTGAACCTCGGCGTCTCGTGGACCGGCCTCGTGCAGGTCGACGATGTCCCAGCGACCATGGCGTATTTGCCGAGTGGCGTGAGCATCATGCAATCATCCGGTGTCCTCTACGTCGTCTGGTCCGACTACAGGAACGGCGACACCGACGTGTTCGCCTCCTGGTCCGAGGACAATGGCGCGACTTGGGGCGACGGAACCCTCAACAGCAACGATATCAGGGTCGACGACACGGACGAGAACGCTCCGGGCGACGACAGCACCGACCAGGTGGCGCCTTCAGCGATCGCGGGACCAATTGGCATCTACGTGATATGGAGCGACAGGAGGAGTCCGCCGGCCTACCACGCGTACTTCGCAGGTTTCGAGATAAGCGAGTTGATGATCACCGAGGTTCGCGACAGCCCCAACGGCCTTGAGCAGGTGGAGCTGTACAACCACGGCGGGCGACTCATCGACATGACGGGCTGGCGGCTGGTCGTCGACGGCGTGACCGTTATCTTGACTCCGCTGGCCTCGATTCCGGCGGGCGCGTACCGGACGGTCGGCGACCCTCCGACCTCCAGCCTGGTGATTGACATCACTCTCGGTGACGAGGGAGGCTATGTACAGCTTCAGAACCCGAGCGCGGCCGTCAAGGATTCGGTTCATTACGGTCAGCTCGGACCAGCGCCGGATCCTTTGGATACGGAGTCGGTGGCGCGGGTGCCCTCGGGCGGCGGCTACACTTCGAACTGGGCGCGGGCCGCCATCCCGACGTTCGGGGCGCCGAACGGCGGCGTCGAACCGATTGTCAATCCCCCTCTCGTGCTCAACGAAGTGTTATTCAACGCGGCGAACCCCAATAACCGCTTCATCGAGCTCTATTTCAAGTCCCTCGGGTCTCTCAACATAGGAGGATATACTCTCGTCGGTGACGCGGCGTTCACCCTGCCTTCCGTGATCCTCTCGGCTGCGAACCCGTTCTACATAATCCGACCTTCGCAGGCGCCGGCGCTGTTCAGCCAGATGACCGCCAGCGGGGACAACCTCTACCTCTACGAGCCGGGAGGCGCGCTTCTGGACATGGTCGGCTGGTCCTCTGCGCACAATCAGGACTTCAGCATGGTGCGCGTTCCTGATGGATTCGGCACGGCGAACGGCTACGACGACCCGACTTCGATCGCGGCGGGCTGGCGGTTCAACATGGTCCCGTCACTCCCGCTCGTCCTCATCGGCCCCAGGCAAACAAAAGGAGGGGACCTGGGCGCACGCGTATTCTTTATCCTCACCATCACGAACAAGGAACCTGTCGATTCCTATGCGAACGTGCAGGTCCAACTCGGGCCGCAATCGTGGTCCACTACCCTGTTCATGGCAGACGGCTTCACGCCTCTTGCCGACTCACCCGGTGATCTTGATTCGATCCCGGACACGGGACTTCTCGTTCCGGAGGGACAGGTGAACATCCAGGTGGCTGTCGATGTGCCGCCGGTCCCGCAAGTGCAGGACTGGGAGACCTGCAGCATCGTCGCGACAATCGCCGGGGACCCGATGGCGAGCGCGAGCGTCCCGCTCACCACGAACATCTATCCCTATGAGTCACCGGCCGCATCGGTGAACCCCACCACGATTTGGCTTGAGACTGCGCCGCCGGCCTATCTCCCAAAGGAAACCACGGTGACCCTAACAGTCACCGGTCGCGGCACTGCGATGTTCAGGCAGAGGCCGCAAGACACCGTGTTCATGATAGACAGCTCGGGGAGCATGGCACCCCCATTCGGGAATGATCCATCCTATCGGAGACTCACAGCATCGAAGCACTATGTCGACCTCCTCTCGGTCCCTGACAGGGCGGCTGTCGTCGACTTCGATGCCGATGCAATCCTCGTGGGAAACGACCACCTTAGCTCAGACTACCCGCACATCAAATCCAACATCGACACCATAGACAGCTCTGGATCGACCAATCTCTATGATCCGATAAGGATCACAGTAGACGAGCTCGTGGCATACGGTAACCAGTCCCACATATGGGTCGGGATAATGTTGACCGACGGCGATGAACAGGAGCACCATACCGAAGCACAGATACTCGGGCAAGCCCAGAGAGCCGCGGACAATGGGATAGTCATCTTCACAATCGGACTTGTCGACTCGGGTGGCGGCATGAACGAGGCCCTGCTCCAGCAGATAGCCCAGATAACCGGCGGCGTCTACATGAGGGCCCAGACCGCAAGCGACCTTGACGCGATCTTCGCGCTCATAGGTCAGATAGTGAAGAACATGGCCGGCTACGACGATGATGTCACCGACAGCATCCCGATGATAAGCGTCCTTCTCCCCGGCTACATCCATTACGTCGGTGCCACGGCGAATCCCGCGCCTAGCTACGCAGGTCTGTTTAACGGGCAGATGAACCTGCAGTGGAACGTCTCCAAGCTGACGATCAACGAGACTTGGACCGCCACTTTCAGGGTCACGTCGGGGATGAGCGGCGCAGGCCTTGACGGTGAGGTGCTCCCTGACAGCAGGGTCACCTACATGCGGTACGACGACACGCGCATAAGCATACCGTTCCCGCAAGTCCACATCAATGTCCTCGAGCCGCCCCCGCCGCCGCCGACGCCGGTGAACTGCACGATCACCCGCAATCCTCTCATGGGAAACGTCACCGTGGACGGTTTCAATTACACCGCCGGCACGATGTTCTCGTGGCTCTCCGGCGAAATCCACAACATCAGAGTCTGGGACCCGGACATGGTCGGCGGCGGCTCGCGATGGGTCTTCGATGAATGGGACGATGGCGGGGCTATCGCCCACGATATCACCATAGGCAGATCCGATCGCACGATCACCGCCAACTACTCTCAGCAACACCAGCCGATCGTGAACCTCCTCGGACTTGACAGCTTGCACGGAGTCTCCGCGCATTTCACCTCGAGAGGGCTTCTTGTCGACCAGCCGGGGCTGTCGGGCACGTGGTCTGACTGGGTGGACAACGGCACCGCCCTGTCGTTCGACACGACCGGCGCGAACAGCAACGCCACCGAGCAATGGGTCACCCTGACTGGATTCAGCACCGCGCCCTGGACCTCCGTGACGTCGACATTCACGCGCGATGTCTTCTACTGGCATCAGGTCACGCCCACGATCATCTTCCAGGGGCTCCCGTTATTCGTGTCCGTCCCCATCTCGTTCACGGTCTTCGGCTCCGTGAAGACATCCGGCACCGCGACAGCGTGGACTGACTGGGTCGACTACGGCACGGCGGTCAGCGTGGGCGGCAGGGTGGATGTCCCGCCATCAACGAGGTACATCAACCTGATCTCAACGGGGGCGACGAGCCTCCAGTTCACGATAACCAGCGCGGAGACTATCGTGGTGCCGTTCATGGCTCAATTCAGGCCGACGGTGTGCCTCATAGGGACGAACCCGGAACACACTGTCGACGTCCGCTTCAACGACAGCACGGCAAGCCCTGTCCGTAGGGTCGCTATCAACGTCAGCGGCATCTGGACCGACTGGGCCGACGATGGTTCGTTCACCGTGTTCTCGGGCAGCACCAGTGGCTACCCGCCCCGCCGCGCGATCAACGCCACGCAGCTCCTCGTCGATTCCGCGTTTTCGGCCTGCATCATCTACGAGCCGCCACCGCCGATCAACACGGAGCCGAACTACAAGCCGCTGATATCGCTGGCGTTCGTTGCCTTGCTGCTCATCCTGGGCCTCTTCTGGGGCAACAGGAAGCCGTGGGACCGCCACATCCCGGATCCGCTGCAGCCGATGAAACCCGAGGAGCTGGCCAAGCGGGAGGCGGAGCTGAGGAAGATGCCCATCGCCGAGAAATTCAAGGTCCTCAGCCTCGCTGAGCTGAAGGAGAAGTTCGCGGTGGACAGGCACTGGACGATGACTACCCTCGCGATGCCGTTCGCTGTTGTCGAGGGCATCCTCGGTGTCGCGTCGTTGGCGACCGGCATCCTCAGGGTCCCCGATTCCGGCAACTGGCTTTCTGCGGGAATCATTGTGAACACGCTCCTGCTCCTGGCGGGAATAATCTATGATGCGTTCATGCAGAGCCGCGGCTACAGAGTTCCGGGCGAGGCGGAGCTCGCCTCGCTCAAGCTGGAGGACACGCCGAAAGAGGTCGGACTGATCGCTGATGAAAAGGAGCAGCGGGAAGGCGACGTGGCGGCTGAGAAGATACTTGGAACCGTGCTGGGGCTCGAGACTCTGATCGGCAACTTCATAGTCCCTCGCGAGTACGATCTCGTCTTCACAGACAAGCGACTCATCTTCGCGAAACGCGCGGGCTACGCTCGAAAGCTTGGAGACACGAATGAAGTGGCTGCCGGTCTGACCGAAACCGCTCCGCCCAACTACGATGCGAAGGACCTGGACCGAATCCTGGACGAGAAGAAAGCCAATTTCGCGCTTCAGTACAACGATATCGTGCATGCGGCAATCGGAGGGCTGTTCACGAAGCAGCTCAGAATCGCGACGTCTGATCTGAGGCTGCGCGTGCAAGTACCGAAGGCCGATTTACCGAAGCTGCGCGAGGCGCTGCACGCGACGCTCCCGCAATTCGGCTTCTGATTTCGCAGACAGTCTCAGTGATCTGAAGTCGCCGCCAATCTCATGCTAGGCGCGCCTTCTCCGACCGAGCCGCCTTCTTCCCAGCGTGAGCGTGACCAGGAGAGAAGCGATTATCGGTATCAGGAAATCGGAGAACTCCGGGATCGGCGTGAGGATGTACACCCTGCCGTCCTTCGTTGTCCCGTCCCACCACGGGCAGCCCATCGCGGTCTCCCCAAAGTAGAGTGAGACCAGGTCACCTGCCGCGATTGACCAGCCGCGCCGTTCGTTCAATTCCCCGTCCGAGCTGAACTTCCAGCGGATGCTCGACGTGGGCCCATAGTACCAGTAGACCGCGCCCATGTTGCTGTTGTTGGCGGGCGCACCGACCATGAGATCATCGTAGGTGTCACCGTTGACGTTCCCAGTGGCGAGGGACCATCCGAACTTGCCGTTCGTCGAGAACGGGCCATAGAGCTTCTTGGTCGGCGTGCTGATCGTGCCGCCGTATGCGGTTGCGCGGATGGTCGAACCTGAATAGATGTAAACCGCACCCGTGTCGTTCGTGTCGCTGTAGAAGGGTGCACCGACCACCGCATCGTCCAGGTAGGGCGAGTCGTCGTCGAGGTCGCCCGTCTCTACCGCATGTCCGAACCTTTCGGTGTTCACCTGGCCCGCGAGGGTGACGTTGGCGAACTGCTGCCCCGTCAGGGCCAGATACACCCACACATAATCCCAGTCGACGGCCTGCGAGCCGCCGGTGTCATAGCTCTTAAAGTATGTTTGGACAGACCCTGCCTTGGCCCTGGTATTCACCCCAAGACTGTAGACATTGTACCAGCCGTACACGCCATTTCCGCTGATTGGCGTGATGTTCGTGTTCGCCCACCCGGCTCCACTGTATTTCCACATCAGGCTGCTGTTCCCATCGTATCCGCTGACGACAGAGTACTGAACGCGGATCCAAGCGTTGGTCACCGACCCATAGGAAGGAATGCCGGCGATGTAGGTCTGATCGAACCACATCACCTTATTCCTGTCTACTTGATAGAAGCCATCCTGCACTACAGCGCCGTTCGGGGGGTTGGCATCGTCCGCGTTGTCAGTCTGAGCGTCGACCAAGACGTCGGTGGTTGTATCACCGGCGTTCTTCCGGCTCACATAGGCCGTATAGAACCAGTTCGTGTCCGGGTCCCTGAAGCAGTTGCCCCAGTTGCTGCACCCATAGTAAATATAACCAGCCCCCTTGCTCGACGTGTTCGTCGGTGCACCGATGAGGATGTCATCGTAACCATCCACATTGAAATTGCCGATGGCAAGGGACGAACCGAACGCCTCCGTGTCCCCGCGATAGAGCTTGACGTTTGGGGTGGAAATCAGCGAGGCGAGCGATGTTGAGCCGAAGTAGATGTAAGCGCGCCCTTTCCCGGTGCCGTTCTGCGGCGCTCCGACGACGATGTCCTTGAGAGGTTTTCCGCCCGACTGATCGCCGTTGACATTGCCTGACGCGACATCCCATCCGAACAACTCCCCCGTGGACTGGCCCGCGATGTCCACGTCCACCGCATTGTTCATCGTGCTGCCGCCATAGAAGACGTACGCCCTGCCTATGTCGGTGCCGCCCTCGTCGTTGTAAGGCGCGCCGATGATCGCGTCGTCATAGCCGTCGGCGTTGACGTCGCCCGCGGAAACGTTCCAGCCGAACATCTCTCCTGCGTACTGGCCGGGCAGCATCAGGTCGGGGCCGTAGTATCCATCCTGGAACGGCTTCCCGAAGTAGATGAATGCCGCGCCGGTGTTCGCCGTGCCGCCATAGGCGTTGGCCGGTGCCCCCGCGAGAACATCGAGCTTGCCATCCCCATTGAAGTCGCCGGTCGTGACGGAATAGCCCAGCATCTCTGCGGTCGTGCTGCCGGGGTCCTTGCTGACTATCGTCACGTCCGGGTTCGTGTCGAATGTCACCGGATTCTCGCCATTGAAGATGTAGACCTTCCCGCTGTTCGTGCTGGGCGCGATATCGAAGTCGATAGCGCCCACGATAAGTTCCCCGAAGGTGCTGTTGCTGTTCACGTCTCCAATTGCGACCGCGTACGCGAAGTGATCATTGTCGTTGTCTCCATCCCTGTTGGGGGGAGATGAACCGGTAGTCCCGTTCCAGTAGAGTTGGAACCTGCCGCGCTCGATCGGAGCGGCGCCCTTTCTGTAGAATGGTGCGCCGACAGCCACCTCTGGCAGGCCGGTCGAGCCGATTTTGCCCTTGGCTAGAGACATGCCGAAGTATGTGAAGGTGTTCGGCGATGGCAGGGAAGCGTCCGTGATCGAGTTCATGTTTGAGCCGCCGTAGAAGACAGCGACCCTCCCATTGTAGTTCGGAGAGCCGTAGTAGGGACCGCCCGCATACAGGTCTTCAAACCCATCCCCGTCGAAGTTTGCTGATGTGACCGACGTCCCGAGCTCCTCGTTGTTGTTGCCTGTGTTGCAGTCGACGTCCTGTGTCGTGTCCATGTTCGTCCCGCCGAAGAAGATTCCCACCCTTCCATCTGCCGCTGGGCCGCCTGCAATGTACTTCGGAGCCCCGACCGCCGCATCGTCGTAGCCGTCACCGTTGAAATCCCCGACGCCGACCGCGTACCCGAACTGCTCGCCGTTGTTCGCCCCGTGAAGTGCCCTGTCGGAATCCACGTCGAAGGGAGAGCTGCCGAAATAGATGTATGCGCTCCCGACATCGCCGCCGCCCGTGTCGTTCAACCGAGCGCCGACGATCAGGTCCTTGTAAGAGTCGCCGTTGAAGTTGCCAACCGCAAGGGAGTACCCGAATTTCTCCACTGCCTGCTTGGAGACCAGCACGGCGTCGATGACGGAGTCGAGCGTCGAGGTGCCGAAGTTGACGTAGGCGCGGCCGTCGCCGCTATTGTAGTCCGGCGCGCCCACTATCATGTCGGAGTAGCCGTCGTTGTTCACGTCGCCGGCGGCAACGGACCATCCGAAATGGCCTCCTGGCGATGGGCCGGGAATCTCCAGGTCCACAACGTTATCCATGGTCGTGCCGCCGAGGTATACGTACGCCCTGCCGCTCCCCGAACCGTCGAGGTTGTTGTACGGTGCGCCCACAAGCAGGTCGGCCTTGCCGTCCCCGTTGAAGTCCCCCGTGGCGAGCGAGTATCCGAAGTTCTCTCCCCTGTAGCCGTTCATCAGGATCGTGGGGTCGATGGTCACAGGATACCTCGCCGAGGCAAGCCAATCGACCGGGCACCCTATCCTCAAATCAGGTTGTTCGACCCTGTCGACGAGCGAGTAAGTGCACTGGGTTCTCGAACCGGCCGCGTCGACCGCGAACGGGGCTGCCAAGGTGAAGGCGGGGACCTGGCCCATGTGGAACTCCAGCTCGCCTGCCGTGGTGAACCTGTACGCGCTCCCGGAACCCTCTGGCGACCAGGAGCCGATGTTCCCCGCCAGCTCCGGCGAAACCCCGCCGAGGTACGCGACTGCGAAATCGAAAGCGAGCGTGTCCGGGCCGTCAACGAGGAATGAAGGCGGGCTCGAGAGGATGATTTCCTCCTTGAGCCTGTCCGCATCGAAGGAGTACCCGACCGAGATGTCCATGGCGGGAGTCCCGTAGGAGAGCCCGAACCCCGAGGTCGCCAGCGAGAACGGTCCGACCGGGTACGAATCCAGCTCGCTCTGCCCATGGATCAGCTTCGCACCAGTCAGCCGCCACTGCAGGCCGAATCCCTGCACATCGCGGAATATGATGTCACCGTCGGACATGCTCTCCGGGAATATCGCCGTGTAGAGTTCGCGCTCGATCGACAGGCCGCCGTCCGCCGACCTCGTCATCGACCTCGTCCGGGCGGGGGAAGTATCGTCGTAGTTTCCGCGCCAGTCCCTCAGGTCGAACACGACCGTCACGTTCGCCGTTGGCGGGAGCCCGGCGATGTCGATCTGCGCCTCCAGCTCGGAACCGCCCATTGCGAGGGAAGCCTGACCCACTTCGGCCCACTGCCACGTGAATGGTGTGGCGCCCGTGAAGCGCCACTGCTCCTCGCTCATGGCACGACCGTTCTTTCCAGTGATTTCCACCATGCGGTCGGCGTACACGCCCCCCACCCAATATCCGGAGTTGGGCACGCCGTCCGTGTCCACGAATACGCGGAGCTTGTCCTCGCCGAGCTCTGGCGGCGGGATCACCGCGGGCCCTATGTAATCGGAGACAACGCGCCCGGCGTAGGGAGGCACGTACCAATCCGGGATGGTGGTGTTCAGCCACCTGTCCTGGCCCCACGGCCAGTCCTGGACGCCGTCGCCGTCCACGTCGTGGTTGGCCATCGCGTCGGAGACGTTGTCGTTGTTGAAGTCGAATGGAAGGATGCTGTTGATTGCCGCCTCGACGGAATCGGGAACCGAGTCCAAGTCGGAGTCCAGGGCCGGCGGGGCCTGTTGGCGGCCAGGTAGCTGGACAGGCGCGGAGATGCCCTTCATGATCTTGCCGTCCACGCGGGCATAGAAGGAAACAAGAGAACCGTCTTTGTGCGCGTCGTATCCCCTGAGGTCCACGGACTTCGCGCCCTTCGTCGACTGCTCGCCGACGGCATCCGGGTTCGCGCCGGTCCATTCGGAGAAGGCGCCGTCGATGACGACGCCGGTTGGGATGGAACCGAGGTAGCTCATCTCTCTTGCCGATTGCCCTTGGAATAGGGAAACGGACGCACCTAGAGCAACTATCGAGTTCGCGTCAGCCAGCCCGAGGCCGATGGTCGCACCGTCGGAGGCGGTGACAGCCGCCTCGATCGTCACGTTCTTCCGGCCACTGTCAACCACAAGGGGAGTGGCGAATGTCATCTGTCCGATGCCGCCGCCATAGGCGAACGAGCCGATCACGCTCCCCGATTCGTCTCGCGCGGTGAATGTGGAGATATCTCCAGCCGCCGCTGTCCCGCGCACCTGGAGATTCACGCCCTGGACGGAGACCGCTCCGCCCGCTGACCTGAAGCTGATTTCGAGCAGGGCCACTGTCCCCGGGTTTGTGGTCTGCGGAGCGACACTCGCCTGCACGGCCTCCAAGCTCGGCTTGGTCGAGGATAGAGCGAAATCTGAGTAGTCCTCCTGGTTGTTCCAGCCCGCGGCGTGCAGGAGTACCCTGCCGCCGGCGAGGTACGCCGCGCCGCCCATCGACCCGCCAGGGATGTCCACCATCACCTCCATCTTCCCCGAGTCCGCGCCCGTGCCAGGCACCGCGCTGACAGGCCATCCGTTCTCCCAGTTTGACCAGTCGTTGCCGCTCTGCGACGACCTTTGAGACCACGTCAGGAGGCCCGACCTGAGAACGGAGTGCCCCTGTCCGAACACCTGCATCAGGTAGTCGGCGCCGATCCCTTCCACGAAATAGCCGGTGTTGGCGTCGCTGTCAGCGTCGATGTATGCCTCGAAGATGTCCGACGACAGACCAGACGGGTCGCCTGTGAGGATCGTCCCAGCCACTTCAAAGTAGACGCCAAATCTCCCGTCCTCGGACTTGACGCTCCCTCCGACGAGATCCACGGAAGCATCGATAGACGTGTCGCGGTCGAGGCCGATGGCGCCCGACCATTCGCCGAAGGACCCGTCCGGATCCAAGAAGAGGGCCTCCTTGAACAGCGCCCCCGGTATCATCACGGGGGCGATGAGGAGAATCGCCGCGATTATCGGAACGATGAATAGCTTCCACCGGGAGTGCTCGGCCTGTTTCCGGAACCTCTTGGAGCCGAGTCCGTTGGTGAACCCGCTGCCGTTGGTCAGGCCGTTGGTCATGCCCGTGCGCGCCTTCCTGAGCCCATTCACCAGGCCATTCGTCCGGCCGGTCCCGTTGACCTTCCCAGTAGTGCGGCCGAGGCCGTTCACGAGCCCCGTCCCCCGCTTCAGTCCGTTCGTCAGTCCGTTCGTCAGGCCGTTTGTGCGGCCCGGCGCCTTGGGGACCTTCCTCGGTACCGCCCTTGATCGCGCTAGAGCCTTGAGGCGCTCCTTCGCCAGCTCCTGGTCCGTCTCGTCATGGACGCCCATCGACTTCAGGAATTCCTCGAGCTGCTTTCTGCGGGCACCCTCCTCCGTCCCCGCCTTGTCAACGGGCTCCCGCACCCCGCCCTGGACCCTGAGTTTCTCCAGATAATCGAAAACCGACCCCGGTCCCGCTTTCGCCCCGGCCTGCGGCTTCTTCAGCTCGGCCTTGCACCTGGGGCAGATGTCGAATCCAGGGAGCACCTGGAATCCGCATTCGGGGCAGGACGCGGCGTCTTTACCCTTCATGGCTGCGAGCCCCGCCACCAGCTCGTCCCCCAACTTGCCGAGAGGGAGGGATATGCCCGTGCGTTCGATCCCATCGAACGAGGCGACACCTATCATCAGACCCTCGCCGAGGCTATCGCGCGACATCCGCAGGACCCCGTCGAAGGGTTCGCGAAACTTCTCCAGTGTCTCCTCCGGCGAATCGCCGGCATCCATGACGACCATGCCGAGGGTGGCTCCCGCCCTGACCTGCCCGACCATGTCCGATACGAACTTCTCTCGCAGATCCGCAGGGAGGGAGGAGAGCAAGTGCTGGAGACCGACGACCAGCGTCCTCATCTTGGCGCCTACGCCGAATCCCGCGAACTTCGCGGCGATCAGGGAGGGCAGCCTGAGGGTGCCCGCGATCTTGTCGGCCCTCGCTATCTCGGTCCAGTTGAGGAAAACGATGCGCCCCTTGCCGACCTCTTCGTCGAAGTCGACGCCGATCTTCTTCATGCCCTTCTTCATCTCGTCGGGCGGGACGTTGGCGAGAACGATGAGGACCTTCTCGTCGCCCACCAGTCCCTCCTTGACGAACTGCGAGCAGAACTTGTTCCTCTCAGGGCTGTCCGGCGCCTCGCACATGACTACAGCGCCGTCGAGGTCTGCGCCCCTCAGGAGAGGCTCGAACCCTTTAAGCCCGAAACCCGTCACAGCCCGCCCTCCAGGTGCGGCCCAAGACATGTGGACGGAAGATGGACCGTGCTGAATCCGCCCGAGGGCGGCATTCTCCTGTCTACCCTCAAGTGCTTACCCCAACTATTGATGACCGCGCTGAGACGGGGAATCCAGCCCAGTCAACTTATCGCGGGTGTCCATTGGCCCGGCGATATATCAATGTTCCCAACATTGAATCCGGTCGATTCCCCATGCAGAACGAGTCTCCTCTCTCGCTGACTCCCGCCCAAGGGTTAAATAATGCCTGCCCCCGTGCTCTCGTCCGTGAAGGTCCCCGTGCAGTGCAAACCGCTGGACGACCTGCTCGATGGAGGGGTCGAAGCGGGATGCCTGACGCTGTTCTACGGTGAGGCGGGCAGCGGCAAGACGAACATCTGCCTCCAGCTCGCGCGGAACGTTGCGCGCGATGAGAAGAAGGTCGTCTTCATCGACACGGAGGGCGTATCGCTCGACAGGCTGCGGCAGATCTGCGGCGACGATTTCGAGGCCGTGCTCAAGAGGATTCTGTTCTCTGAGCCGTACACCATCGACGATCAGGAGAAGATGGTTGAGAAGACTTTCAATCTCGTCGAGAAGAACAAGGACATCGGAATCATCATCCTAGACAGCGCCACGACGCACTTCCGCGTCACGTTGAGGAACGAGGAGAAGGAAGACCGCCGATCCCTCACCCGCCAGGTTACGATGCTGATGCAGATGGCGCGTGAGATGAACCTCCCGGTCGTGCTCACGTCACAGGTCTACACTGACATTGAGACGGGCGAGTACATGCCGCTCGGCGGTCACATGCTCACTCACAATGCGAAGGTGCTGATCCGCCTGGAGAAGGTGAGCCCCGGGCTGCGGAAGGCGGTAATCATGAAGCACAGACACATCGAGGAAAGGAAGGAGGTCGCCTTCCACCTTACCGCAACAGGCGTCGAGTGATGCGGGAGCGGCGGTGTCGTTCGTTCAAGTCACAAGAAAGGTTCAAATATATCGCGATATATCGAAACAGTCATGAAGACCGAGCACCCGATCGCGGGCTCATTCCACTTCCTGGCCAAGGGCGACTTCAAGAGCATGGTGCTCCGCATCCTGGAGGAGCGCCCGATGCACGGTTATGAAATCATGAAATTCATCGAGGACCGCTACCACGGGTTCTACAAGCCCAGCCCCGGCGCGATCTATCCCGCGTTGCGCGCGTTGCTGCGGCAGGGACTGGTGGAGGTCAGCGGGGAGGAGCGGAGGAAGACCTATCGCATCTCCCGCAAGGGGAAGGCCTACCTCAGGAGCCGGCGGGCGGAACTGGAAAGGGGTTTCCGCCTCTTCGAGTCTGCCGTTGGCCCTGAGCGCGCCGCGCTTTTCAGGGAGCTGCGGACGACCGGGCGAGTGCTCGGCCCGAACATGAGGACCGTCACCCCGGAACAGGCCGTGAAGCTCCGCAAGGTCATTGTCGAGATGAGAAAGCGGATGATGAGGATCCTCGCGAAATAATCAGAGGCGGATAAAGATGGCTGGCAATATGATTGAAGTGTCTGGGCTGACCAAGCGGTTCGGAAAGCTGCTGGCGGTCGACCATGTGAGCTTCGACGTTAAGGAAGGAGAGATATTCGGCTTCCTGGGACCTAACGGGGCGGGCAAGTCGACCACGATAAGGATGCTCTGCACCCTGAGCAGGCCGACCGAGGGCACGGCGAAGGTCGCTGGCCACGACATCGTGAAGGAGGACGGGAAGGTGCGGGAGAGCATCGGCCTTGTCTCCGAGAAGATGATAATGTACAACGACCTCAAGGCAAAGGAGAACCTCAAGCTGTTCGGCAAGCTGTACGACATCCCTAACGATGTCCTGGAGAAGAGGATAGAGAAGCTCCTGCAGTTCGTCCACATGGAGAAATGGGCGAACAGCAGGATCGGCACGTTCTCGACCGGCATGAAACAGAGAATCAATGTCATCAGGGCGTTGGTCAACCAGCCCAGAATCCTGTTCCTAGACGAACCGACGCTCGGACTCGACCCGCAGTCCACTTCCGAGGTCAGGGAGATGATCAGGAGGATCAACATCGAGAACAACACGACGATGATCCTCACTACTCACATGATGGTCGAGGCCGACATGCTCTGCGACCGGATAGGGATTATCGACAGGGGCAAGATCGTGGCGCTCGACACCCCCGCCAACCTGAAGAAGGTCGTCTCCGGGACCGACACGACGATCCTCGACTTCGAGATACCGAACCTCACGCCGAGCCTGATGTCGTCGCTCAAGTCGCTCCCCTGCGTGAAGTCGGCGCAGCAGGAGGACGAAACGCACGTCAAGGTCTCGGCTACGGGAGACGATTGCTTCGACCATGTGGTCGACGCGGTCAGGAAGGGCGGTGGGAAGATCAAGACGGTGAAGAACATGGAGCCCTCGCTCGAGGATGTCTTCCTGCATATCACTGGGCGCCAAGTCAGGGACTCCGTCTCGGAAAAGCCGGAGACGACGCGCGGGCCAGGGCACGGCCCGGGGTTCGGTGGGGCCAGGAGGGTGAGGTGATCGCATGACCGTCAAACAAGTCATCCGCCACAGCTCTTGGATATGCTGGAAGGACCTTGTCGAGTTCGGCAGGAGCAAGTTGCGGCTGATTCTGCTAGTCCTCATGCCGCTGTTCATGATGGTCATGGTCGGCTACATCTTCCCCTCAGGCACCTCGATCAGCCATCAGCCGATTGCCCTCGCGAACCAGGATGTTGGAAACTCCACGGTCGTCCCGCCGGTCCATCTGGGCAACGCATTCGTCTCCTCGCTGGAGGCGATAAACAACCAGACAAGCATGATGGACCTGAGCACGGCGACAAGCTTCGATGAGATCAAGACGAGAATCCAAGACGGGAAAATCAGCGGCGGCATAATCTTGCCTCCAGATTTCACGCAGAGCATCCTCTCGGGAAAGCAGGGCGAAATAACGATTGTTACGGACCAGTCGAACCCGCAGATCTCGTCGATGATGCAGGCGGTGCTCTCCAAGACAATCGAGTCGATGGGCACGTACATCGCGAGGCTGAACCTAAACAGCACGTACAACATCACATGGGACAACACGATGGCTGTGATCCAGCCCTATACTGTCCAGTTCACAGGAATAGTGCCCGGGCAGCCGAACTACTTCGAGTTCGTCGCACCGGGCATAATCTCCATGGTCGTCATGATGTCCCTGATGACCGGACTCCCGCACGCGATCTCATACGAGAAGGACACAGGCACCCTCGACGGCATGCTGGTCGCGCCTATCAACAGGCTCTCGATAATCCTGGGTAAGGTGATGGCCCAGACCATCCGTGGCCTGATACAGGGGGCGATAATAGTCATGCTGGCAGTGGTCCTGTTCGGGGTCGTCATCCACGGGAGCATCCTGCTGGTGGTGGCGCTCCTCCTCCTCACGGTCTTCAGCTTCGTCGGCCTGGGGATACTGATCACCTCGTTCACGGGGAGGGAGGAGACCGCCACGATGGTCATGATGACCCTGATGTTCCCGATGATGTTCCTCAGCGGCGTGTTCTTCCCGATACAGCAGATGCCGGCGTTCATGCAGAGCATCGCCCACCTGCTGCCTCTGACCTACGCGGCGCAGGCGCTGAGGAAGGTCATGGTGCTCGGGGCTGGCTTCGATGCGGTGTCCACCGAGATACTCATCCTCTTCGCGTTCGGGCTCGTGCTGCTGGCGGTCGCGGTCCCGATGTTCAAGAAGGCAATGAACAGGTAGAGCGAGACCAGATTGAGGAAGGGGAACCCCTCTGGCAGTGCAGCCTATCTCTTCCTCTCGAGCACGTAGCGTGACGCAGCGAAGACGTTCTTTCTGAGAGCCTCGGGCAGCGGATCGAGGACCTTGCGACCTCTTTCGAGGTACTCCGTCCCCACCTTCTTCGCCGCAGCGACTGCGCCGTATTTCTCGAAGAGCGCGGTCGCCCATTCGACTTCCTTCTCGGTCGTCTTGTTCCGTGGACTGTTTAGTATCTGGAAGAGCTGTCTGCGCTCAGCCTCAGTGCACTTCGAGGCGGTATGGACTACCAGATAGCTCCTCTTTCCTTCCATGATGTCCGAGCCCTTCACGCCGCCGCGCCCCTTGCCCTCCGTGAGGTCAATCACATCATCGGTGATCTGGAACACGGGACCTATGCACTTGCCGAATTCCTCGAGTGCCGCTAGCGTCCCGTCATCCGCCCCCGCAACGAGCGCGCCCCCGATGGCGGGACACGCCAGATAGTACCCGGTCTTCTCAATCGTGATGTGCAGGTACTCGTCGATTGTGAGATTGTGGCGGTTCCTCGCCCCGATGTCGAGGGCCTGTCCCTCGCCGGTGTGCACGATCGTCCTGGTGATGAGCTGCATCAGCCTGTTCGCCCTCTCCCTTTCGAGACCGCGCTCGACACAGCCCAGCGCCGCCTCGTAGGTCTTCGCGAAGAGGTAGTCGCCAATGTTTATGCCGTGCGCGAGGCCATACTTCACCCAGACCGCCGGCCTGTCCCTCCTCACCCTGTCATCGTCCTCGATGTCGTCGTGGACCAGGAGGAAGTTGTGCATTATCTCTGAGGCGAGCGCCATCGGCATCGCCATTTCCGCTGAACCGCCGAGGCTCTCGCATGCGAGCAGGCACAGCACGGGCCTGATGCGCTTGCCGCTTTTCTTCCTGTCAGCGATGTCCAGCCCCATCGAGTAGCGCGCCGCCTCGGAGAGGTTCGGGACCTCGGGGCCTTTCCTGAAGAAAGCATCCAGAGCCTCGTCGATGATGTCGGCCTTGCCTGCAAGGTATTTCTCGAAATCCACCGGGCCGATCGAAACCATCTATCCGACCTCCATCCAGTCGGATGTCGGCCTCGTGACTATGCACTGCGCACCCGCCAAGTCGTTCAGGTTCGCGCAACCCGTGAGGAACATCGCGGTCTTGAGCTCCTCAACTATCAGCTGAAGCTCCTTCACCACCGCATCCGCGGACTGCTTCGCCGCCTCCAGCATCGGCTTCGCGAGACCCGCCGCCGAGGCTCCGAGACATATCGCCCGCGCGACGTCGAGCCCTGACCTGACGCCGCCAGTCGCGATCACAGGCAAGCCGGTCCTCGCCATCGCGACCGATGCAGGCGTCGGAATCCCCCAGTTCCAGAAGGCCGCGCCGAGGCGCTCCTTCATCGCCTGGCCTTCCTTCCTTGCGCGATAGTATTCGACCGCCGAGAAGCTCGTCCCGCCGAGACCGCCGACGTCGATGCCAATCACTCCGGCTGTCTTGAGCTCCACCGCCATCGACCTCGAAATGCCCGCCCCGGTTTCCTTCGCCACGACGGGCAGCCTGAGCGCGAGCCTTTGAATCGCGGACAGGCATCCCTTCGCCCTCTTGTCCCCCTCGGGCTGCACGACCTCCTGGAGGAAGTTCATGTGCACGAGCAGGACCTGCGCCCCGACCATCCTCATGGCCAGCTGCGCCTCCTCGAATCCGAATGACCCCTTGCCCTCCTGCTCGACGAGCTGCGGGGCCCCGATGTTCGCGAAGCGCAGAGGGACGTCGTAGTCTTTGACGACCGCGTAGGTGTCCTCCAGCTCCGGGTGCTCCAGGGCGGCGCGCTGGCTCCCGACCCCGAGCGCGACTCCGACTTCCGCCGCGGCCTTCGCCAGGTTCACGTTAATCTCTCTGGCCGCCTCGAAGCCGCCGGTCATCGACGCTATCACGATTGGCGCGTTCAATTTCCGCCCAAACAGCTTGGTCGAGACGTCAATCTCCTCGTAGTCGACCTCGGGCAGAGACTCATGAATGAGGTGAACATCGTTCCAGAAGTTGTGTTCCGCCTCGACCTTCTCCTTGAGTATGATGTCGACATGCTCGGCCTTCCTCTGCTCCGTCATGCTCTCCTCAGGCATCTATGCCACCACCCTGGTCCCGATGAACCTCTTCCCCTTGATCGCGTCGCTGAGACGGCCGGGGACGAGGCCGTTCAGGATCCAGAACTCGTCGCCGGACTCCATGACCTTGAACATCTTCCTCAGCTTCCCCTCAATCCCCCCGGTGACGTCCTTCCCCGCGCGGACGGACAGGTTCAACCTGCCCATGTCCCCGATCCTGACCTCGCGCAACAGCTCGCGCCTCCCCTTCTTCTTCGGATCGCTCGTGAAGACGCCGTCCACATCCGTCACGAGGATTGTCTTGCTCGCCGGAAAGTAGCCATGGAGAAGCCCGATCAGGTCGTCGCCCGAGCATATCCCGAACCTCCTCTCCGAGTCGAAGACGACGTCGCCGAACGTCACGGGGGTCATCCTGAGGCCGAGGCACTGGATGAAAGGCCTGGTCTCGATGTCGTGCAGCCTGCCATCGACGAACCTCACGACGAGGCTCGGCGGTATCGGCATGGGGTTCAGGCCAGCCCCCAGCAGGGCATCGTCCACCATGAGGTTCAGTCGCCTGACGTCCCTTTGGACCTCACTCACTCCGCGCAGTTGAGACTCATCGCGGTACCCTTCGTGCAATCTGTATCTCTTGGCGAGGATGTGACCGAACGAGCCTGCGCCGTGCACGAGGATGATCTGCTCCTTCGTTGCAGACACCTCCCTCGCCAGGCGTTTCAGAACGGATGGGCGGGCGGTCCTCAGTCTCGACTTGTCCGTGATCACGCTCCCGCCAAGTTTCACCAGAAGCATGCTTCTCGGCGGCAAAGCTGGGGCGCTCTATTTATAGATTCTCCGGTGAGCGTGCGCATCCCGGCATATTCGACGGGAGCGACCCGGGCGTGAAGACGTTCTCGTTCAAGGTAGTCCCGTGAGCGCGAGGGGGCGATGCCCCCTCCCTCCGAGGGGCTTTTGCTGTTTCGGCGAAATCACTCACCAGACAAGCCTTAAATAGAACTCGAAGGTTAGGATTCAACTCCGATAGCCATGGTCCGAAAACCCAACTGCATGTATCGTCGAATCATGGGGCAGGCCTACACCCGCAAGAAGTACATGGGCGGCATCCCCAGCAACAGAATCACCCAGTTTGACATAGGTGACGCGAAGACCAAGTTCCCCGTGGCGGTGCATCTCGTGGCGAACGAGCCCTGCCAGATACGGCACATCGCCCTGGAATCCGCCAGGATAGCGGCCAACAGGTACATCGCCAAGATGGCGGGGACCAGCTACCACCTGAAGATGAGGCTCTACCCGCACAACGTCCTGCGCGAGAACAAGATAGCGGTCGGTGCGGGAGCGGACCGGATATCCCAGGGGATGAGGCGCGCTTTCGGATCCCCCGTCGGCACGGCGGCGCGAGTGAGGATTGGGATGCGCATAATAACGATATCCACCACCGATGCGAACATACCGCACGCGAAGGAAGCGCTGAGGAAGGGCGGTTCGAAGCTGCCGACGCCGTGTCACATGGAGATCGAGACGGGCGGCAAGCGCGCCCAGTACCACCCCATGGGGCAGTAGCCCGCGGGGCACAGGCCTGATATATCCGCTGTTCTTTCCACTCGACCCCAATGTGGAAATACGGCAGCTCCAAGCAGAAAGTCCTCCAGGAACTCCGCAAGGCGTGGGAGGAGGACCTCCACTTCTCTGACCAGAGGATACTCGGTTCCATGTGCACCGAGCCGCTGCCGCTCGCGGCCGAGGCCCACGCGCAGTTCCTCGAGGTGAACCTCGGCAACCCCGCCTACTACAAGGGGACATGGCGGCTGGAGAGGGAGGTCATCAATCAGCTCGGCGAGATGCTGCACAGCAGGGGTGGCGGCGGTTTCACGATCTCCGGCGGGACCGAGGGGAACATCACCGCGCTCTGGCTCGCGAGGAACGTGACGAAGAAGAAGAAGGTCGTCTATGGAGAAAATGCCCACTTCTCGGTCCTCAAGGCCGCGGACCTTCTAGGGCTGAAGCCGGTGCCGGTCGGCCTCGACGAGGCGTACCGCATCAGGGTGGACGAGGCGAGGAGGAAGATAGACAGGGACACCGCCGCGGTCGTGGCGGTGGCGGGGACGACGGAGCTTGGCCAGGTCGATCCGATCGGCGAGCTTGGGGAGATCTGCCAGGACCGCGTGCCCCTCCACGTGGACGCGGCCTTCGGCGGGTTCGTGCTGCCGTTCCTCGAGGAGATTGGCGTCAACGTCCCTCCTTGGGACTTCAGGGTGTCCGGCGTGAGCTCGATAGTCCTCGACTCGCACAAGATGGGCATGGCCACCATCCCCGGTTCGGCACTGCTGGTGAGACAGGCCGACCATTTCAACAAGATAGCAGTGGAGTCGCCATATCTCACTAGCGTCTACCAGACTTCGCTCCTAGGCACCAGGAACAGCGCGGGGGTCGCCGCCACCTACGCCGCGATGCGCTTGACTGGTCGCGAAGGATACATTAAAGTCGTTAGGCGGTGCGTGAAGGCGACAGAGCTGATAGCGAAGCGAGTCCAGGAAGCGGGCCTGAGAATCGCCGTCAAGCCGCTGATGAACGTGCTTGGCGTCATGGTCAAGGATGTCGGCGCCGTGCAGAGGCAGCTCGAGAAGCACGGTTGGAGGACATCCGCCGCCCGCCATCCGAGGTGCCTCAGGATTGTCGTGATGCCCCACATCTCGCCGAAGGCCGCCGAGGCTTTTTCCGAGGATCTGGTGGAATGCTGCAGGAAACTCGGTGAAATCTGAGCTTTTCGGCCGCGCGAAACCGGTCAAGCTGAAATAGAAGCATGGCGTAGGTTGGGCACAATGGAGCGAGAAGACCTGGAGTTCGACAGGTGCGTGGAGGCCATACTGCACAGTGGAGCGAAGATTGTGGGCTTGCAGTTCCCCGCCGGCCTGAAAACGAGGGCGGTGGACATCGCAAGGAAGCTTCAGCAAGAGACGGACGTCCCCGTGATGCTGTCGGCAGACCCGTCGTTCGGTGCTTGCGACGTGAAGCAGATGCCCGTCGACCTGATCGTCCACCTCGGGCACGCGCCGATCCCTGACCTGCACTATAAGAACGTGTTCTTCTACGACAACCCGCTCCCGCCGCCGGAGAACCTCGCCTTCCTCGACAATGCCCTGCCCCTACCAGGGATGAACGTCGGACTGCTCACGACCACGCAGTTCCGCGGCTGGGTACCGAAGGTCAGGGAATACCTGGAGCAGAAGGGCTACTCGGTCTTCGTCGGGAAGACTGGCGGGCGCATTGCGTACGAGGGACAGCTCCTCGGTTGCGACTACTCCGTCGCTAGGGCGGTGGAGAATGACGTCGACTGCTTCCTCTTTGTCGGCTCGGGTGATTTCCACCCGCTCGCGGTCGCCCTCATGACGCCGAAACCCGTCGTTGTGGCTGACGTCGAGAAAGGAACGGCCAGACGGCTCGACGAGGAAAAAGACCGGACGATAAGGCAGAGGCACGGCGCCATAACGACCGCACAGTCCGCCGGCACTTTCGGAATCCTCGTCTCCACGAAGCTGGGACAGCATAGGATGGAGCTGGCTCAATACCTCCTCAGCCTCGCGGAGAAGCACGACAAGCTCGCGCAGATATTCATCATGGACCTCGTGAGCCAGGACGCCCTCGACGGGTACAAGATCGATGCATGGGTCAACACAGCCTGCCCGAGGGTCGCGATAGAGGACTACCTGATGTTCAAGAAGCCTATACTGACTCCACAGGAGTTCGAAATCGTCCTCGGCGAGAGGCAGTGGAAGGACTACGAGATGGACGAGATTAAGTCCTGACGCCCCTGTCTGACCCTGAACTGGCGCTTCGGAAGATTCAATAGGTTCCAATCTTCTCATTCTAACGCCAATGGCGACGAAGAAGTGCCCGGTCTGCGGCGTCCCCGTAAAACTCGAAAACCTCGAGAGGCACGTGAAGACGCAGCACCCCCGCGAGAAGATCGACCTCAGATCTGTCCTGACAAAGGAGGAGACGACTCAGACGAAGGCTGCCAAGGCATCGAGCAAACCGAAATTCGAGATGAAACGGGCCTGGCCGCTTGCGGTCCTTGCGATCATAATCGTCGTTGTCCTCTTCGTCGCCCTTCAAAAGCCCACCGCCAACGCCACCGGGATTGGCGTGGGCCAGACGGCGCCAGAAATCACTTTGACAACCTCCGATGGCAACCCAATCAAGCTGTCCGACCTGAGGGGCAAGCCGACACTACTCGGGTTCATGGATGTCGATTGCGGCCACTGCGATGCCGAGGGGTACGTCCTCGCGCAAGTTTACAACGACAGGGTTTCCGTGGCCAACTTCTTCAGCGTCGATGCCAACTCCTATCTTGATGCCGACACTAATGCAAGGATTGAATTGTTCAAGCAAGCTCACAATACATACTGGCCATATGCCCTCGATACCGACGGAAGCGTCTCCAAGCAATACGGCCTGGCAGGGACGCCGAGAACATACATCCTCGACAAGGAAGGCGTAGTCAGGAATGTCTTTGAGGGCCAAGTGTCGGGCGGCAAGGCCACCTACGAAGCCGCCATCGATGCGCTGGTGTGAGCGCTCACGTTCGGTTAGCCTCGTCAAAGTAAAGACTTATCAGGAAGCCTCCCGTTCAAGCATCATGGCCGGAAAGGCGGTGGTTCTTCTCTCCGGAGGATTGGACTCTGCAGTCGCGGCTGCAATCGCAGTACACGAAGGTTTTCATGTCCATGCGCTCACTGTCGACTACGGACAGAGACACCTCCGGGAACTGGATGCAGCGAAAGGGGTTGCCATAGCTTTAGGCGTCAAAGTGCACAGAATCCTCCGAGTCGACTTGGCGGGATTCGGCGGCTCGGCGCTGACGGACAAGAGCATCAACGTCCCCGAGGAGTGTCCAAGCGAAGCCATCGGAACGGACATCCCCGCCACCTACGTTCCGGCGAGGAACACCGTCCTCCTCGGCCTTGGTCTGTCGTGGGCCGAGGCCCTCGGCGCGGACGCAGTCTTCATTGGCGCTCATTCCGTCGACTATTCGGGCTATCCGGACTGCAGACCTGAGTTCCTTGACGCGTTCAGGAGAGTGTCGGCCCTCGGAACGAAGCGTGGCGTGGAGGGCAAGCCTGTCAGCATCGAGGCGCCTCTGATCCGCATGGGCAAACGGGAAATTATCGAGCGCGGTAAGGTGCTCAAAGTCCCGTTCGAACTCACATGGTCCTGCTATATCGGCGGGAAGAAGGCCTGCGGTAAATGCGACTCCTGCACGATCAGGCTCAAAGCCTTTGCCGAGGCGGGGATGGAGGATCCGATCGAGTATGAACAAAGATGAACCGCTGATGCCGAAGCTGCCGAAGGACCCGAACAAGATGCTCATCTGCGAGATCTACCAGTCCATACAGGGAGAGGGCCCGCAGATGGGTCTGCCCTCCGCGTTCGTGAGGGTGACTGGATGCCCCCTGAGGTGCAAGTGGTGCGACGAGACGAGGGCGCTCTACGACGGCACGGTGATGACGATCGACGAGATCGTGGAGAAGGTCGCTTCCTTGCCTCCCAGGAATGTCTGCCTGACCGGCGGGGAGCCGCTCGCGCACAAGCAGGCGGGGACCCTGATGGAGAGACTCGCCAGGGCGGGCTACAACGTGCTCCTCGAGACGAACGGCGCGATGCCACTGGACGGCGTCCCCCGCCTTCCCGGGATCGCAATAAGCATGGACATCAAGTGCCCCTCATCAGGGATGGAAAAGCGCATGAGGTTCGAGAACCTGAAACAGCTGAAGAAGGAGGACCAGGTCAAGTTCGTTGTCGCTGACCGCCGCGACTACATCTACGCCAAGGAGATCATGGGCAAGTACGAGATACCGTGTGCGATAGTCTTCCAGCCCGAGGGAGGCAGGAACATGCTGCCCTTGGTCTCGTGGGTCATCGAGGACGGTCTGGATGTCCGCGTCCTGCCTCAACTGCACAAGATAATCTGGGGAGACAAGAAGGGCGTCTAGACGAACATTCATCTACCCGCCATTTCTACCGCAATCCGTGGCTAGCAAACGCTATGAGCAGATAGCCCACACCGCTGACGTCGGGATCGCCGCATACGGCAAGAGCATGGACGATCTCTTCGCGAATGCTGCGGCCGGCATGTTCAGCCTCATCACCGACCTGAGGGGTGTCAGGACGGTCGGCGAGTACCATATCAAGCTCAAGGCGGACACGACCGAGGACCTGATGGTGGCATGGCTGAGCGAATTGCTGTATCTGCATGAGACACAGAGGCTGCTTTTCAAACGGTTCGACGTCAGGATGAAGGGAAGCGCCTTGGATGCAAAGATAGACGGTGAGGTCATGGACAGGGGCAGGCACCACCTGCACATGGTCGTTAAGGCGGTTACCTACCACATGATCGAGGTGAATCCTAGGAAGGGCATCGCGCGGGTGATATTCGACATCTGAGGTGAGAAATGCTCAAGGCCGTGACTTTCGACTGGTGGTTCACGATCACCAACATGCCGGTCCAGTCGGACGAGTTCGCGAGGTGGGCGAAGGATTACAGGCTGAAAGGCATGGGCGACATCCTGCGGGAGGCGGGGATGGACATCAGCCCGGAGAAGCTCTCCGAGGCGTACGAGATGCTGTCCGGGCACCTGAAGGATGCATGGGACAGGAACATGGACCTCTCGGGCGAGGAGCAGATCGCGCTATTCCTTCAATATGCAGGCGCTGGAAAAATGCCCGATGGCGGTCTCATCGCGAGGCTCGGAGTGCCGTTCAGCAACGCCGTCCTCGACAGGCCGCCCGCGCTCAACCCGGGAGTCGTCGATTGCCTGTCGACCCTCAAGAGAGACGGCTACAAGATAGGGGTCATCTCGAACACGGGCCGCACGTGGGGCAGGGCCCTGATCGGGCTCCAGAAGAAGTATGGAATCCAGGACTTCTTCGATGTCCTTTCGTTTTCCGACGAGATCGGTGTGCGGAAGCCCCATCCGGCGATCTTCAAGAAGACCCTCGAGGGGCTGAAGCTGCCCCCCGAGAAGGTCCTCCATGTCGGCGACAATGTCTTGGACGATGTGAGCGGTGCGAAGAGCGTCGGCATGAGGGCTGTATGGTACAACACCGGCATATGGCCGGGCGCGAAGACGGACCAGGCTGACGCGGAGATACACCATTTCTCAGAGTTGCACGCAATAGTCAGGAGGCTCTGAGTTGTCGAGGAAGGCGTCAGCCACCGCCCACCCGATCCAGGGTCTGATCAAGTACCACGGCCTCAAGGACCCCCTGCTCAGGCTGCCATACCACGACTCCATATCTGTCTGCACGGCCCCGCTGATCACGCGCACGACGATTGAGTTCGGCGATTTCAAGAGAGATGATGCGGTCGTCGATGGAATGCCGCTCTCCGGCCACGAGATGCAGAGGATCTTGGCGGTGGTTGACACGGTGCGGGCGAAGGCAGGGATCCAAGACAGGTTCCGCATGGAATCGGTCAACAGCTTCCCGTCGAACGTGGGCCTCGGGGCTTCGGCGTCGGGTTTCGCCGCGCTCGCGCTCGCCGCGTGCGATGCGGCGGGACTGGACCGCAATCTCCAGGAGGTCTCCAAGCTCGCGAGGCGGGGGGCAGGCTCGGCCACCAGGGCGGTGACCGGCGCCTTCTCGAAATGGCGGATGGGCAATAGAGACGAGGACAGCTACGCGGAGCAGCTAGCGGGCGAGGACCTGCAGATGGGGATAATTGTCGCGTTAGTCCCCGCCTACAAACAGACAGAGACCGCTCACAGGGAGGTCCTCACCTCCCCGTTCTTCAGGGCACGCCTCGCGGAGATGCCTCGCTCGCTGATGGAGATGGAGCTCGCGATAAGGCAGCGGGACATAGGGAAGATCTGCATTCTCGCGGAGAGGGACACGCTCATGCTCCACGGCATCACGATGACAGGGGAACGGGAGATGCTCCTGTGGCGGCCAGAGACCGTACAGGTCATGCTCAAGGTCAGGAAGCTGCGCGAGCAGAACGTCCCCGCATTCTTCTCAATCGACACGGGCGCGACGGTCTATGTGAACACTTTCCCCGATAGAGTCGAGGAGGTCGAGAGGGAGATACAGGAGCTGGGACTCGAGACCATCAGGTGCTGGGTCGGCGGTCCGGCGAGGATTGCCGACGAGCACCTGTTCTAGCGTCGCGCGCGGCGCTACTGCTAACTATATTATCGTCCGGCGGTTACCGCCAATCATGCGTCTGGTCCTCCTCGGTCCACCGGGCTCAGGCAAGGGAACGCAGGCTGTGAGGATCGCACAGCACTTCAAGCTCCCTCACATCTCCACGGGGGACATCCTCAGGGATAACGTCTCCCGCAACACGGAGCTTGGGAAGAAGGCGAAGTCTTTCATGGACAAGGGTCTCCTCGTGCCCGACGAACTCGTCGTCGAGATGACGAAGCACAGGCTCGCTCAAAAAGACTCCCAGAAAGACTGGATCCTCGACGGCTTTCCCAGGACAGTCCCTCAGGCTGAGGCCCTGGACAAATTCGCACCGCCAGAGGTCGTCCTGAACCTGTTCATCGAGTCAGCTGAGCTCATTAAGAGGTCCGCGGGACGTCGCATCTGTGCAAAGTGCAAGGCCGTCTACAACATCCACTCCAACCCGCCTAAGGCGGAGGACGTCTGCGACAAGTGCGGCGCGGACCTGATGCAGAGAGACGACGACAAGGAGGACGTGGTGAGGCACCGCAT
The DNA here is from genome assembly GCA_017885655.1 of Methanobacteriota archaeon. Classification (GTDB taxonomy): domain Archaea; phylum Thermoplasmatota; class Thermoplasmata; order RBG-16-68-12; family JAFNFQ01; genus JAFNFQ01. The sequence continues at coordinate 33,135 of JAFNFQ010000007.1, read as the reverse complement.
AGAGGTCTACGAGGAGCAGACGAGACCTCTGGTGAAGTTCTACACGCAGAAAGGCATCCTCCGTTCGGCGTATTCGGCTGGAACAATCGACCAGGTCTTCGAGCGCATACTCGAAGCCCTGAAACACTCGCCGTGAGAAAGTCAGACAAGCTTTTATATTCGGAGACCAGGATAGTTACTCGGCCCCTCATGGATGAACTGTCCTGGAAAATAATCAACCTTGTCGCTAAGCGCGGTCATATAGGCGCGACCAGGGAGGACTTCTTCACCGAGGTCAGGGGACTCGTCTACGAGAGCCTCGAGGAGACCCTGCTGTCGCTGGAGAGGGAAGACATCATCAAGATCGAATGGATGGGGCCGAACAAGTTCCTCGTCCAGATCACCGAGAAAGGGAGCGAGCTGGTCAAGGACGAGTACGAGAAGCGGCTCGAAGTCTACCGCAAGCGCATCGAGGAGCAGACGGGGGTCGGCGGGCTGGAGAGGATCTAGGCTACTTGTAGACTTGCTCCAGCGCCTTGTCCTTCTCCCACTTCGACTTGACCCAGTCCTGGATCTTCTTGATGTCCTCAGGCGTGAGGTGCTTGAACCTCCCCTGGGCTTTCAAGTAATCCTGCACGGGGGAGAACTTCGGCGTGCGGTTGACAGTGTACTTGCCGTCCTCGTATTCCATGAGCGTCCAGATGCCCGTCTCCACCGCCATCCTCGCCAGCTCGACCATCTTGCTAGACTCCGCCTTCCACCCGGTCGGGCACGGGGCCAGGACCTGGAGGTATCGGAATCCCTTCTTCGCCTTCGCCTTCTCCAGCTTCTTGATGAAATCGGTCGGGTAGGCGATGCTTGCTGTGGCGACGTACGGCACGTCGTGGGCCATCATGATGCGGGGCACGTCCTTCTTGAACTCGACCTTGCCAGCGTGCACTGACCCGACCGGCGTCGTCGTCGTCCATGCGCCGAATGGCGTCGAACTTGACCTCTGTATGCCCGTGTTCATGTAGGCCTCGTTGTCGTACATGATGTAGATGATGTCCTCGTTCCTCTCCGCGGCGCCGCTCAGCGCCTGGAGGCCGATGTCCGCGGTCCCGCCATCTCCGGCGAAAGCGACCACGTTGACGTCGCTCTTGCCGAGCCTGTTCAACGCCCTCTTGATCCCGGCGGCGCACACCGCCGAGTTCTCGAACAGCACGTGCAGGAAGGGCACCTTGAACGCATTGTTCGGGTACGTAGAGGAGAATATCAGCATGCACGACGCCGGGTGGTACACCACAGTGTTGGGGCCGAAGACCTTCATCGCTATGCGCGCGACCATCGCGCCGCCGCAACCCGGGCAGGCCGTGTGGCCCGATGTGAAGTAGTCCTGGACCGGGAGTTCCTTCACCGTGGTCATGGCTCGACCCCCCTGGTGCCGATCCAGCTGACATGCGGCATACCTTGACCCTTGGCCAGGCCGAGCAGGCTGTCGAACATCATGCCCACGTTCTCCGGGGTCACGTCCCTCCCGCCGAGACCGGCGAGGAAGCCCGTGACGGGTATGTCCGTGTGCCCGTAGAGCGCGTGGCGTGTCTCGATCCACGAGGGACCGCCAGAACCGAAGGAGATGGCCCTGTCATAGACCCCGAGCGCCTTCAATCCCTTCGTGGCCTCGATGAGCTCCCTGGCGGGGAACGGGCGGAAGAACCGCAGCTTGATCAGGCCGACTTTCTTCCCGTTCGCGCGGAAGCTGTCGACGACGTCCCTTGCGGTGCCCGTGACAGTGCCCAGGGTCATGAGCGCGACTTCGGCGTCATCCATCCTGTAGGTGTCGATGAGCCCGCCGTAGTCCCGTCCGAACTTGTCGGCGAACTCCTCCGTGACCTCGCCGATGACCTCCCTCGCCGCCTGCATGCTCATCTCCGTCTGGTACCTCGCCTCCATTATGTACTCTGGCGGGGCGAAGCTGCCCACGACCATCGGGTCGCTGGGATCCAGATAGGCATGCTTGGGCTTGTATGGCGGGAGGAAGGCGTCGACCATCTTCTGGTCCAGCAGGTCCACCGGCTCGACGGTGTGGCTGAGGATGAACGCGTCCAGGTTCACCATGATCGGGAGCAGGACCCTCTCGTCCTCAGCGATCTTGTACGCCTGGATGACCATGTCGAGGACCTCCTGGTTGTCCTCGCAGTAGACCTGGAGCCAGCCGGTGTCCCTCTGGGGCATCGTGTCGTTGTGCTCGCACCAGATACCTATAGGCGCCGCGAGCGTGCGGTTGACGACCGGCATGACAATCGGCAGGTGCAATCCGGCCGCGACGAACAAGGTCTCGTGCATTAATGCGAGGCCCTGACTCGACGTCGCCGTGTACGTCCTGACGCCCGTGGCCTCGGCCGCAATGCATGCGCTCATCGCGCTGTGCTCGGATTCCACCGCCATGTAGTCGGCGTCGAGCTTCCCGTCCGCTATGAACTCAGACATGTGCTCGACAATGAACGTCTGCGGGGTGATCGGATATGCCGCAATCAGCTTCGGCCTCGCGAGCAGCGCTCCGTGCGCCGCCGCATAATCGCCCGTCACGACCTTCTTCTCAGTCTGCGTCTTCATCTGCATCATGCTATCGCCTCCGAGGGGAGCTTCTCCTCGACTTCCTCCGTCCTCACCCACTTCAGGGCCTTCGGCGCGCACACCTCGACACAGACCCCGCAGCCCTTGCAGTAGTCGTAGTTGACCGAGACATGCTTCTCGCCGCGGACGACCGCTCCGTCCGGGCAGTAGAACCAGCAGATGAGGCAGTTGGTGCACTTCGCGTCATCGAGGACGGGGGCGAATGTCCTCCAGCTCCCTGTCTTGTTGACGTCGAAGCTTCCCGGACCGACTCTCCCTGCTTCCGTCATCGTCACCCTGAGGCCGAGTGACAGCGGCAATTCCTTGTAGTCGGGCAGCCACTTCTTCACCGGCTTGAACTTCCTCCCGCCGACACTCATTCCGGCGGTCGTCTTTTCGAACGCCTTGCGGGCTGCGTCAGCGTTCTTCCTCCCGCCCTTCTCGCCCAGGCGGGCTCCGAAGATGTCCATGATGCCCTTCTCGACAGACTCCAGCTTGATCTGGCCCGTCGCCTTCGCGAACGCGCCGAGGATCGCGCTGTTCGTCACGGGAACGCCGAGAACCTCCAGGGCCACGCCGGTCGCGTCGACCGTCGCGCATTTCACAGGGCGCTCGGTGACGATCTTCTCCGGCGGGAGAGGGGAGTTCACGACGAGCGTCCCGCCCTCCTTCAGTCCAGCCGTCACGTCCACGTAGCCCATCAGCTTGTCGTCAAGGACGACCACGTAATCCGGCTTGTAGACCTGGGTCCTCTGCCTGATCTTCTTCGAATCTACTCTCGCGAACGCGAGGACAGGCGCCCCGCGCCTCTCCGCCCCGAAGAACGGGAAGGCCAGCGCGTGGTTGCCCTCACGGAATGCCGCGGCCGCGAGGGCCTGAGCCGCCATGACGGCGCCCTGACCACCACGACCATGAAAACGGACTTCGTACATCTTACCACCGATTCGGGCGAAGCCACTCTGGATACCGGCATCAAGATTGAGTGTGTAGAATACTGTCAATACTTTCAGTGCCAGATTCCGTTCTCACCGTTGAGGATGGAGCGGCGGTTCCACCGGTGGGGTCAATCGTGCAATTTCGCTTCTACGCGCGCGGCATCGGGATATTCATGTCGCGAAAATCGTGAGGGCGGGCGGTGTCGTCGCTCGAAAGCGCGATCAACAACCGTCAGAGCGTGCGCGAGTTCACGAGAGAAGTTGTGGACCGCGACGCCAGACACGCACGAGCTCGCCCCGGCGAAAGGGAATTAAAGAGCCGCCCTCTATGCCCTGACGCGCCCGAGTGGGGTAGCACGGATATCCTAACAGGTTGCGGACCTGTTGACCCGGGTTCGAATCCCGGCTCGGGCGTCTTCCGGCTGCTCAGTGCAGAATGCTCGTCTCGGCGAGTTTCTCTGGCAAGTATGTGTCGGTCACGTAGTCCAGACCGTACTTCGCGAGGGCCTGCTGCTCTGCCTTCTTCCCCGTCTTAAGCATCAGCTCGATCTCGTTCTTCCAGAACTCGTCGTTGAAGCGCGGGTCTGAGAGCTCAGCATTGAGGGCTCCGATGTCCCTCGGCGTGAGCTTATCAGTCGGCAGCTCGTAGTTCTCGATGTCCGAGGCGGTTATTCCCACGAACTCGGCGGTCGGAGTCGCGAGAAACTCCGAGATGTGCGCCGTCTTGATTGCCCCATAAGCTACGGAAGCGTGGATCCTGAACGACCAGGGATCGCCGTCGGTGAAGGTCGCGACAGGGAGCTTCAGTTCCTCGTTGAGTCTCTTCAGCAACCGCCTCGTCGATCGCGAAGGCTGACCTTTGAGATGGACCAGGATGCAGTCAGCGTCATCGTCAAACCCATTCTCGATAAGCCTGTCGAACATACCGCCAGTCTCTATCGCGAGTACGAACTTGGCGTCGTGGTCGACGAACTTCACCTTGTCGCTCTCGACGTTGTAGGGTATCGTGTAGCCGGCGTCCCCGACGTCGTCTGCGCAGTTGATGCGCCTTCTCTCGCCGTTCCTCGTGATCTCCTCGAACGTGATGTTGCCCATGACGCTCGCGCCGCTCTCCTCCGGTCGGAGCTTGAAGTCCTCTCGCAGACAGCGCGTCACTATCTCCAGGTCCTCCGCGAGCAGGTTCGACTCGTCCTGAGACCCGAACTTCCCCATGTCCCAACCCTCGGAGATGTAGTACATCTCTCTCAAGGTGGACGACTTCGTCTGGTCGATCATCTCGCGGATGAAGTCGAGGACGTACATCGTCCGAAGGAGCATCAGGGCGCCCTTGAGCTTCTTCGCAGACCTCGCGCCAGTGAGCTTCCCGTATTTCCAAACTGCGGAGCGCGTGTCGAACTTGATGTTGGCCTTCGTCCTGAGGGGCAGGGTCATCTTCGGGATCTGTCCCTTCTCGAGGGCGGTGTAGATCTGGCTCGCGATTTCGTAGAGTTCCGCGATCGCCTTTTCAGATCCTTTCGGCTCACTCATCTTCCAGCACCTCCTCGGCCTCGTCGTAGTCGACCTCTTCCTCTGCTTCCTCGGCTGCCGGCGGTACCTCCTCCTCTTCCGTCTCGAACTCCTTGTAGTTGAGCTCCCAGTCGCCGGGCAGCGGCTCCGCGCCAATCACGAGGTCCGGCGGGATACCGCTGACGTAGAGGTCGACCTCCTCCAGGTCGCCTTGATCCAGACCCTTTAATTCGAACCTAACGGTGGCCTTCTCCACCGAGCCAATGCGCTTCAGTTCCCACGTGACCTTGCCGTCCTCCCTGACCTCGGTGGGCTTCGGGTCAGACTTCGTCAGTTCCGTCCCGTTCCTCGGTAGGAGGCAGTGCAGGTTGAGCTTCTTGCCCGTGGCGGTGAAATTGTGGATATCAATCTCGACGAAGTGCTGCCCCTTCTCGAAGGTGACGCGGTCCTCCACCCACACCACGCCCATGATCTTCGTGATGGTCGCGTCCAGGTTTGGGACAGGCTTCTTCACGATCTTCGCGCTCTTGGCGGCGATCTGCGGGAGCACCTTCTGGACGATGTCGAACTTCTCCCTTGCCTTGACCTTCCTCGCCTTCTTGTTGAGATGCGTCTTCAGGCGGCGGCCGCATTCCTTGAGCGCGAGCTCCATTTCCTCCATGAGCTCTGGAATCGTGGCGACCGCTTCCTTCGCTTCGGAGGTGTAAGGTATTTTGGATGAAGCCACATGCACCAGGACGATTGCCGGACCGAACGGCACTCCTTCGCCGCCGCGCTGCTCGAGTCCATACCGCCGCCAGTCCACATGGGCGACGGCTTGCGTCACCGCGCAGGCCCCGCTCTGATAGAGCAGAGGAACGCGGTTCGCATATCGCAGGACCTCCACGGGCCGATCTGGCGGTATATCACCGCCAAAAGCGATGCCCACTTCGACCTGGAAGGGGTTGCCCGAATACACAGATGGGTTTCTGGTCAACGGCGGCGTGAAAAACTCCGGTCGGAGCGAGCCCAGGACGTTCTTGAGTCCCTTCTTGATGAGGCGCTCCCCGATCGGCGAGAGGCACTCGGTCCTAGGGGCCATGATCCTGACCTTCTTGACCGCCTCAAGGACTGCCTTCGCCTGCTCGAGTGAGATCGCCTTGGGCTTCATGGCTGGGTCAACTCCCGCCAGCTCGCAGATCTCCTTCGCGACGCGATCACTTATTCTGTCGAACTCCTCGGAGAGGAACGATGAGAACCTGTACGACTTGGTCTCCTTGCACATTTGCAGGAGCGTGCCGAGTTCGAGGCCGTAGGGATGCGGCGGGACGTCAACGGTCTTTGGCGGGAGTTCCTCGGTCACCCTCTCGAAGACGACCTGCCCGCCCTCCGGCGGGTTGTAGGTGATGCGTGCGTGCGGATTGACGATGGCGACGCTCTTCAAGTACTCCGGAATCGACTGCTTCCCGCCGATGTAGCGTCCCTTGACGAAGACCTCGACCCTCGTGCCATGAGGCTTGTCCCACGGTGTGAAGTCGTCCTTGATGATGTTGGGCTTGTTCTTGTGAGTGTCGATCATCAGCTGGATCTGGTAGGCGACGTCCATCTCCGCTGTCCTCGTCTTGATGATGGCGGGCTTGCCGGTGGTGATCTGTCCGTAGAGAATGACGCCGCTGATGCCCAAGCCCTGCTGCCCCCTCGCCTGCCGCCGCGACGCGAAGCGCGAGCCATAGAGAAGGCGGGCGAAGATGTTCGCCACCTCCTTCTTCACAATTCCCGGTCCGTTGTCTTCAACCGCCACTCGGAATTCGTCCTTATCGACTCTCTGCACATCGACGACGATGTCTGGAAGGATGCCGCACTCTTCTGTCACGTCCAAGGAATTGTCCACAGCCTCCTTCACCGACGTGATGAGCGCCTTGGTCAGCGAGTCGAAGCCGAGGATGTGCTTGTTCCTCTCGAAGAATTCGGATACGGCGATCTCGCGCTGTTTCTTGGCCAGCTCTTCGGCTATGGAGGTAGAAGGCATGTCAACCCATCCCTTCTAGGATGCGGCTCATATCAGGCCGACCTCATATAAAAGTTTCTTGGAGCCGGCTGAAACAGCATGGCCGTGGACCTAGTCAGAGATCGACGAGGCTTTTCGACGCCATCCAGGCAGAATTCATCATCTCGCTGATTGCTCAATCGGTGACGACTTGCGCTTCCGAGTGATTGATGAGAATCCGTCCTGGCCCGGTCGGCGACAGGAATAAACCCCCGAAGCGCTTCAACCGGCTGCGAACGACGCGGAAACCATGAGCCTCTATGTATCCGTGGTAATCCCGACACTCAACTCGGCGAGAACAATAGGAGCCTGCCTAGACGCCATAGGGAGCGGTTCAGCCGAACTTATCGTTGTGGACGATCACTCGACCGATGACACACAGGACATTGCGCGAAGTCACGGTGCAATCGTGATTGAAGTCGGGAAAAGGAGCGCTGCAGCCGCCAGGAACAAAGGCGTTGCTCATTCAACGGCCGAGATCATCGCCTTCACGGATTCGGACTGCATACCATCGCCGAATTGGACCAAAACGATCCGCGCGGCTTTCCTAGAACTTCCTGATGCGGATATCATCGGCGGCAGCATAAACCTGAGAGAAGACACGAAGTTCAGGCGTTCGTATCGTGCGATGTACGCCTTGACTGACGCCAAGCTTCTGGGTGACAACAGCATAATGCTGCCCGCGATGAATCTCGCTGCCCGTGCACGCATCTTCGAGGATGTGAGATTCGATGAGACCTTGCCGGGGGCGCTCTGTGACGATGTCGATTTTCTCCAGCGCGCAAGAACCCTTGGTCTGAGCATTCGATATCGACCTGAGATCAGGGTCACCCACCTGAATCCATCGAGCTTCAGGAGCTTCGTGAGGCAAGAAGTGAGGCATGGAATGGGGGATCTGATTTTCAGCAGACGCCATCCCGAAATCGGAGGCGTTCGTTCAACGAGACTTGTCGACTGGATCGCTGACGCGACTCTGAACATTCCCGGTCACATCAAGACGGTTCTGAGGGAAGCAGGGACGACGAACGCCTTGACCTTGAATGCTGGCATACTCAACTACCTGAGGCACGTTGTCGGAGGGTTCGGTCACATCAAAGCGCGGAGACTCCAAACGATATAAGTGGGATGGAGTCCGCGCATCCCACTCAGCCATGGCATTCCCTCCGGCGGCAACGTCAGTCGTGGCGGGGGTCAAGCTGGCGGTATATCTCAAGGAGTTGCATCGCACTCTTGTCCCAACTGAACAGCTCTGCCCGGCGGCGGCCACGCGCGGATAGGTCGGCCCTGAGTTCGTCGTCGCGCAGCACGCGTAGTGTCGCCTCCAGAATCGCATTCGGGTCTGTAGGGGGAACGAGGATTGCCCCGTCCCCGGCGACCTCCGGGATGGCAGTGGTGTTCGAGGCGACGACGGGGGTGCCGCACGCCATGGCTTCCAGCACGGGCAAGCCGAAACCCTCATAGAGAGATGGGAACAGGAACGCGTCTGCCGCCGAATAGGCCGCCGGCATCATTTCGTCCGGCATGTTCTCGAAGAACAACGCCTGGCTGCTCAGGCCCGCCGCAGCGAGCTCCTCTTGGATCTGTTTGTGAACAGGATAGCCTTCGATCTCATCGGCCCGTCCTATCTTGAGGAGGGTCAGGCCAGGGAATTCCTTCCGAGCCCCAATGAACGCACGGACAACTGCGGGGAAGTTCTTGCGGGGCTGCTCTGAGCCGACGTACAGGAGATACTTACGATCCTCGGGAAGACCGAACCGCTTAAGGAATAAACGACGGTCGAGCGGACGGAACAGCTTGTGGTCGACTGCGTCATGTATCGGCTCCAGTCGCGTCGATGCGGCTGGAAAGTGTTTTCGGATCTCCCCGGCTGTCCACTTCGAGGGTGTCAGGACAACGTCCGCCTTCAGTGTCCCGGTGAGGTAGCTACGAATGAACATCCTGTACGCTGGCCCGCCCCAATACTCGCTCATCACGTGTTCGATGATGTCATGGCAGAAGATGATCGAGGGGGAGAAATCATTCAGGTGCAGAACTATCCCAAGCCTCTGATTGTTGATGTGGATGATGGAGTCCTGCCTCCGTTTCATCCACGCGTTGATCGCGTACAGCCCTTGGCTCACGTATGTGGCGGTGGGGATTTTCCGTAGGGCTACGGGATAAGAATAGCCCAACTCTCGTCCGTCTATCAAGCCGCCGACGTGACGTCTTAGCTCTGAGTAGACGCGTTCCATGGCGTCCATGGGCCGGCTTCTATCACCAGACAGGAAGTCGACGCGAGGGCGGCCCTCCGCCTTGGCCATCATCCCGCGCAATCATGCAACGCATAAAAATGTGATGCCTCCGCCAACCCCGCTGCGACTGACGACACGTGCGGGATATTCGATCCGCTGTCCGTGGGCAGGCACAAAACGATTGTGATGGGTGTCAACCGCGCCGCGGGTCCAGTTGCCGGTAAAGAGCCAGCAACTCCGCGGCGGCTTTGTCCCAATTGAGTTCCTCGGCACGGCTTCTGCCCTTCGCAGAGAGTTCGGCTCGGAGCACGTCGTCGCGAAGCACACGCAGCGTGGCCTCGAGAATGGCGTCCTCGTCGGTGGGCTGGACCAGGATCGCCGCATTCTCGGCGATTTCGGGAATGGCGGTGGTGTTCGAGGTGACGACGGGTGTGCCGCAAGCCATTGCCTCCAGCACGGGCATGCCGAAGCCTTCGTAGAGCGACGGAAATACAAAGACATCCGCCGCCGAGTAGGCCGCCGCCATGAGATCGTCAGGCACGAAGTCGAGGAAAAGCGCCTGGTTCCCCAGCCCAGCGGCAGACAGCTGACTCAGCAACTGCTCGCGGATTGGGAAATGCTTCACCTCATCTGCCCGTCCGACTTTGAGCAAGATCAGGTCGGGGAACTCCTTTCGCGCCCTGATGAACGTTCTCACGACGGCGGGGACGTTCTTGCGCGGCTGTTCCGAACCGACATACAGCATGTACCTCCGATCTTCAGGAAGACCGAAATGTCGAAGGAAAGCCCGGCGATCGGCCGGGTGGAAGCGTGTGCGGTCCACGCCATGGCGTATCACCTCGACCCTGGGGGGGTTGGTACGGAAATGCTTGCGAATGTCCTCGGCGGTCTGCTTCGAGGGTGTCAAGACGACATCCGCCTTCATGGTCCCAGTGATATAGAGCCGGATGAACGCCCTATAGGATGGCCCGGCCCAATACTCATGCATCACGTGCTCGATGATGTCATGGCAGATTATGACTGAGGGAGAGAAGGCGTTCAGGTGTAGAATCATGCCGAGCCTCTGGTTATGGATCTGAACAATCGAGTCCTCGCGGCGCTTCAGCCAAGCCTTGACACCGTAAGGAAATCGGCTCAGTAACGTCATCGCCGTCATGCGTTTCGACAGACCTGGCAGCACGTAGTCCAATTCTCTGCCGTCGATGTGGGCGTCGAGGCGCGTCTTGAAGTTCGTGTATGCGCGATCCATCGCGTCGCGCGGCCGGTTCCGCTCGCCAACCAAGAAATCGACGCGCGGGCGACGGTCAGCGTTGGCCATCATCCCGCGCAACCCCAGAATGGTTAAAAAGTTGATGCCGCACGCGCAGTGGACAATCAGCTCCCGAGGGCGGCACATCTCGTCCGCGGTCAGGGATCGCTGCCCTGCTTCTGCCGCTGCGAGCCCAGTTTTCCGTCGGACTCTGTCCTACCTCTGTTGCCTCTCGATCATGCCCATGAGCAGCGCACACGCAAGGAGGACTCGGCGGTCGAAGTACGGAGGAACCTGTATGCAATTGATGTCCCAGACATCGCCCACCATCTTGAACTGCTGGTTGATGTCCGCGACTGGGTAGTTGTTGAGGGTGAGCTGGGTCTTGATCGGCACAAGCGAGCCGCCAGGCATCCACCTCCTTATCGCGCCCGAGGTCTTATTCTCATATATGCCGCCGATGAGATTCTTGAACCGGTCGAATATCTCCCATTCGCTCCTCGCCCACATCGACGAGAGAACCTTCCTCTTCACGTAGCCGAGCACCTGGTTCGTCCGCGAGTCCGTGACCGCGCATGTCATCCAGATATCGAGGATCTCCTGCTGCTTTATCTTGAACAGTTCGGTCTTCATCGTCTCGTCGGTGAAGATCCGGATGTCCTCCTTCAGCTTGAACGCCTTCTGCTTGGCGTAGCCCAGCGTCCTCTCTTGGGAATCCTGGATCCAGTACTGGTTCGTCAGGGCCAGGACCTTCTTGCGGATCTTGTAGTTGTTCTGCGCCCAGATGCCGGTGAGCGCCGCATTCACCGCCTGATGCGCGGCGACCTGCCCTGCAGATTGCTGGACGGCCTGCTGCGCAGGCTGCATGACAGGCTGCGTCTGCCTGTACTGCTTGCAGGTCTTACACCACCACTTCTGGTTCTTCTCCCAAAACATCATCGGCTTCCCACACACTGGACAGTTGCTCATGGTGTCACCTTCCTCCCTTGCCTCTTCCCCTTTTCCGAGTCTCGGACCCTCTCACTCTTTCCCTGCCCATAGCCTCGGGAATCGGCCTCCCAGTTAACGCTGGCTGGGTTCTTAGAACTTTGGATGCCCGCACCGGACCCTTTGCGGGTGATGATAAGTCACTTCAGTTTCTCCGCCCAGTACTTGACATTCTCCTTGTAGATGTCCCTGCCGTTGACGTCGTTCGCGACGATTGCGGGGAAGTCCTCGACCTTGAATTCCCATAGCGCTTCAGTCCCAAGCTCGGGCCAGGCCGCCACCTTTGCCGCTTTGATCTTGCTGGCGAGAGTCGCGCCGAGTCCCCCTATCGCCACGAGGTAGACAGCCTTGTTTTTCACCATCGACTTCACCACGGGCTCTGCTCGCGTCCCCTTGCCGACTGTCGCCTTCACGCCATAGTCGTACATGCGGGGCGCGTACGCGTCCATGCGACCGGAAGTGGTCGGTCCAGCCGCTCCTATCGGTCTTCCCTTGGGAGCTGGCGTCGGCCCGACGTAGTAGAGGATCTGCCCGCGCAGGTCGACCGGGAGGGGCTGCCCCTTGTCCAGCATCTCGACCATGTTCTTGTGCGCGGCGTCCCTGCATCCGTACATCAGCCCGGTGATCAACACCTTGTCGCCGATCTTGAGGGGCATCAGATCTGAGTCCTTCAGCGGAGGCTTCAGCTTGTACAGCTTCGACTCGCTCATCATAGCACCGCCTCCTTGTGCCTGTGGGCGTGACAGTCGATGTTGACCGCCACAGGGAGGGCACCTATGTGGCAAGGCAGCGCCTCGATGTGCACCGCCAGCGCGGTCGTCGAGCCTCCGAGCCCCTGCGGGCCGACTCCCGACTTGTTGATCTCCTTCAGCCAGTCCTCCTCGAGCCTGGCGTAGTACGGGTCCTTGTTCTTGTCCTTCAGGGGCCTGTATAGCGACTTTTTCGCAATCTCTGCCACGGTCTCGAGGTTCCCGCCAATCCCGACGCCGACGACGAGCGGCGGGCAGGGGTTCGAGCCTCCCTGGGTCACCGCCTCGAGGACGAAGTTCTTGACGCCTTCCATCCCCGCCGACGGAGTGAGTATCTTCACCCTGCTCATGTTCTCCGAGCCCGTGCCCTTCGCTCCTACGGTCAGCTTCATCTTGTCGCCCGGGACCATGTCGATGTGGATTATCGCGGGAGTGTTGTCGCCCGTGTTGCCCCGCCTCAGCGGGTCCTTCGCGACCGAGGCACGCAGCAATCCTTCCTTGCACGCCTGGCGCACTCCCTGGTTTATGGCTTCCTTCAGGCCCGGGCGGTCGAACCTGACCTCCTCCCCGAGCTCAACGTAGACCACCGCCAGACCGGTGTCCTGGCAGATCGGGAGCCACTCCTTCTCCGCGATCTCGGCGTTCTCCGAGATCATCTGGAGGATCTCCCTGCCCTGCGGGTTCACCTCGGTCTTCGCGGCATCCTTGAAAGCCTTCCTCATGTCATCGTTCAGCCTGTAGCACGCATCTATGTACAATTTGCAGACCGTGCCACGAACGGTGTCGAGCGGAATCGTGCGCATTCTGACCTACTCCGGACTTGCGGATTACAGGACCGCCTTTAACCCTAACTACATTACAGTAGATAGGGTTCTAATCGCCCATATCCGCTTCTTGAAAGAGCTGACCGGTGAAACCGCGTCTCAGCGTCTCTTCGCGACGGTCACCATCTGCGACTTGTCAGGGGCCATGATGTCGATCCGGTTGCCGTCGTAGTCGGCGGACGAGGATACGACCGCCCACCCCGTCGACTCCAGGAGCTCCTTCATGTCGGCGGGGCCGTAGATGCGGTGGTCGACCTTGTACACCCCTTCCGGTCTGAGGTGTGGTCCGACGATGCGGTAGTATTCCCACCTGTTGACCATGTAGGACCGCTCCGCGTCGAACTCCCTGTCCTCGAGGACGAGCACGTTCCCCGCCATCTCGTACCCTTTCTTCTCGAAGTGGCGGAGGATCCAGTCGCGGTTGGTCGTGTCGAGGATGAAGACCCCGCCTCTGGCGGTGTGCCTCGCGAGAACCTCGAACGTTTTTCTGTCCACGTCCTTTCCGTAGTAGCCCACCGAGGTGAATGCGCTCAGGATACCACGGAATGGCGTCTCATCCGAGATGGCTGATTCGATATCCCGATAGTCGCCAACGATGAACTTCGTCCGCCTCGTGACATGCTTCGACGCCGCGTATCTCCTGGCTCTCTTGACATAATCGGGCGACATGTCTACGCCGACGACGTCGTATCCTTGCTTGGCGAGGGGTACCGCCATCCTTCCAATCCCGCAGCAGAGGTCGAGGACGCGGGATCCAGAGCGGACACCATGCTTTCTGAAGAGCCTCGCGACAGCTGCCGCTTCCTTAATGCCCGCCGTCTTCCGCTCTTCAAGGAAGGGCAGGAACAGGTACGGCTTCTCGACGAACAGCTTCTGCGTCCAGTGGCCCGAGCTTCTCCTCGCCATAATCGCAGATGAAGGCAAGTCCGAGTCGATAAATGCTTCCACAGATACCGCTGTGAAAGAGAATCGTTCAGCTCACCGAGGCAATCCTGACCTCGTAATTGTGCTGAATCGCGCAGTCGATATGTTCGATGCCGTACTCGCCCCAATGACGGCCAGCAACCTCTCGGGCCTCCGACCCCAGTTCTCTGGAGGCGACCTGGTCTCCATGGCCCTCTTCGGGCTCCTCGCGACTGGTCGCTACCGCCTTCCGAGACCTCGCCTCGAACTGCTCGTGATCAGGATCGTCATCACGACGACGTGAAATGCCTTCAGCCGTCGTCTGACCCATTCGTCAACCGCCTTACCTGCACATCTACACGCGCTCATAGAGTCGAGATGACAGACAAAAGATGCCTCCTCCGAATATCGGGGTATTGAGCAACACCCTTTAGAACTGCGGATGCCTTGAGCTCAATGGTGTGAGAATGAAGGGGACGCGGATGGAGAGAGACTTCCTCGGCGAGGTCGAGATACCCGCCGGCTCTTACTATGGCGTGGAGACGCAGAGGGCCGTTGACAACTTCCGGATGAGCGGACTCAGGTTCGGGCGGGAGTTCATACGCGCGCTTGGGCGGATCAAGAAGGCGGCTGCGGAGACGAACGTCGACCTGGGTCTCCTCGACCCCAAGCTCGGCCTCGCGATCGCGCGGGCATCGAGCGAGGTGGCGGAGGGGGAGTACGATGATCAGTTCGTTGTCGACATTTTCCAGTCTGGCTCGGGCACGTCAACCAACATGAATGCGAACGAGGTCATCGCGAACAGGGCGAATGAAATCCTTGGCACGCCGCTCGGCCAGAAGGGAGCGGCCCATCCAAACGATCATGTCAACATGGGGCAGTCGAGCAACGACGTCATCCCGACCGCCATACACGTGGCCGCGCTGGGGATGATCGAGCGGCATCTGATTCCCGCCATGGAGGTGCTCAGGGATTCTCTCGCGAAGAAGGCCACGGAGTTCGCGGATGTCGTGAAGGCGGGAAGGACACACCTTCAGGACGCCACCCCAATCACTCTCGGCCAGGAGTTTGGCGGTTACGCCTCGCAGATAGAGCACGGCATCCGCCGGGTCGCTTCTTCCAAGGTTTCCCTCAGTGAGCTCGCGATTGGCGGGACAGCGGTGGGGACGGGGATCAACGCACACCCCTCGTTCGGCCGCGATGTCGTCAAGAGACTCAGGACGGCCACCGGACTCGACCTGCGCGAGGCGGAGAACCACTTCGAGGGGCAGGCGGCTCAGGATTCCCTGGTCGAGGCGAGCGGGGCTTTGAAGGTCGTGGCGGTGGGCCTGCTCAAGATATGCAACGACCTCCGCCTCATGAGCTCCGGCCCGGCGACAGGGTTGAACGAGATCAACCTGCCTGCGGTCCAACCGGGCTCCTCCATGATGCCCGGAAAGGTGAACCCGGTTATCCCGGAAGCCGTCTGCCAGGCGGCGGCTCAGGTAATAGGCAACGACCTGGCGGTGACTATTGGCGGCTTCAACTCGAGCCTCGACCTGAACACGATGATGCCGCTCATGGCTCACAACCTCCTGACATCAATCAGCCTACTTGCCAATTCAGCTCAGATACTCGCGAAGAAGTGCATCGACGGCATCACCGCCAACGTCGACGTCTGCAGGAGGAACGCGGAGCTCAGTCCTGCGATCGCCACGAGGCTGAACCCCATCATCGGTTACGAGAAGGCCACAGAGATAGCCCGCGAGTCTGTGAAGACCGGCAAGACGGTCAGAGAAATCGTCCTCGAGAGAAAGCTCATGACACCTGATGAGGCCGAGAGGATCCTCGACCCGAAGAAGCTCACAAGGCATTCCGAGCCTTGAGGTCGTTCCCCGCCATCCTCGCTATCAAAACGGATAAGCGCACCGAAACCCAAAAGATGCCCGAATGCTCGTGAGTATATCACGTTCGAGGGAGAACTCACCCCATGGCTCTGAACATGCAAATCGGCGCGGTCCCGAAGATGAAGATCAAGGTCTGCATGGTCGGCGACTCCGGCGTCGGGAAGTCTTCCCTTGTCCGCCGGTACGTCATGGACTTTTTCGATGACAGGTACATCGTCACCCTCGGCACCAAGATAACGAAGAAGAGGCTCCTGGTCAAGGACAATCCCCTGGGCACGCCCATCGAGGTCACCATCACCCTCTGGGACATCATGGGCCAGGAGAGCTTCAGGGAGCTGCTGAAGGAGTCCTACTTCTACGGCGCCAGCGGGCTCATCGCCGTGATGGACATCACGGACGGGGGAACCCTTGTCTCGATCCGACGCTGGATCGACCTGGCACAGGGAGTCGCGGGCAGGGTGCCGGTCCACCTCGTCGTGAACAAAATAGACCTGAAAGACAAAGCGACGATGCTGCCGGAAGAGGTTGCCAATGTGGCCAGGGAGATCAACGCCACCTGGGGATTGACATCCGCTAAGACGGGAGAAAGCGTCGAGGATGCGTTCCAATCGGTTGCGAACGCGATCGTCCAGAACAGATTCACCAAGGGACTTGGACTGAGACCTACGAAACCCTGAGCGATCTGGACCGCGTCGATTCTCCATCGAAAGGTTTATGCGGGCGCGAGCCAGATTAACTGGATGAGGGGATAAGACGCCGGTCATTGGGCGCGTCGGGAGTGTCTTCGTTCTGCTGGCCTTGCTGGGAACCGCGTTCGCCGGCCTTGGGCCGCACGATTCTCTGTGGGCTGCTCCGGAGTCCACACAGGACGACCAGGGTCACACCTTAGACGGGGCGCACGAAGGATCGCAACCCGTTGCCGATGCGGGCCCTGACCAGACAACGAACGAGGGACTCACGGTCCATCTGGACGGAAGCAATTCGAAGGGGACCACAGTCGGCGGCACACTTCCCGGCATCCTCAACTATTCCTGCCCCTTCGACCCATCGAAAGTCAAGTATCCATCCGAGCCACAGAACAGCTATGTGAACTACGTCAAGAACGGAGACTTCGGGAGCGGCATGGCCGAATGGTCTCCCTCCGGTTCGGTGTCCATCTCGAACGGCTTCGCCTACAGCGGCTCCAGGTCGCTCCTTGCCAACACGTCCATTGAAACGTACGGATTCGTGTCACAAGCGATCCCCGATCCCGGCAACATCTCGTTGATGTACATCTGGGTCTACATCGTTTCAGCGAGCGACGACCCACTCGTCGTAGAGCTGATCAGTGACTGGAACCCAAGCACGGGATATGCCAAAATCATGGAGCGTTTCCTGTTCTACCAAGACAGGATGACGTGGACCGTCTGGGACCAGCCCGCTGGAGAGGTGAGCCCAAGCCCCATGACGCCGGGCGCCTGGCACAGGTTGGCGTTCGCGGCAGATGTCCTCCAGGACGCTAGCTGCTGGTGGATCGACTCGAGCTACGCCGGATGCTTCGTTTCCCCTGGCATCACCGAGTTCTCACCGGAGCATCTCCTAATCGGAGATACGAGCTGGAGCGACAATGCTGGAATCGCGTACTTCGACAAGGTTATCCTTCTGGGTTTCGAATCGTCGGACGCGATCACGGCCCCGATAACGTCCTACAGCTGGGATCTCAACGAGAGACTCGATTCGAACGGTGATGGCAACTTCACGAATGACGTCGACCAAACCGGCCCGGCCGTGGACGCGGTCTATGGAGACAATGGCGCCTATGTCGTGACGCTCACAATCACCGACTCGCTCAACAACTCGGCGAGCGACACCGCGACAGTGACAGTGCGGAACTCGAATCCTCTCATCCTCAGCTTCAACACATCGCTCTCCGCATCTGGCGACCTCGGGCTTCGGGTTGCGGGCAGGAAGTGGAACGTGGTCAATCTTACCCTCTACGCCGGCGGCGTCGAAACCACCAACGCGAGCATCGAGCGCATGCCGGGGAGCCCTGATGAGCAGATTGCCTGGATTGCGGGGCCATTCGACCCCTCAGCGGACCTCGAGGCGACAGTCACCTACGAGCCCGCAGACCTCGAGGGAAAAGAGGTCGGAGCCAACCCGGTTTGGCTCGTGACGGGCACCGCAGGCAACTTCACCGTGATTGACCACCACACTTTCAACGTGCAGCAATCGGAGAAAGGGAACAGCTCGCACTGGAACCACATCGACCCATGGGTCGTGAACCTCACTGCCCGACTGCCGAGCTCTCAGGCCGTGATTTCCGTTCTGGCCATGGACAAGGGCAGCGATGATCTCACCTTCACCTGGGATGGCGTCATCACGCACACCCACCTCAACGACGGCGTCGGCCCGGATCCGCCAAACAGCCCGTGGGGAACCTACCCGTTCTACGCGTCGGACCAAGTTGGATTGTTTTACACGCTTGGTATGTCTGTTCACATCGTCGTGAGCGACGACGATGGCGGGACAGTGGCGATCACAATCTCGGTTTGAACACCTGAGGGGGCATTCCGACACCAACGCGATTCAACAATGGCCGCCTATTTCGCGAGCTTCTCCGTGTCTATCTGCGCCTTCTGCAGCCGCCCGCTGTAATCGATGTAGACCGCCTTCTCGTAGGTGAACTCGTCCACCGCGGCGCTCCCAGCCTCGCGCGTAAAGCCGGTGTCCTTCACACCGCCAAAGGGCAAGTGGACCTCCGCGCCTATCGTCGGCGCGTTGATGTAGGTTATCCCTGCCTCCAGAGTCTGTATCGCCTTGAACGCCTGTCTGATGTCGTTGGTGTAGATGCTCGATGACAGCCCGTAGGCGACGCCGTTCGCGACCTTCACCGCCTCGTCGAAGTCCTTGATCTTGAGCACGCTGAGTACGGGGCCGAAAATCTCCTCCGTCGCGATGCGGTGAGTCCGCTTCGCCTCGAAGATGGCGGGCTTGATGAAGAATCCCTTGTCGTAGTCCCCGCCCTTGAGTTTCTCGCCGCCGATGAGTAGCTTCGCTCCTTCCTTCTTCCCGATCTGCACGTACTCGAGAATCTTCTTCTCCTGGTCGGCAGAGGCGACAGGTCCGACGTCCACCTTCGGGTCGATCGGGTTGCCTAGCTTCAGAACCTCCGCTCTCTTGACGAGTCGGCTCAGCAGCTCGTCGTAGATTCCTTCGTGGACGATGAGGCGGCTGGTGGCGGTGCACCGCTGGCCCGCGGTTCCAAATGCCCCGAACACAATCCCGTCCATCGCGAGGTCAAGGTCCGCGTCGTCCATCAGGATGATCGCATTCTTCCCGCCAAGCTCGAGTCCGACCTTGATCAGCCTCTTCGCGCCTTTCTGGTAGACTTCCCGCCCGGTCTCGACACCGCCAGTGAAGGAGATGCCCCTGATGCCGTGGTGTCCGATGATGCCGTCGCCGACGACCGAGCCGGAGCCCGTGACCATGTTGAACACCCCTGGCGGGAGGCCGGCTTCCTCGTAGACCTCGCAGACCTTCGCGCCGCAAAGAGGAGTCAGGCTGGCGGGCTTGAACACGACCGTGCAACCGCAGAGCAGCGCCGCGACCGATTTCCACATCGGAATCGCCACCGGGAAATTCCATGGGCTGATTAGACCGACAGGGCCGAGCGGCTGGCGCACCGTCATGCAGAATCTGTCCGGGAGTTCGGACGTCGTTGTCTCGCCGTAGAGTCGCCTCCCTTCTCCCGCCATATACTCGAGGAAGTCGATCCCCTCCTGCACGTCGCCCTTCCCCTCGGCGATGACCTTGCCCATCTCCTTGGTGACTATCGCGCCGATCTCGTCCTTCCTCCGGCGCATGATCCTGGCAGCCTCCAGCAATATGAGCCCGCGCTTCGGTGCTGGTGTGTCCCGCCATTTCGGGAACGTCTTCACCGCGGCGGAGACGGCCGTGTCAACATCCTCCTTGGTCCCGACGGGGAAAGTCGCAAGGACATCTCCCGTGGCGGGGTTCGTCGTCTCGAAACGCGTCCTGCCCTTCGCCTTCGTCCACTCGCCGTTGATGTAGAAGCCGTATTCTTCCATGGTTTTTCCCCTCGGCACGTGGCGAACGCGCGAACAGGAATATATCTTTCTGGTAGCCGGGCCAGTCTGCCCCACCCCAGAGAATCCTTATGTACCAGACGGTCTGCTTCCCCATCAGGTGGAAGAATGGCTGGTCCAAAGCTTGAGGAGAGGAAGGCCTCCGGTCTCGCGTACATTGGGCACCAGGGGGCGTTTGACAAGATCCCGTGGCAGGAGTACATCGAGAAGCTGTATGGGTGGGCGAAGGAGCAGAAGGTGATGCCGGGATTCTACCCGATGGGTATCTATCACGATGACCCAAAGATCGTCCCTCCGGAGAAGTGCAGGACGGACATCGGGATTACCTTCAAGGGAAAGGCGAAGGAGAGCTCAGGCGTGAAGATCCGCCAGATGCCCGCGATGAAGGTGGCCTCCATTTCCCACAAGGGTCCCGGGAGCGATTACCCCAAGACCTACGCAATCCTCACCGAATGGATAGAAAAGAAGGGGCTGAAGGTATCAGGACCTTCGATCGAAATCTACTCGAAGAAGCCCGAGGTCGTCGGCGGCGAGACGATTCTCTACGCGAAGATCCTGATGCCGGTCGCGAGGAGGTAGGCCGGGAAGTTCGCCACGGCGGATTCGACCCAGCTCCGCGCATGCGAGAAACCTTTTAAGAGAATCCAGGCATGGCCGGGCGGGGCGAGGATTTGCTGCGCATTGATGGCAATTCGCTGAGGATCGAGAACGTCGCCGCCGTGGCCCGCCATGGCGAGAAGGTCTCCCTGTCGAGGGACAGCAGGACGAAGGTCAGGGCTTCAAGAGAAGCGGTCGAAGCGATAGTCAAGCACGAGAAGATGGCCTATGGCATCAAGACCGGTTTCGGCGAGCTGGCGAACGTCGCGATCCCGGGTACCGACCTCCTCAAGCTCCAGCTGAACCTGATCAGGAGTCATGCCATCGGACTCGGTGACCCTCTTTCGGAGGACGAGGTCCGCGCTGCGTTGCTTGTCAGGGCGAACGCTCTTTCGAAGGGTTACTCGGGCGTGCGCGAAGAACTCCTCGAGATGATAGTCGAGCTGCTGAACCGGGGCGTGCACCCAGTCATCCCGAGCAGAGGATCGCTCGGCGCGAGCGGCGACCTCGCGCCTCTGGCCCACATGGCCCTCGTGCTGGTCGGAGAGGGAGAGGCGCACTTTGGCGGGAAGCGGATGACCGGCAGGGAGGCTCTCGAGGCCGCCGGCCTGCGGCCACTCGTGCTGCAGTCCAAGGAGGGGCTCGCCCTGGTGAACGGGACCTCCGTCATGGCCGGCGTCGGCTCCCTCGTCGTGCACGACGCCATCTGCCTCCTCAGGGATGCGCAAGTCGCCGCGTCGATGAGCTTCGAGGCCCTCAAGGGCTCTCCCGAGCCGTTCGACCCGCGCATAGCCAGCCTGAAGCCACACCCGGGTCTCGTCCGGGTCGCCACGAACATGCGGCGGCTCCTGGTCGGAAGCGAGATCATCCCGTCACATCCAGGCTCCCACCGCGTCCAGGACCCGTACTCGCTCCGCTGCATCCCCCAGGTACTCGGAGCGTGCGCGGGCGCGATCGAGAGCGCGCGGCGCGTCATCGAGATCGAGATCAACTCCGCGACGGACAACCCGCTGATAATGGCAGAAGAGAAGGAGAGCCTAAGCGGCGGCAACTTCCACGGTCAGGAGGCGGCGATGGCCCTCGACCAGCTCACCCTCGCGATGACGATAATGTCCGGCATCTCCGAGCGGCGGATAGCCCGCCTCGTCGACGCGCACCTGAGCGGCCTCCCGCCATTCCTCACCGAGGAGAGCGGCCTCAACTCCGGCATGATGCTCTCGCAATATGTCGCCGCCGCCCTCGTCTCAGAGAACAAGACTCTGTCGTTCCCCGCCTCGGCCGACTCGATACCCACCTCCGCCAACCAGGAGGACTATGTGCCGATGGGGCAGTGGGCGGCCCTGAAGTCCCGCCATGTGCTCGAGAACGCGCGGATGGTCATCGCGATCGAGTACCTCTGCTCCGCGCAGGGCTTGGACTTCCGCGAGCCCGCGCTGCCCGGCAAGGGCCCGCGGGCGGCGCACACGATCATCAGGACCGTGGTGCCGCATCTGGAATCAGACAGGGCGCAGCACGGTGACGTCGAGGTCGTCCTAGGGCTCATGCGGGAGGGCAGCATCGTGGCTGCCGCCGAGAAGTCGATAGGGAAAATCGGCTGAGAAACGACATCTGCTCAGCTGGCCGTCACGGATAGCGGGTTCTGGCAGGCGGGGCAGACCTTCGCGCGCGCGGCGCACATCTCGTGGAATTCCATGCCGCAGGACGGGCACTTCGCTATCCTGAAGCCCACCTTGATCGACCCCTTGCAGATGAGGCAGCGGCCCTCGTTCACGGCGAGCAGGGCCTTCGGCTTCGGCTCCTCGTGAGGTTTCTGTGCCTCCCGGGCCTTGTCCGTCACCTCGACCTGCGCGATTATCTCCTGCGTGTAATCCTTCCCGTCGAGCAGCCTGTGCGAAACAATATTCACCGAGAGGGGGATGGAGCCACTCGCCCTCATCTTGACCTTGAGGGGCAGCTTCGCCTCGCCCTTCGCCCTGACGCTTGCGATGTCCTGAATCCCCTCGACTTCCACATCCCCGAGGATCTTAACTTTGACGTCCTTGGCGAGCGCCTTCCCGACGTTGACGAGGGTGATGGAACCGTCGACCCATTGATCGAGGACCGCGCCGGGGACTTCGAGGCGTATCTCAATCTTCGGCGCGAACGCCTCGACCGCGGCCATTGCCTGCTTGTGCGACTTCTCCGCAATCTCGATCGCCTTGTCCAGGTCGGTCTTCTTGATCTTGAGCGCCTCGGCCAGCGTCCTCTCCGCCTCGGCCACGTCGATGCCGTACTTCCTCGCGTTGCGGATCGTCGAGTCGGCCTTGTAACTGAAGTCGACGAACTTCTTCTCGAACTCACGCCTCGCCTCGACGCGGCTGACGCTGTCCTTTGCCAGACGCATCGCCTTCTCGTACTGGCCCGCTTCCATCGCCTTGCGCCCGTCCGCCAGGAGTTGCTCGGCCTCCGCCACGTCCGCGTTAATCTTCTTCGCGTGCGCCACCGCGGCCTCGGATGCAGACAGGACCTCGTTCACCGCCTTCGTCATCTGGTCCCGGGCTTCCTTCCTGGCCTCCTGTATCAGGGCGAAGGCTGCCTCGAAGTTCTCGGAGTCTGTGTGCGCCTTGGCCTCGGAGAGCTTTCTCGCCGCCGGCAGCGGGTCGAGGTTCAGCGCCTTGAGGCCCTCCGCGAACTCGACCACCTGGGCGTGCTGTTTCCCGAGGTGGCTCCTGCACAAGCCCAGTCCCCAGTCCACGCACTGCTGGTACGCGTCCCTGGCGGACTTCGGGTCGCCCGCGTCGAACGCGGCGTTCGCCTCGCTGAGTATCTTGTCGAGCTTTGCCGCGTCAGCGCCGATTTGGTAAGCGGTCTTGGTGAGCTTGTCGGCCTTGACCCTGATGTCCTGGGTGTCTTCGATCAGTTCGCGGTACTTGTTGAAACTGTCACCCGCCCTGATGGCGAGGTCCAGCGCCTTGACGTAGTCACCGTCCTCGAACGCCCTCTGCGCCCCAGTGATCAGGTTTGAGACCTCTGGCGTCGGGCTGACGAATCCCTTGAGCTTCTTCTCGGCGGTCATTATCGCCTTGGAGGCCATGTCTTGCTGCAGGCCGATCCTCTCCGCCTCCGCCTCGCTCTGCATGGCCAGAGACAGGGCCTGGCGGTACCTGCCGTCCCTGAACTGCTGTCGGGCCTTGTCTAGGAGCTTCACCGCAGACCTTGTGTCTATCCCTTCGCGCTTCGCCTTGTTGATCGCGTCCTGGAACTTGTCTATGGTCTTGTTGACGCTGATGTCCCTCTCCCTATCGAGCTCCTGATTGGCGCTGACGGCGGCTTCCAGAGCCGTATCGAAGTCTCCCGTCCTCGCGGCCCTCTCGGCCTTCTCGATGAGCTTCCTCGCGTCGGGCGTCTCGATGTTGAGCGCCTCTATCTCCGAGAGCGCGTCCTGGCCCTTCTTGAGCGCGACGCCGACCTCCTCCCTCTTCTTGATCGATCTCTCGAGGTCCTCCCTGGCGGCAATCGCCAGTTCACCCGCCTCGCCCCACGCGCGCCTCTCGAGCAGCTCCTTCGCCCTCGCGATCTTCTCTCTCTGCTCGGACATCTGCGCGTCCTTGAGGGCATCCATGATCGAATCCGCCTGCGAGATGAGGCTCCTCACCTTGTTGTCCAGAAGCTCGTCTATCGCCTGCTGCGTCTTCGTCGAGACGTTGAGGGCTTCCTCGTAGGACTTGCTCTTCATCGCCTCCTTCGCGCGCTCCAGGTTGTCCCTGAGAGTGGCCGTGTCGATGGCCAGCATCTCCGCCACCTCCAGTTTCTCCTTGGTGGCGATGATATTCTGCGCGGAGGCATAGAGTATCATCAGCTTCTCGGTCTCGGACTTCGCCCTGCGTGCGAGCTCCAACGCCCGCTCGTAGTCCAGCCTCTCGAAGGCTTTCTTCGCCTCCAAGAGCATCTCGAGGACGGTCGTGACGTCGACGTCCTTCTTCTTCGCCTCGGCAAGCAGCGCGGCGGCTGAGGAGATGGCGTTGTATGTCTCCTTGTGGAAGGTGACAAGCTGGGTGGTCCTCTGGCTGCACTCGCTCATCAACCGGAAGGCCTCAGGCAGCTCCCCGACGCTCAGCGCCATGCGTGCCCTCTTGAGAAACTGCAGCAATTCCTCTATGTTGATCCTGAAATTCCTGGCCTCGACGACCCTCTCCTTCACGATGTTGAAGATCGTCTCGCCAATCGTGCCGAGGTCTGCGATGCCATGTTCCCGCATCGACACGACCTTGGGCAGGTCGCCGCGCTCCAGCGCGGCGTCGGCTTCCTTAAACAGCTCCGCCAAGGCGCCGACCGGCGCACCCAGCTCGGCTCCCAGCTCCACCGCGGACTTGAGCATCTGGTGGAACTCGTCCGCCTTCGCCTTCGTCCGTCCTTCGACGAGCTTCTGCCCCTCCGAAACGAACGTGAACGCCCCGTCGTAATCCCTGGCGGCCATCGCCCCCTCGGCCTTGTCCACCAGGCTCCTCAGGTTCACCGCGTCCTCGGCGAGGAAGCCCATCGACCCCCTCAAGTTCGCCAGCGCGTCCGTGAGCTTGCCCTTGATCGACATCTCGGCGCTCGAACTCGCGCCCTGCGCCAGTTCGATTGCCTTCCTGTACTGCTTCTCCTTCGTCGCGACGATGCAGTCCTCCAGCAGCTTGCCCGCATCCTCTAGGTCGGCGGCCATGCGCTCCCCGAGCGTCATGATGAACTCGGACTGCTCCATGACCTCCATCGTCCTCTCGTACTCGCTCCTCGCGAGCTCCTCCTTCGCCTTGCGAACCTCATCGAGCGCCGAAGCGAAGTCCCTCGCGTTCAAGTCCTTCTTAGCCCTCTCGAGGAGCCTCCGAGCGCTCGCGACGTTCACGCCGAGCGCCTCCGCCTCGATGAAATCGCTGCCGATGTCCCTGACTGCCGTCTCGACCTGGCGGAACTGCCCGAGCGACTTCTCGACCTCGTCCTCGGCGTGCTTCGCGAATTCGAGCGCCTCCCTGAATCTCCCCTGCTGCAGGGACTGCCTCGCCCTGTTCAGCACGTCCATGGCGGGCGTGATGTCCGCGCCTATATTCTTGGCGGCGACGAACTTGTCTCGCGACTGCGCGATGGTGAAAAGCACCCTCTGGAACTGGGCGGCTTGAATCTCCTGGAGCGCTTGCTTGCCCAGGTTCGCCGTCTGCTGGAAGTTGCCCTCGCGGAGCGAGGCGTTGGCTTGATCGAGGATGTTCTTGGTACTCCCTACATCGGCCCCCATTTCCATCGCGGCCTCTGAGAGCTTCGCGGCCTCGGCTAGCCTCGCATCGAGACCCTTCTGCAGAGCCTTCTCTCCCTCTGACTTGCTCTGCTTCAGCGCGTTGATGGCCTTCTGGAACTCCGACTTCTCGGCATCGGCCTTGGACCTCTCGATCAGGGCGGACATCTTGCTGACATCCACGCCCTGCTCCTGCGATATCTTGAGGAGCGCCTCGACCTCCGCTGCCGCCATCGAAACCTCCTCGGTCAGCTCGCCCCTGATTGCCTCGAGGCACTCGTTCGTATAGCTAAGCGCCAGCTCGAAGTCGTTGCTCTCCACGGCCCCCCTCGCCCTGGACAGCAGGTCCTCGACGGTCGCCGTGTCCTTCCCGAGGTTCTTGGCGGTCATTATGAGCGACTGGGCGGCGGAGAATGATTTTGAAAGGTGCTCATGGACTATCTTCTCGAACTTCTTCCATATCCTGTTCGCGAGATCGAGCGCTGTGGCGTGATCCTCCTTGGTCAGCGCGTCCCTCGACTTCTCTATCGCCGCCTCGCCGTCAACGACGTTCGCACCCATGTTCTTCGCGATGTTGAGCAGGCCCGCACTGGAATCCACGATGGCAACTACGCGCTCCCCGTAGGACTTCCTTGCCTTCTCCCTGGCCTCTATCGCTTTCTCCAGGGCGAGCTTGTAGTCCTTGCCGCTAATCGAGGACATCGCTTCGGCCAGTGCCGTCTCCGCCTCCGTCGTCGCGGCGTCGATAGCGCGACACGCGGTCAGGGCCTCGTTGGCCGCCGCCATCTCCGTCTCGACCTGCTGGCGGTTCTTGGTCGCTTCCTTGACCTTCTCTTCGAGCTGCTTCCGGAGCTGTATATCCCTGAGGTAGCCACTCAGAATATCAGCTCCATAAGTGAAGGACTACCGTGGTCTACTCGGGGGGCGTCCGTAGACAGCAGGCTCCGACTGTAAAGTATGAACCGGGTTTTATATAAAGTGTTCGTCTCAGTCATGGGTTTCCGTTTCTATGCTGGGCTTTTCCTCTTTCTTCAGTCCTGCCCTCTCCCCCATGAATTTCTTTATCTCCTTCCTGGCGGTAGCCTTCAACCCGAAGAAGTCGGGGAACTGCCTGCTCGTGGTCAGGCTCAGCGTCCTCCCTTCAGGCCTGGCGCTCACCAGGTTGAGACCCCTGAGCATCTTCACGTGGTCGTAGACCTTCTCCCCGATCATGTCCCCCAGGTCGCTCTGCCTTATCGGCTGGTGATAGGCGATCAGTGCGGCGGTCTTGACGACATCCTCCGGCAGCTCCGGGGGAGCGAAGAACCTCGCCTTCTCCGTATACTCCGACCTGATCTGGATGGTCCACTTCTTGCCGATCTGCGTGACCTCCAGCGCGCTCTTCATCGAGTCATAGGCCTTCCTGATGCCCTTGAGCGAACTGATGACCTGCTCGACGGGGAGCTTCGTGCTCTCCGCGATGTCCTCAGGCGTCACGGGTTTCCCCGCAGAGAAGAGGGCGGCCTCCACGATTCCCCTTTCCTCCGACACCCTAGGCCACCGCCTCGGTCTTGCCCGCCATCTTCGTCGCGGCTCCCGCCAGACCCGCAAGCTCTTCGCTGGACAGCTCTGTCTGCTCGGTTATCCTTTGAACGAATATCTCGCCATAGGGCAGCTTCTTCTGCCAGATCTTGACCTTCTGCAGGTTCGCGAGGAAGAGGATCGAGGTGAAGACGGTCACCCTGTCGAAGGAGTCGCCGTTCCACAGGTCGGCAATCGGTATGGGAGAGCCGTTGAATCGGGTGATGCGCGACCATGTGGAGTCGAGGTCTTCAAACAAGTCTTCACAGTGTATGTTCGCGCTCGGGATCGTCATCCTGACGTTGCGCGCCTTCTCCCTCAGGGCCATGAGCTGCAGGTGCCTCTCGGCCTCCTGCCTCGCCTCGTCGAAGGCGTCCATGAGCTCCATCAGCGTGACAGCCCTCTTGCCCTGACGCCGTATCGCCTCCTGGAGGGGCATCACCCTCCCGCCGATAATTGATTGAGTGAAGTCGACCTCGCCTGAATCATCGAGGGTCGCTAGGCCGAGGTCCCAGTCCGCGAACGGGGACTCCTGTTGCGGCGGTTCGGCAGCAGTGAGCACCATGTCGCTCTGCATCTTGAGGATGGACCATGCCATCGAGACCAGCTTCCCCGCGGTCACGAAGTTGACGAAGCCGTCGTCCTTGACCTTCTCCAGGTACATCCTCGTGAACTCTGCGAGGTTGATGTCCCAGGGGTCCATCTGCTTCTCGAGCACGAGCTCGAACGCGGCGGCGATGCTCTTCTCCATTGGGTCTCTCACCGCCAGGTGCTGGCACTGCTCTATCTCCTGGACCATGGCCATGTACTTCGAAATTCGCTCCCCGCCGTCCTGCTCGCTGATCAGCGACTTGTGGAACAGCAGGTGGCCGAGAACCGCGTCGTATGTCTCGTTCATGCCGGCACCTCCGCTTCTGCCGGCTTCTCCTCCTCGATGTCCGAGAGGTTGACCTTCATCACGACCTCGCTGACGCCGGACTTCTGTATCGTGACGCCGACGATGTGGTCCGCCTCCTTGAGCGTGACCTTGCGCAGGCTCACCTGTATGGTCTGCGCCTTGGAGCTCGTGCGGTGCAGCATCTTCGCGACCTTCTCCGCGTTGACAGCGTCGAGGTTCTGGTCGATCTCGTCGAAGATGTAGAACGGCGAGGGGTCGTCCTCCTGCAGCGCGAATATGAAGGCCATGGAGACGAGGCTCTTCTCCCCGCCTGACAGGGCTTCTATCCTGAGCACCTTCTTCCCCGGAGGCTTCGCCCTGATCAGCAGCCCGCCCTGGAAGGGCTCCTGCTCGTTCTCCAGGAGGAGCTCCGCCTCCCCGCCATCGGAGAGGTCGGTGTAGACCCTCTTGAAGTTCTCATTGATCGCGGTGAAGACCCTTGCGAGGCCGTCCTTCTTCTTTTCAGTAAGTTCCGCCACTAGCTTGATCAGGTCCTCCCTCTGGCCGTTGAGCTGCGTCAGTTCGCCGCTCAGCTCCCCGTGCCTCTTCTGCTGGATATCGTAGTCCTCGAGGGCCTTCATGTTCACGTTGCCCAGCGCGAGCATCTGAGTATCGGTGTCCGAGACAGTCTTCCTGAGGTCGTCCATCGAGGGGAGCTTGCCCTCCACCTCGAGCTCGAATCCCTGCAGCTCCTTCTCCGCCTCCGCGAGCTTGTCCTCCTGGACCTTGAGCTCGGTCTGAAGGCCGAGGTGGAAGTCCTCCTTGGTCTCGATCTTGTGCCCCACCTTGTCTATCTCCGCCTCGAAGCCGGTCTTCTGGCGGTAGAGCTCGTCCCTCTTCGCCTGGAGGTCTGCCATCTCCTTGCCCATCGAGGCCTCCATCTTCTCCAGAGCCCTCAGCTCCGTCGCGAACTTCTCGAGAGAGACGCCGAGATCATGGACGCGCTTCTCGTGCTCCTTCCTCTGCGACTCGAGCGACCCGAACCTCCCATCCAGCTCGGTCTTCCTGTCGGTGAGCACTCTCAGCTGCGCGTCGATCGTGTCCGCCCTGCCCTTCAGGGTAGTGTAAGACTCCTGGAAGGACGCCTTCTCCGCCATCAGCTCCTTCATCTTCGAGGAGACCTGCTGCGGCGTCGCCTCCATCGCGAGCCTCTTCTGCTCCTCGAGCTCCTTCTTGAGCACATTCAGTTCCTTCGAGAGCTTCTCCAGGTCCGCCTTGACCCTTTCTCCGGTTGTGGTGACGTCCTCCAGCCGCTCCCTCTTCGACTTCAGCTCGTCATCGACCGTCTTGAGCCTGACAGCGAACTCCTTCCTCTTCGCCTCGAGCGCGTCGACCTTCACGTCGGTGGTCTGGGTCTTCGCCCCGACCTCCTTGAGCTGCGACTCGAGCTCGACCAGCTCCCTCCTCAGGTCCTGGAGGCTGTCCCGGACCCTGTCGGCCTCCTCCGTCGCCTGCCTCAACCTGGAGGAGACGCTCTCAACCTGGCCCTTCTCCGGCCCGCCGAACCGTAGGATGCTCTTCTCCAGCTCCCCGCCGACCATGGCGCCGCTCGCTTCGACCAAGTCGCCCTCTATCGTCACGAGCCTGATCCCGCCCATGAGCTTCCTCGCCTGGTCAAGCGTCTCGACGACAATCGTGTCTCCAAATACGTAGGAATAAGCGTCCCTGTACTTCTCATCGAACTTGACTAGGTCGATCGCGAAGCCGACCGACTCCTTCACCGCCAAAAGCGCCTTGCCCCTCGGTCTCGATGAGAGCATCTTGTTGAGGGGCAGGAAGATCGCCCGCCCGCTCTTCTCCTTCCTCAGGTGCTGGATGCACTGCGCCGCCACCGCATCGGAGTCGACTATGACCGCCTGCATCCTCTGGCCCGCCGCCACGCTGATCGCCGTGTCGTACCTGTCGTCCACCTTCGCCAGCTCAGCGACGGTGCCGTGTATGCCCTTGATCTCGCCGCGGTCCCTCACGTCCAGGATCGCGCTGACCGCCCTCGTGTAACCCTTCTGCACGAATTCGACCGCGTCCTTCTCTGCCTTTAGCCGGGTGTATTCCCTTGTCAGAGTCTGGATCGCGGCCTCGAGTTCTCCCGCCTGCTTCGTGAGCTCCTGCTCCTCCTTCCTCTTGGCGTAGAACTCCTCCTGGAGCTTCCTCACGCCCTTGGTCGCATCCTTCGTGCCGGACTTGATCTCCTTGATCTGGAACTCGGAGTCCTGGACCTCCAGCTCGCTCGACTTCCTGCTCTGCTCGAGCTGCGAGATGTCCGACTCGAGCCTCTCCGCCTCTTGCTTCTGCCTATCCGACTCGAGGACGAGGTCGTGCACCTTCTCCTCGAGCTCGCCTGTCTTCTTGGTGAGTGTGACTATCTCCTTCTGGATCGCGGTGACCTTCGAATCCGATTTCGACGCGACGCCTTCCAGCTTCTTCAGCTCTGACTCTGCATCCCTGAGCTTCTCCTCCGCCTCGGAGAACTGCGTCGCGACAGTCTTCCTCTCCTTCGTGAGCGCGTCCATCTCCTTCTGGACTCTGCCCCGGTCTCGCCCGACGTCGATCGCTTCCTTCTTCAACCGGAGAATCTCTTCCTTGCTGGTCTCGATCCCGTCAGCGGCCCTTGCCCTCTCGACCCGGAGGTTGTCCAGCTTCTCCTTGAGCTGCCTCGCCTCGTCCCCGCCGCGTTCCGCGATCTTCGCCTCCGCTCCCGCCAGTCCCTCCGCGGCCTTCTGCAGCTCCGCCTCCAGTGAAGTGATCTGTTCCTGGAGCTTCGTCCTCTCCGCCTCGTACTTCGCGAGCTGCTTCTTCGTCCCGTTGATCTCTTCCTCGACCAGCTCCTTGTTCTTGAAGGCCATCTGCGCCTTCGCGAGGTCGAGGCGTTCCTTCAGCTCCTTGTACTTCAGCGCCCCCGTCCTGTCCTTCTCCAGCTGGCCGAGCTGGCCCTTGATCTCGTCAAGTATGATCTGAATCCGCCCGAGGTTCTCCTCAGTCGCCGTCCTCTTCGTTTCCGCTTGAGCGATGTCCTCGTCGAACTTCGTCAACCCCGCCACGTTGTCGAGCAGCCGCCGCCTGTCGACGCTGCCCATCGAGATGATCTTCTGCACGTCGCCCTGCTGCACGATGTTGTACCCCTCGGCGGATATCCTTGCGTGCGCGAGGAGGGAGTCGAACTCCTGGAGCTGCGACTTCCTGCCGTTCACGTAGAAGTATGAGTTGTAGCCGCCCTCGACCCCTGTGGACAGGCTGACGCGCCTCGTGAGGAGGACCTCGTCGGACTCCATCGGTATGACGCGATCTGAATTGTCAAAGACCAGGGAGACCTCTGTGTAGTCAGCTCCCTTGCGGTCCTTCCCGCCATTCCAGATCAGGTCGGTGAGCTTGCCCGCCCTGATGGCCCTTGAGCTCTTCGGGCCCAAGACAAAGAGGATCGCGTCGGCGATGTTGCTCTTGCCCGATCCGTTCGGCCCCGTGATGGTGGTGTAGCCCTGCAGCAGCGGGACCGTGATTTTATGACCGAAAGACTTGAAGTTCTCCATGTGGACTTCTTTCAGATACACTGGAAATCACCGCCGGAAAATCTGGAAAGAGAGCCTTGATGCTGTCGTCCCATCGATTCCCTTCTGACTTGTCTGACCGATGTCAGACAAAGGGCATGTATATCTTGACCCTATATATAAGTTGTCGGAGAGGGTTGACAAAAGCCAGACAGCTTGGCTCGCGCACGTGAGATCATGCGACGGCGATGACCTCGCGCCTGATTGTTGGAGACGTAAGCGGCTGGAATCGGAAAGGCAGGAAGGTCTCGCATCTCCCCGCGCGCAGGTTTTATCAACTTCAAGCATAATGGCCTTCTTAGGCGGTCATATGAGAGGGATAGAGCGAGGGTTCTCGGTGCGCATGTTTGCGGTGGCCTGCTGCGCGATGTTGCTGGTCACTCTCCCGCATGAGGCGAGGGGCGACTCGGAAGGGGCAGATGAACTGATTTCTCCCGCCAATCTCCTTTCGAAGGATATGTTCAAGTCGATACCCGCTGATTACTTCATCGAGAACGCAGGGCAGCTGGGCAACCAAGATGTCCGCCTGTACACGACATCTGGAGATATGCAGATCGGATTTGCTGAGAGTGCCGTGCTCATCAAGATGATGGAGCGCCCGCCCACACCGGTGGCCAATTTGCGGATAAATCAGGAACCGTTGCGCTCACCCCCGCTAGAGCCGGTATCATCGCGAGGAGTGCTCCTTCGCCTCGACTTCGAAGGCGCGAACAAGGTGACGCCACAAGGCAGGAACCCATTGCCCCATCCCATCAACTTCTTCATCGGCAATGACCCTGCCCACTGGAGGACGAACGTGAGGAGCTACCGCGAGGTCGTGTACGAGGGGCTGTATGACGGGGTCGACCTGATCTACCGAACGACTGACAAGGGCGTGAAGTACGAATTCGTCCTCGCGCCCGGCACGGACACCAACGTCATCAAGATTACCTACGAAGGAGCGAGGAGTATTGAGCTGGGCGCGGCCGGCAACCTTCTGGTGCATACCACCATTGGAGACATTGGGGATTCCTCCCCGATCGCATATCAAGGCATGGACGATGTGCGATGCTCGATCCTCTTGCTCGCACCTTCTTCGTATGGATTCGCGTGTAATGGCGTGGATAAATCCCGCGAGATTGTGATCGACCCGCTCCTCTATTCGACCTACCTTGGCGGCAGCGGTGGGGAAATGGGATACTCGATTGCAGTAGACTCCGTCGGCGACGCCTACGTGACCGGAAACACAGGGTCAACGGATTTCCCCCTCACCGCGGGCGCCTTCGACACGACCTACAAAGGATAGAGTGACGC
>JAFNFQ010000006.1 GCA_017885655.1 Methanobacteriota archaeon | reverse complement strand
CCACCCGCCCATTCCCGTCTGCGAACGGATGGATCGATTCGAACGCCTCGTGCATCCAGACCGCAAGGGGAAAGACTGGTTCGCCGAGCATGTCCTTCTTCCCATAATCCTTCTCCCATTGGTCCATGAGCGGGATGACCCTCTCCATGCGCGGTGGTGTGTACTTCGNNCCCTACTATCCTGACATTCATCCGCCGCCATTGACCCGCATCGGCCTTGATCCCTCTGAAGACCGCCTCATGCAGCTCGAGGGCTGTCAGCATTGTCGCGGGGGGTGAACGCCTGCCGAGCAAGCCACGAAATGCCGCCTCATGCTGGATCGTCTCGAGGACGTCATGGATTGGACGGTTCGGAATGCTTCGGTGTTCAAGGAGGAGCTTCTCGACATCGGACCAAGTCAGGGTGTTACCCTCGATTGCGTTCGTACCCCAGGTATCCAGCGCGCTGGTTCGTTTCCACGTCGATTCCGGCAGAGCATCGAGTGGGCAGCGCGTGAGGAGTGCTTGCCGCAGGTTTTCCAGTATGGGATACGACATATGGATGTATAAGGACATACATAGTATTTAAGCATATATGGCTTGATGCTGAAATAGACCATAAGCCATATATAGTTTCGAAGCGGGATTCGGACCAGAGACTATCCTCATTCCATCGTCACGAGAGGCTCTTCCGCCGCCACCCCTGCCCCCGCGCTCACCCTGACCTCCTTCACCTTCCCCTCGTACGGCGATCTGATCTCGTTTTCCATCTTCATCGCCTCGAGGATGAGCACTACATCTCCGACTTTCACTTTCTGACCGACAGAGACCAGTACCTTGACTATCTTCCCCGGCATCGGCGCCATCAACGTCTTCCCGTGACCTGTCCTCGCGATCGGCTCGGAGGCCTTCTTCACCGCCACATCCTCTGCTTTCTTTGCCGGCGCCTTTGCTATATCAAGAATCAATGCTTCGATGATTTTCCCGTCAACGTCTGCTCTGACAGCGTCTCCTTGGTTGGTATTGATTTTGACATTGTGGATTTTCCCGCCAACAGAGAAGCCCTCTGGCACTATCTTCACGTCGAACGGCTTCCCGTTGACCGTCACATGGTATCCCTCGCCAGCCCGCTCCATCTGCACCTGGTAGAGGTTCTTGCCGACGGTGATCTGCAGCCTCACTAGAGCCTCCCTCCTGTGCGGCCGTGGCGTATTCCTTCTTGGCGGGCCACGAGCTTCCACGGGCTCGCTCTTCCCGCCGTCTGCGGCATTGCGGACTGAATTGGGTTCTGTGGGGCTGGAGTGTGGAAGAGCGCGACTACGAGTGCCGCAATGCTCTCTTCGGGGATTGCCCTGAGGCCGTCTCTCTCCTCGAAGTACTCCTTCGCCACCTGCGGGAACAGCGCCCAGCTGATTACGTCCTCCATGCCCCTCGCCATCAGGGCCGAGTCAACCTTCGCCTTCTCGAGCTCGGGCTGGAGCAGGTCGGCCGGGCGGGATTCAATCGGTTCCTCGTCCCCGATCGCCTTCTTCTTCACCTCTGGGTCGATGGGTGCGGCGGATTTGCCGTAGAGGCCTCTGACGAGGTTCTTCGTCTCCATAGGGATCATCTTGTACCTCTCGCCCAGGAGGACGTTCAGCGCCGCCTGCGTCCCGACTATCTGGCTGGTCGGGGTGACCAGCGGCGGGTAACCGAGCTCCGCCCTTACCTTCGGGACCTCCTCCAGCACCTCCGGCATCCTGTTCAGGGCGTTCTGGTCCTTCAGCTGCTTCGAGAGGTTCGACAGCATGCCGCCGGGAATTTGGAACGCGAGCGAGTTCGTGTCGACGACGAAGTAGTCCATCTCGAACTCCCTGTACTTGCGCCTGACATCGCGGAAGTAGTCGGCGATCTGGGTGAGGAGGGCGAGGTCGAGCATGGCGGACTCGCCGGGCTGCTTGAGCATCGCGACGATCGTCTCCGTTGGCGGGTGGGAGGTCCCCATGGAGAGCGAGGAGATGGCGGTGTCGACGAGATCGACCCCCGCCTCGACAGCCTTCAGGGTGGTCGCCACCGCCATGCCGCTCGTGCAGTGCGTGTGAAGATGGATCGGGATCGAAATGTTCTCCTTCAGCTCCCTTACCATGTGGTACGCGACATCTGGCGGGAGGATTCCCGCCATGTCCTTGATGCAGATTGAGTCGCAGTCGAGAGCCTCAAGGTCCTTCGCGAGCTTCACGAACATCTGGATCGTATGGACTGGGCTCGTGGTGAAGCAGAATGAGCCCTCGACATGCGCTCCCGTCGTCTTCGCCGCCTTGATCGCGGTCTCCATGTTCCTGACGTCGTTGAGGGCGTCGAAGATACGGAACACATCGATGCCGTTGCTGTGCGCATGGTCGACGAACGCCTCGACCACATCGTCCGGGTAATGGCGGTAGCCGACGACGTTCTGCCCTCTCAGGAGCATCTGCATCTTGGTGTGCGGCATCGACTGCTTCAGCTTCTTGAGGCGCTCCCAAGGGTCCTCTTTCAGAAATCTCAAGCACGAGTCGAACGTGGCCCCGCCCCACATCTCGACCGACCAGTATCCGACCTTATCGAGCTTCTCCGCGATGGGCAGCATGTCCTCCGTCTTCATCCGCGTCGCGAGCAGCGACTGGTGCGCGTCTCGAAGGACCGTGTCCGTGATTCCTATCTTCTTTGCCATAGTTGAACCATCGTTCAGAGTGGAATATTCCCATGCTTCTTCGGCGGCATCGACTCGCGCTTCGTCTGCAGCACCTCGAGGGCGCTTATGACCCGCGGCCTTGTCTCCTGAGGTTCGATCACGTCATCTATGTAACCGCGCTGGGCGGCGATGTACGGGTTGGCGAACTTTGCGCGGTAATCCGCGACGAGTTCGTCCCTCTTCGCCTTGGCGTCCGCCGCCTCTTCGATCTCCTTCCTGAAGATGATGTTGACCGCACCGTCAGGCCCCATCACCGCCAATTCCGAGGAAGGCCACGCGAAGTTGAAGTCGCCGCGGATGTGCTTGGAGCACATGACGTCGTAGGCGCCGCCATACGCCTTGCGGGTGATGACCGTAATCTTGGGTACCGTCGCTTCGCAGAACGCGTAGAGCAGCTTCGCCCCGTTGCGAATGATGCCGCCGAATTCTTGATCTGTCCCAGGCAAGAAGCCGGGTACGTCGACGAATGTCAGCAGTGGGATGTTGAACGCGTCGCAGAACCGCACGAACCTCCCGCCCTTGGTCGACGCGTTGATATCGAGGCATCCCGCCAACACTGCCGGCTGGTTTCCGACCACGCCGATGGGGTACCCGTCCAGGCGCGCGAAACCGACGACGATGTTCCTGGCCCAGTGCTGGTGAACCTCGAAGTAGTCCTCATGATCGACGACATGGCGGATGATGTCCCTCATGTCGTACGGTTTCTGTGGGTCCTCGGGGACGATGCTGCCGAGTTCGTGATCCATGCGGTTCGGCATGTCACTCGGTTGAGACCTTGGTGGTTCCTCAAGGTTGTTCTGCGGCATGAAGGAGAGCAACCTCTTGATGGTCGCGATGCAGTCCCTCTCGTCCTCGGCTGCGAAGTGCGCGACCCCGCTCTTTGCATTGTGCGTCATCGCACCGCCGAGCTCCTCGAAGGTGACCTCCTCCCCCGTGACGGTCTTGATGACCTCAGGGCCCGTAATGAACATGTGACTGGTTTTCTTCGTCATGATGATGAAGTCGGTCATGGCGGGAGAGTAGACCGCTCCCCCGGCGCACGGCCCGAGTATCGCGCTTATCTGCGGTATTACGCCAGACGACGTGACGTTCCTGTAGAATATCTCGGCGTACCCGCCAAGGCTCGCGACGCCCTCCTGTATCCTCGCCCCTCCGGAGTCGTTCAGCCCTATGAACGGAGCTCCAGTCTTCATCGCCATGTCCATAATCTTGACGATCTTCGAGGCGAACATCTCCCCCAGGCTCCCGCCAAAGACCGTGAAATCCTGCGAGAAGACGTAGACCAGGCGGCCGTTGACGCGACCATAGCCTGTCACCACCCCGTCGCCAGGGAACTTCTTCCTTTCCATCCCAAAGTCAGTTGTCCGGTGCTCGACGAACATGTCGGTCTCGACGAAGCTCCCCTGGTCGAGCAGCAGGTCGATTCGCTCCCTTGCGGTGAGCTTGCCCTTCTGGTGCTGCGCCACGATCCTGTCCGCACCGCCGCCGAGCTTTGCCTCTTCCTTCTTCCTCCTCAGTTCGGAGACTCGCTTGTCCGAGGACATGAAGACACCACTTTCCAGCGGCCGAACGCCTGAACCGCTAATAACGTTTCTGTGGCGAGCAGTTCGACGAGCGGCTTCGCGGGGAATGATGCCTTGCTGCTCGCGTTTGCGCGACTGTCCATATTGGAATTGAAGCGGAATCAAAGCGGAATCGGTGCCGTCTTCGTTTGGGATTCGCGAGAAGTCTTGCTTCATCCTCATCGAGAAGATCCATGTTTCGCCGCGAGGGGTCGCATGACCGCAACCACGACACCCGTCACGAGGATTGCCGCATCAACCGGCAAGCCCAACTCGATCAATGGCGGTATCCACAGCAGTCCGGTCGCGAGCGACGCGATTCAGGTTGCCGCCTCTGCGAGGACGAAGGGCAGCGAAGTGATCGCGAACGTCTTCACCACCGCCATCCCGTTCTTCCCGCCCTTCCACGGTCTCCTCCTCGATGACCAAATTCCACCGCCATAATGGCCAATGAAGAGAATAAGCGACCCCTTCCGGGACCGTCGATGGGGTCAGGCCGCCTCGCCCGCGCTCACTTCATCGGCTCCGCTGCCAGCTTGGTCGGCATCAACACGCCGATTCTGCCAATCCTCGGCAATCTCCCGCCATATCGCATCAACCTCCCGCCAATCGGCAGCAGGCATCTGCCGACCGGCAGGCGCCTCCTGACACGGACGGGGACTCCTGCCGGGTCGTCAGCGGCTCGTAGCGGTCGGCGGGGAGTCCCTGCGCGATGGCGGCAATCAGCTGCGCAATGGCGGTGTCCGCATGCCGATCGTCAGCGACCTTCTGACGGTCGTCATCGACCTCAATCGGCCGCAGATGTTTCATGACGGTCGCCACGGAACATCTGCCGATCGGCAGGACGTGCCTGCGGGTCGGCAGCAGGTTGCCGCGAGGACAATCGATGCCGCTACGCAAGGCACGGAACTCAGCTTAAGGGAGAAGCGCCTCGATGAATCTTGATTTCGAACCGCCAACGGGCGTCACGCGTTCAGTGAAGACCTCTCGCAGGAGGCTGCTGACGGGTCTGGACCAGACAACAGGCCCGAGACGAATGTCGAGGGCATGTCGAGAAAACAGAATGGAAAAAATAGAATGCCCGCGGACAGGCAGGAGGTGAGTGAAGCCTGGCCGGGGGCATCCGAGGACCTGTCAGAACCCCCCTGTAATCCTCACTTCGGATTCGGCGTCGGCTTGGGCAGCGGATCCGCCTGAAGTTCTTCGCCGCGTCGCTCGTCTTGTCCACCGCCGCCATCGCCAAATCGAGCATCCCCGAGGCGGTGATGTACGCATTCCTTTTCTTCGCGTCCGGGAGCTGCGTGGATGCCTTCAGCTCGCACTTGAAGGACTCCTGCAGGTATGTTTCCATTCTGCCCATAGTCGTGCGATATAAAGGGGCCTGATGATAGGTCTCTCGAGTTCATAGGACTATGGGACAAAGGGGTGTTCGACCGTCACCGGTTCGTGGGCTCGCCCGAAATTTCGACCTTCGTTTACTTCGCCTTCAGCGTGGTTAGGGCCACAACCGCCAATCCTGCCAAGAGGATGGTCAGGTCAACCGCCATGCCGACACCGAAGGAGGGCGGTATCCTCAGTTCACCGCTGATGAACGAGATGATGCCCGTCATGGCCTCTGCGAGGATGAATGGCAATGAGACGATCGCGAACGCCTTCACCACCGCCATCCTGTCCTTTCCGCCCTTCCACGGTCTCCTCTTCGAGGACCAGACTCCCGCCACGAGCAGGATGACCGCGAAGATGAGTGCCACGATCGGCTTGTAGTTCACCGCCACATCGGGCGGCTGCCCGACCACCAGCCATCTCACTTGCTCGGTGTTGTTCAGGTTGTCGACCGAGTAGTATGAGATGTTGTGCTCTCCCTCTGGGGTGGTGAACCCGCCCACATAGACAGTCCATGCTCCGCCGTCTATCCTGTACGTCGTAATACTGATCCCGCAGCCTGAGTCGATGGCGGCGAGGGTGATTACTGCTGCGTGGGAGATCGTGGTGACGGGCGGCGTGTCGTCAAGGAAGAGTGCAAGGTTCTGTGTCGTCTCTCTGTTCCCGAGGTAGTCGAACGAGAGGTATTCGGCGAACCACGTCCCGTCTCTCCCCGATAGGCTGAACGGCGAGGAGTACTCTTCCCAGGAGGACCAAGAACCGCCCCAGAGGCGGTAGAACGTCGAGTTGGATCCAACCCCGCCATCGGCCGCGGATAGTGCGAGCGGAGTCGCGGATCTGACAAAGCTCCCTCCAACCAGGTATTTGGGCTCACCGATTGAAAGTACAGAGACAGGCGGAGTGTCGTCCACCCATATCTCCCGGTCATTGATCTCCTCCACGTTGCTCGCATTGTCCATGGAACGCCACTCTAGCAGGTGCATTCCCTCGCTTTGGAGGAAGAACGACGACGTGTAGTTCGTCCATATGCCGCCGTCGACCCTGTACCTCGTGTAGTTGATCCCAGAGCCGCTTTGGTCGACGACAGAGAAGTCGAGAGGAGTCGACGACTTGACGTAGGTCAACGGATTGGAGTAGTTCGGAGAGCCGATAACCAGCGAAGTGACCGGTCCTGTGACGACGTTCACCGTCCAGACGAAGATGTTGTTGTTCTCATTCCACTCGGTCACGTTGTTCTCA
The DNA here is from genome assembly GCA_017885655.1 of Methanobacteriota archaeon. GTDB lineage: Archaea > Thermoplasmatota > Thermoplasmata > RBG-16-68-12 > JAFNFQ01 > JAFNFQ01. The sequence continues at coordinate 20,172 of JAFNFQ010000006.1, read as the reverse complement.
TAGTCCACATTGGCGACGAGGTGATGGGTGCCGGGAGTGGCGGGAGAGGTCCACGTGGCGGTGAACCGCGAAGATGTGTTTGATGGATCTAATGGGGGCAGCTTGAACTCCGCGAAGGGGAAGTTCGGAAGCAGTTCGTTGTAGAATGCGACGGTCGCGTTTGATGAGGGAGTGGCGTTTCCCGCATTGAGGACCCTGACAGAGAGCGTCAGAGGAGAGGAGAGAGCGACTCTCACGGGGGACGGTGGGTTCGGCTGGGTCGGGACATAGTCCGCCCTGAATACACCGGGCGCCAGCACTTCATAGTCGACGCAAGCCACATTATTGTTCTCGTTGGCCTCGATGATTGCATTGTCAGGGTCTGCGGCGACGCATATTATGTGATTTCCGACGCGGGAGGTGTTCCACAGCATCGAGACGATGGCCGTGCCGCCCGAAGCGATGAAGTCCACGAACTGGTCTGGCCCTATGCGTCGGGATGTCGGACCCCCGTCGAGGAATCGCGCGAACGTCTGTCCTGACTGGGCGCCTCCGGCATTCCAAATCGTCGCATTGATTGTGACGTTTGTTCCTTCGATGACCGGCGCCGGCGGAAGGAAGCTGATGTTGGAGACTGTGAGGACGAGGTCTGGCGTCGGGGGCAGGAAGACACGAATAAGTGCGCAAGCCTGGTTATTGTTCTCGTTGATTTCATCGATCTCTTTTTCGGGGTCAACGACGACACAGATACTGTGCAGCCCCAGCACGAGCGCGTCCCATGATGCGTGCGCGGTGCCGACTCCGTTGAAGTATTCGATGGTAGGTATGATGTAATCTGCTCCGATTTGATTCGCCGGCGATGGCGCACCGTCGTGGAATCTGACCCTGATGAGCGAAGCATTCGTTCCGCCGATGTTATGCACGTACGCAAATATCTCGACCTGCGTGCCTATCGGGACAGACGCGGCCGGACTGAAACCGATGTAGCCTGACGTAATCATCAGATCGGGCGGGTCGCCAACAGACAGCGAGGGCAGTTTCAACAGGAAGCCGTCCCAGAATCCGGGAGCGATTGTGCTGAAGGCACCGGGCGTGACGGGGAAGGCTAGTGAGTTCGTCTCACCAACAACATAGAAGCCGTTCTGAGGATCGACGGCGATGGAATGCGCGTACTCGGTGTCAGCGGAAGCGATGTATGTCGAGTAGATCAGCTTGTCACCGGTCGATTTCAGTTTGGCGACGAACACGTCCCACGTGCCGCTGCACGACGTCGAATCGTAGGCCCATCTGGTCGTGGGGAAATTCGTCGAGCGAGTCTCGCCCGTCACATAGGCCACGCCAAAGCCATCCACGGCGATCCCGCGCCCCTCATCGTCGTCGGAGCCTCCCAGGTATGTGGAGAAATCGATGGTGCCATTCGTTGTGTTCAGCTTGGCTACGAAGGCATCTGTCGTTCCTCCATTGAATGTCGTGTCGTAGGCGCCATCGGTGACGTTGAAGTCGACCGAGGCGGTGTCGCCGACCACGTAGGCGTCTCCGAACCGACCAACGGCGATCGAGTATCCTGCGTCGGTGCTGCTGCCGCCAAGGTACGTCGAGAAAAGCAAGGTTGAACCGGCCCGATTGAGCTTCGTCACGAAAGCATCGGTCGTGCCGTTGAAGACTAAATCGGTGCCGTCCGTGGTGGTCGGGAAGTCAGCTGACCAGGTCTCCCCTGTGACATACGCATTTCCGTCTGAGCCAATCGTCACCGCATATCCCGTGTCCAGACTCGTGCCACCAAGGAGTGTGGAATAGACGAGCCACTCCCCCGTCCAGAATAACCTCGTCACGAAGGCGTCTTTCCTGTCGAGGATCTTGTCCCATGCGGATGCAGTGACAGGGAAATCCGTTGAATAGGTGTATCCGGTAACCGTGGCGTTGCCGAAGGCATCAACGGCAATTGAGTAACCAGACTCCACGTTGTTCCCGCCAAGGAACGAGGAGTAGTTCAGGAATGTCCCGGAGGCGTCGAGCTTCGTAACGAACGCATCGGCGCTGCCGGAATAGGTCTTCTGGAACGCCTTCGACGTTGTCGGAAAGTCCGCCGAACTCGTTGCGCCGGTCACATAAATGTCTTCCGCTGGATCCAGCGCAATCCCGTAGCCGTAGTCGAAGTCGGACCCACCAAGGAAGGTCACGAAGAAGGGGAGTGTGCCCAGCTCGTTCATCTCCGCAACGAATGCATCGACCATCATGATCGGGTCAAGTTCAGTGTCGTAAGCACCGGTAGTGGCGGGAAAATCCACGGAGGATGTCATCCCAGTCGCGTAAGCCCTGGTTCGGGCAGAGACAGTGACTCCATATGCCGCATCAGCATAACCTCCACCGAGGTATGTCGAGTAGACCAATGGATCGATGACGAGCGTCTTCGATTTATCGTAGTCGCCGCACTCGAACCCAAAGGATAGCAAGCTTTGTGCCGCGAACCTGCAATCGGCGGCCTTCCCCGATTCCTCATAAGAATACGGGATTGAATCCCGCACTTCCCCATGGGCGGTGGTCAGGGTCAGCCCCGCAGAGTCCGAATTGGCGGAATCTACCCCCTCGAATTTCATCTTGATGATTCCGGGATTTGCCCCGGGACCGATTCTGAACTCGTACTTGATCCCGCCCTCGCCTTGGCGGTAGATGAGGTCGATGCCGTCATAGAGGTCCTCGTAAATGACCTGCCTGAACCCCGGGACTTTCACCCTCCAGTCGCTCGGATTATTCCCGATGAAGAAGTTGATGTCGAACTGGACCTGTCCCTTCCCAACTGGCGCGATCTCATTGGCACCTTCGAAGCGCACCATGTACGCGATGGATCGGAAAACCATCGCTCGTTCTGGATGACTCTCTACAGCCTCGCGCAGATTCGCCGTGCCGCCTGGACTTTCGGTTAGCACAAACATGACCCCGTCATCCCTGAACGCGACAGCGGGATTCCCTCGCGAATAGTAGCGGACATTCTGCGACACTTGGCCCCTGTTCTCGATGAAATATGAGTTCAGGGACTGCGCGAATCTTGCGTTGTCGCCTCCCGTGGTCGATGCGGAGTCCGGAATCGGGTCCATTGCTTGTCGGGACTGGAGTGCCAGAGGCCAGGCCGAAAGAAGCAAGACAGCGCACAATTGAACGACGATGCCTTTGGCTGCGAACTCTCCCGCCAATGACGAATGGAACCTTGGCGCGCAAGACCCCCCGTGTTCTCCAGACAATAGTGTCCCTCGCGTATATCTCCGTTTCCGTGGTACTTTTCAGGCAGCCCGACGCCCTGATGGTGCGACACTCTGCTCAAACCGTTCTGACCAGAGTCCCCTCGAAGATCTCCATTCTCTTTCCGCCAGTATCGAGCACAAGCGCGCCAACCGGCGAGACGTCGATCGCGTTACCGCTGATTCTGCCTTTCGCCGTCTCGATGACGACATCTTTTCCAAGCGTCGTGCACAGTCCGCGATACTCCATCAGCAATCGCTCCGCCCCCTGTCCAACGTAGGTTGCATAGAAGTCGTCGTATTCCTTGAGCAGGTCTGCCAGAACCGACTCGGGCTCGACATTCCTTCCCATTTCCCGCCTGAGAGACGTTGCGGTCGATTGAACGTTCTGCGGCAACCGCCGTAGGTCCACCGCAACATTGACTCCAATGCCGACAATCGCCCAATACACGTCATGGCGGTAGACGCCCTCGCAGAGGATTCCGCATATCTTCCGACCATGAACGAGCACATCGTTGGGCCATTTGAGCGAAGCCTCGATCCCGAAACCCCGCAACGTCCGCACGACAGGCAGTCCGCTCAATAGCGAGAGCAACTGAGCGTTCCTTTCCTTCGGGGTCAAGAGTATGGAGAAGTAGAGGCCTCCGGGCGGCGACGCCCACGCTCTGCCGTAGCGCCCCCTGCCAGCTGCTTGTCTGTCGGCGAGCACGACGGTCCCCTCCTGGATGTCCCGGTCCAGCAGCTCCTTTGCTTTGTCGTTCGTTGAGTCGACGACATCGAACCTCAGGATGTTCTTGGGGATCATGCACTTGGATTGCATCGGTCATTGCCGAGATTGCCGGCATGTATCTATGGTTTTGCGGCAACGGAATCTGCCGGAGAGGAAATGCACACCTATTCCGACAATCGTCATCTTTTCTATTTCGCTTAATACGATATCTTGATTCTGGGTAGCCCCACGTATCTGATGCAAGTTGGCGGCTTCGACTCATAAACTTCTCAGTGTGTGTCTAGGCTCAACGCGGCTTGCTGATTCTATTAGAACTCGCTCAAGCTCTTCTGCATCGAGCGGGAGACCGGGAACGCGACCTCGCCCAATCCAGCCATACCCCTGAACTGATTGACGCTTGCGGGACTGAATCCGGCGTAATGGTTGTTGAGGATCACGAATGCCTGCGCGAGCTCGCTTGTGACGGACTCCAGGCGGCTATGCCATTCCTTCATCTCTGTAGACCTGTCCTTCACTATTCGATCGAACTTGTCGATGTCCCTCTCCCCCACGAGGCGGACATAGGCGAAATCCGTTGTCACGACTGCGGGGGTCGTCATGTATTGATTATGGGACCAGACGATGGCGACACCGTGTTCACGGAGCAGGTCGGACACATCCTCTCTGAACCATGATTGATCGCGAAACTCGATTGCGTGACGGATCTTCGGATCGAGGAGTCCAATAAATGCCTTGACAGTGTCCCAATGCTTGTCGTATCTAGTCGACGGCGGGAGCTGGACAACCAGCATCCCGAGCTTTTCTCCAAGTTCGCCCATCGACCTGTACACTCTAGCGAGGGGCTCCTCCACCTTGACGAGCTTTAGATCATGGGTGATCCGCTTGGGGAACTTGGCGGTGAAAAGGAAGCCATCGGGCACGGCTCGCCGCCAAGCGGCAACCGTGGCCGGCGACGGCAGGTTGTAGAACGAAGAGTCTATCTCGACGAGGTCGAATGCGGTGGCGTACTGCCTGAGGTACTCGGACTTCTGTGTCCCCGGCGGGTAGAATGGGCCGACCCAGTCATCGTAGCCCCAACCGCTGCATCCTACCCGGAGTTTCAATGCGAGTTCGAGGGCCGTCTTCGTCACCATAGGTCGAAAGCCACCGTGACAGAAAAGGTTGTAGCGGGACTGTAATCAGAGCCTGCATACGAAGGCTTATATAGAAGTCCAATTATAGCTAGAGGTACTAAGGAGGCATTCTCATGATGCAAGGACAGCCTGTAATAATATTGAGAGAAGGCACCGAGAGGAGCAAGGGCAAGGGCGCCCAGTCCAACAACATCCAGGCCGCGAAGGCGATTGCTGACGCGGTCAGGTCGGCGCTCGGCCCGAAGGGCATGGACAAGATGCTCGTCGACAGCATGGGCGAGGTGACAATCACCAACGACGGCGTGACGATTCTCAAAGAGATAGAGGTGGAGCATCCCGCCGCGAAGATGATGATCGAGGTCGCCAAGACCCAGGACGACGAGGTCGGCGACGGCACGACTTCCGCCGTCATACTGGCGGGAGACCTGCTCAAGAACGCCGAGGGGCTCATCGACCAGCAGGTCCACCCAACCGTCATAGTCAACGGGTACCGCATGGCCGCGGAGCAGGCGCTGGAGATGCTCAACAAGATCGCTTTCACCGTCAAGCCGGAGGACGAGGAGGTACTGAGGAGCATCGCAGTCACGGCGATGACCGGCAAGAGCCTCGGTCACGAGAAGGGGCACCTGGCCGACATGATAGTCAAGGCGGCGAGGGCGGTGGCGGAGGACAGGGACGGGAAGCTGACCGTCGACATCGACAACATACTGGTGCAGAAGAAGCAGGGCGGCTCGATTAGCGACACGGAATTGATCAAGGGCGTAGTCCTCGACAAGGAGAGGGTCCACCCGAGGATGCCCAAGTCCGTCAAGGGCGCGAAGATCGCGCTGATCACCAGGGCGCTTGAGATCAAGAAGACGGAGTTCAGCAGCGAGATCAAGATGCACGACCCCTCGAAGATGCAGCTCTTCCTCAAGGAAGAGGAGAAGACGCTGAAAGCCTTCGCCGACAAGATCAAGGCCTCGGGGGCGAACGTCGTCATCTGCCAGAAGGGCATAGACGACCTGACGCAGCACTACCTCGCCAAGGAGGGCATCTACGCCGTACGCAGGGCAAAGGAGTCCGACATGAAGAAGCTCGCGAAGGCCACCGGCGGAAGGATGGTCAACAACCTGGACGACCTGACTCCGAAAGAACTGGGCAGCGCCGGCATCGTTGAAGAGAGGAAGATCGGTGACGACCAGATGACATTCGTGACGGGCTGTACGAACCCCAAGTCGGTCTCGATCCTGATCCGCGGCGGCACGGAGCACGTCGTTGACGAGCTCGAGCGGACCGTTCACGACGGCTTGAGGTCCGTAGCTTGCGTCCTCGAGGACGGCAAAGCAGTCGCGGGCGGCGGTTCAACGGAGATCGAGCTCGCGCTCAGGCTCAAGGACCACGCGTCCACGATCGGCGGGAGAGAGCAGCTCGCGATAGAGGCATTCGCGAAATCGATGGAATGCATCCCGCGCACGCTCGCCGAGAACGCAGGCCTGGATTCGATCGACACTCTGATAGATCTCAGGTCGAAGCACGGGGGCGAGAAAGGCAAGATGATAGGCATCGATGTCTATTCCGGAAAATCGGTCAACATGAAGACGCTCAATGTCGTGGAGCCGCTGAGAGTCAAGACGCAGGCGATCAAGTCCGCGACAGACGCGGCGGCGATGATCCTCCGCATCGACGACGTCATAGCCTCGAAGACGACCAAGCCGGAAGAGATGGCGGGAGCCGGTGGGCACGGACCCGGAATGGGCGGCATGGGCGGAATGCCACCCGGGATGATGTAGTCAGTCCTCAGCGAGCACCGTTCCGAACTTCCCGCGGCTTATCTCCCGGCCGAAGTTCGACTTCCTCACGTAGCAGTCCAGCGCACGTACCATTCGCCCCACCCTGACGTAGTTCTGTTCAACCAACCTGACATCATCGTCCCATAGAACCAGCGTGCATCGTCCAGAGCCATCATCCAGCTGGACATTCACGACGCGACCCGATTCACCGGTCTTCCTCGTGAAGCTGCGGATCGGGCTAATCGAGGTCACCTCGCCCCTGACGCTGACCTCCTCGGCGTCTTCGAGCTCCGCTATCTTGTTGAAAGGCACATCCAGGCGGCCAAGCTCGTCAAGGACGGTCATGGCCGCCGTCCTGCCGTCCAGCAGCCCCGCCCACTCGGAGACCTTTGACTTGACCCTCGAATCGAACTCGTCCTGGGTCATCAGGTCCTTCACTTTCGCATAGTCCGCGGATGCCAACAGAAAACCAGAACGGCCCTTCGGACTTAAGGCCGTCGCATGAATCAAACAGGGGCATCTACTTCAGCCGGATCGTCTCGAGGTTCATCGGCGCGCGCGTCTCGATTCCGAACTTCTTGTAGATGCTCGACGCGAGGTCGGTGCACTTGTGTTCCTCGCCGTGGCCCACTATGATCCTCTCCGGCCTTGGCTCCATCGTGCCGACGTAGTTGAGCAGCTGCAGCCTGTCCGAGTGACCAGAGAACCCGTCGATCGTCTCGAGGTCCATCTTGATCTGGAGGGTCAGCGGGTTGCCCCTGTCGTTGAGGGTGATCTCCCTCGTCTCCTTCTGTATCTTCCGTCCGAAGCTGTTCTCGGACTGGAACCCCACGAATATCAGCGCGTGCAGCGGATTGTCCGCCCAGGACTTGAAGTACTCCATGACTGGCCCGCCGGACATCATGCCGCTCGTCGCGAGCACGATGCAGGGTTCCGACTGGTCGCAGATGTTCGCCCTCATGTCGCCCGTCTCCACCCGCTTGAATATCGGCGACAGGAACGGGTTCTCGCCAGTCTGGAATATCTGCGTGCGCAGCTGGCTGTTGAGGTACTCCGGGTAGGCGGTGTGTATCGCAGTCGCCTCCCAGATCATTCCGTCGAGGTAGACGGGCACCTCAGGGATCTGGCGGTTGCGCATCAGGTCCTCGAGGACCAGCATGACCTCCTGCGACCTGCCGACCGCGAAGACCGGGATGAGCACCTTGCCACCTCGCCTGATAACCCTGCCGACGATTTCCCTGAGCTGGATCCCCGCTTCGTGGCGGGCCGGTTGAATGTCGTGGTACCCGCCATAGGTGGCCTCCATGACGAGCGTCTCCAGCCTGGGGAATTTGTTATTGGCGGGATTGAATAGCCAGGTCTTCTCGAACTTGATGTCTCCCGTGATTGCCACGTTGTATAGCCCATCGCCGATGTGGAAGTGGGTTACGCTGCTACCCATGATGTGGCCCGCGTTCTGGAGTGTAAGGCGGATGTCCGGCGCTATGTCCGTCGTCTCGCCGTAACGGAGAGTTATGGATTTCATCACCGCCTCCCTGATGTTGGATGAATCGTACGGTGCCTTCCTCGCCTCCCCATAGGCCACTTTGATGTAGTCGATCTGAAGCAGCGACATGAGGTCCCTCGTGGGCGCGGTGCAATAGATGGGGCCGGTGTACCCATATTTGTACAGGACAGGGATGAGCCCCGAATGGTCTAGGTGCGCGTGGGTGACGACGACGGCATCGATCGAGTCGAGCGGCGTCACCTCGGGTGCGCTCAGGTACGGGCTGCCATTCTCTTCGGATATCAGCACGCCGCAATCGACGAGGACCTTTGACTCGCGGGTGCTCAGCAGCGTCGCCGACCTTCCGACCTGCCTGTAGCCTCCGAGCGTCGTGAGCCGCACCCAGTTCTCCCCGATGGGCACGTCCCTCGCCAGCTTCCTGCCTAGCGTCTTGAGGAACGCGTTGCGCTCCTCCTGCACAGACCGCAGGTACTGCCTGACGTCCTCTACAGTCTTCGATGGAATCGGAGGCGTCCTCGAAACCTTCGGCGACCACCCTATCTTCTTTTTGATATCATTGAGGATCGAGCCCTGCTTGCCTATCACGAGGCCGGGGGACAGCGCCTCGATGGTGACCTCCCCCGTCTCGACCTCGAAGTTGATGTCCGTGATCTGCGCCTCGGGCGGTATCAGTTCCTTGATGATCCTCTCCGCGTCCTCCTGGCGCGAGAGCAGCGAAGGGTCCGGTCTTATCATGACCCTGCGCCGCATGCTCTGTGCTAGCTGCCTGACCAAGTCGTTATTGTCCGCGAAGATGTCCATGTTCTTGGTGTACAGCACCACGACTGGACCTTCGAGGTCAATATGTGTTATCTCTACCTGGTCAGGTACGACCTTCCGAACGGCCTCTTTGGCCTGACCTAGAATGTCTTCAACGCTCATCGCTTGTTCACTGTGCCGTGAGCCTGAAAGCTGGCTCAGCTCAACTTCATCGTAGCCTTTCTCTTCTCAATCTCTTTGTCATCCAGTTCCTTGAATCCATCTTTCGTGATGGTGGCTACATCGATACCCTCGCCCGTTGCCGAGTCGCGCTTCATCGCCGTGTGCACGGATCTTATGGCGAGGTCAATGGCGTCCTTGATGTCCATGTCATCTTTATAGTGGTCCTCGAGGACACCGTAAACGTAAGGGCTGCCGGAACCGGTGCTGACGTACCTGTCAGGCAGGGAACCTCCGGCCATGTCCAGAGAGAAGACGTGCGGCCCCCTAATGTCGAAACCGCCGATTATCAGCTGGACCCAGTAGGGGTAATATCTCCGTCCGGAGAGGATGTTGGCGGTGAGAGTGGCGCAGGCCTCGACCGACATCGGCGCGCCGCGCTTCAGCTTGTAGAGCTCGACCTCCGCGGTGACGTACCTGGCCAGTACTTGCAGATCGCCCACCAAGCCCGCCGTCGTCAGGCCGAGGTTGTCATCAAGCTTGTAGATCTTCTTGGTCTTCTTGTGTGCGATCATCGTGCCCGCCGTCGCCCGCCTGTCGGCTGCCAGCACTACGGCGTCCTTGCAGATCAGCGCGACGGTCGTTGTTCCAGTTTCAACTTCTTTTGGCAATTGAGACATGCTTTGCACACCCTCGAAAAGTGTCAAAACCTACTGTTCTTCGTAAGTAAGGGCTACTATATAAAGACTCTCATTAAATCCATGTTTGAATATAAAAGGTCCGGGCATCCGCCCTCCATTAGCATCCGCAGGAGGGCTGATACTTGCAGTACTTCTTGAACCAGGCGGGACATGGGGGCAGTTCGTTGGGGCTCCGTCTGCCCTCGCTGACCTCTCTGATCACGAGGAGGCGGTTCTCCGCTTCCTTCTGCAGGTCGTCCAGGTCGCTGAATGTGACATCGTAAACCATCAGCTTCGACTCCTCCCTGAGCTTCTCATAGTGGAGTATAAGCCTGCCATTGGCGGACCCGACAAGCGCGCACTCGAATGCCAGTCTCATGAAATAGTGCGGGAACATGCGCGTCAGGTTGTCCCGGCTCACGACGTCATTGAATTTCGTGGTGCGCAGGATAGTCGGCACCCCTTTGAAATATGTCACGCGGTCCTGCATCTCGCCGAGGCTCAACAGCTTCCTCGTGCTGTCGGCGCCCCGCCCGAACTCGATGGCGTCGGCGAGAGCCCTCGCGTGCCCGATGCGGTCCATAGATCCGAGGCGGTCGGCGTCCGTCTCTTCGTCTCCTCTCTGGCCGTCGTAGTAGGCCCTCCGGGGGAAGACGAGGCTGTTCAGGCCTGTCCGCCTGGCGGGCTTGGACGATTCGAACATGGACAGGAGCCTCTTCGCCTCCTCCGGATTGGGCTCGAGCGGCCGGGCCTTCATCGCGATCGAGGGGACGAACTCCTCGGCATCGGCGCACCCGCAGATCGACTCGAACTCGCATCCTCTCCCGAGCCATGGACAACTGGGCAGGTTGTCGGGAGAACTCTTGGCAAGCGCCGAGACCAGCGCGTCCCTGCGCTTCCCCATCTCCTCCCTGACCGAGTCGAGGTCATCGAAGACAGCGTCGTAGACGGAAAGCCTGGCGTCCTTCTCGGCTGAACCCCGGCCATAGAGAATGAGGCGGCCCCTCCGCATGTCGACCATGGCGCAGTACATCGCGAGCTGTTCAATATAGGAGGACCGCGACTCGCGCAGGTCCCCGCCATCATCGATCTCGCCGGTCGTCTTCAGCTCGGTCGGTATGTCCTTGTAGACGTCGATCACGCCGACGACTCCGCCCCACTCGACGAACTGCTCAAGATACTCCTCCGATGAGACTGCGTGGCCGAACAGATCGTGGAATCCCTTCCCCGCCATCATCGCCTCCTTGCGTTCCGATGGCGGCTGGATCTCGGGGTGGACACGCTGCATGTATGCCCGCCGCGGATTGACCAGGTCGGTGACTGAAATCCTCTGCCTTGGATGGGTCTCCTTCAGCCGACCCATCAGCTCGTCCTTTATCGATCTGTTGGCGTCGACGCGAGCGACGAAGCCTGCGATGTCGAAGCTCATCTCACCGCCACGCCATCGCCGCACGCAGATAAAGCCGTTCGCTGGTGGTTGGTGAATGCAAATGCGGTCGAACCCCGCTGCCGTCCGGCAACGATATAAGCGGTCGCGCGCTAGCCTTCCTCATAAGGGAGAACACCCGCCGTGGATACTCCTCCATGGAAGGTTGACGATGCGGGCTTTCTAAGCCATCCCCTGCTCAGGCCGGGCACGGTCGAGTACAGGCAGTTCCAGACCGACATAGCGATGGAGGCCCTGTCGGGGAATAGCCTGGTGGTCACGCCGACCGGCCTGGGCAAGACGGTCATCGCCGCTCTGGTGATTGCGGAGAAGCTGGCGCAGGTCGGCGGCAAGGCGCTGATCGTCGCGCCGTCGAGGCCACTGGCAGACCAGCACGCGGCAATGCTCGATGCGGTGCTGACGACGGGGAGCACGGTCTGCCTCACCGGGAGCGAATCGCAGAGGAAGAGGGCGGGAAGATGGGGCACGCGCAGGATATTCGCTGCGACCCCGCAGGTCGCCGTTAATGACCTGAAGAAGAGACTCCTGCCGACCGACCTTGCGGTGGTCGTGTTCGACGAGGCCCACAGAGCTGTCGGCGACTACTCTTATGTTCCTCTTGCGAAGGATCTCCGCGAGCTCTGCCCAAGCGTGCTGTTCCTCGGGCTCACCGCCTCTCCAGGTCACGAGATTGAACACATCGAGGAAGTCTGCGCCAACCTCTTCATCAAGAACGTCATCCTGAGGTCGAGGGAAGACCCGGACGTCGCCCCCTACGTCCAGAAGATGGACATCGACTGGATAGAGGTCCAGCCATCCGAGATCATCAACACGGTCTCGGGCTTCATGACGGCATATTACATCGAGCGCCTCAACAAGATCCGCCGCTTCGGTTTTCTCAGGACGAGGAAGAACACCCAGGTTCGCATCCAGGACCTGAACGCGGCCTCCGGNNCAGATCTTCGCGATGAGGAAGAAGGGAAGGGCGCCATACCTTTTCCAGGCCTCCCGCCAGGTCGCGCTCGCCAGGACTGCCCATCACGCGCTGCTCTGCATCGAGAGACAGGGGGTCGACTCTTTCGTCAGGTTCATAGAGCCGAAGATGAAGCCGGGCAGAAGCAGGTTCGAGGCCGCCTTCGTGAACGACCAGAAGGTCAAGCGTGCATTCAACGCGGCGAAGCGATGGAAAGGCCCGTCACATCCGAAGCTGAAACCGCTCGAGGAGACGGTGAAAGAGCAGATAGCCCGCAAGCCAGATTCGAAGATAATCGTGTTCGCGGAGCTGAGGGACACGGTGGAATTCCTCGTGAAGCTGTTCAAGTCGGAAGGGATCAACGTCGAGCACTTCGTCGGGCAGGGGACGCGGCAGGGCAGGAAAGGCATGACGCAGAAGGAGCAGAGGGAGGCCCTCGCGAGATTCTCGTCGAGCGTATTCCAGGTGATGTGCGCGACGAGCATTGCGGAGGAGGGCCTGGACGTCCCTCAGGTCGACCTGGTCGTGTTCTACGAGCCTGTCGCGAGCGATGTGCGGCTCATCCAACGAAAGGGTCGGACGGGGAGGGACGCACCGGGAAAGGTCATGATCCTCACGACCGACAAAACGGCGGATGAGAGATATTTGTGGTCTGGCCTCAAGAGGGAGAAGCGGATGAAGAGGCTGGTCAAGAAGATGGCGGACGAATCGATGGAGAGAGCGATGCACGCAAAAGACAAGGAGCAAGAGCGGCCCGCTCTCGTTGTCGAGGTCCTGCCCAAGCCGAACTTGGCAGCACAACGCAGACTGACGGACTTCTCTTGAGAGTCGCCAAGTATCCATCATATTATCCAGAGGTCTGGAAAATGTCACCTTCAACAGCGGCTTGATGCGTCCGCGATGGACTTCTATCTTTCTCTACCTCAAAGAAATGGCGGGTCTCTGCCCCTTCATCACCTTGGCGGCAGCCCCGTCCACGAGGGCGAAGTACGTCTTCTCCTTGAACTTGTACTCGAAGAACCACACTGGCACATAGAGCAGCTCGCCTTCATGAGTCACGACGTTGGTCTGCAGGGACGCCACGAAGTCCATCGTGCCGCGCACCTCTTCCTCGGTCTTCCTGCTTGCGAACGCTTTCGCCCTGTCCAGGGCTTCCTGCTCCGTCACGTCGCCGCCCATGATCTCGATTCCTTTGTCGAGCTTGTTCTTGTCGAAGATCGCTTTCGAATCCGGCCTGAATTCGTAGTCTTCCAGTTCGAACAGGGTAAGGCCTCTGACGGCAACGACCGGGACGTTGAAGCTCTTCTGCTTCCGGTCGTTGACGTTGTGTTGCTTCCCGCCGCTCATTTGCCTCTCGAAGCCCGCGACCGCCATGCCTTTTAGGAATCCTCCGACTCCTTTCCCAGCGCCGGCCTTCATCGCACCCACGCCGGATCCCCTGGTCCCGGAATACGCCGCATCGACTGCGGTGGGAACGACCCAGTACGGCACGTACTTCATGTAGGTGTTGGTGACCTCGGTCCTGGCGCCGACATTCCGTCTGAGGATGCCTTCATCGAGCCACTTCTTCCCGACCTCCAGCGCTTGATCAGAGCTCAGTTTATTGATGACCATCAGCTGCTTCATGACCTGCTTCCAACCAGCCCCGCTCAACGTCACGGCTGTCCCGCAGTATTCGCAGTTGACGATTGACATGCCCGGTGTCGGTTGAAGAGGCGCCCCGCACGAATTGCACTTCATCTCCTTTGTTTCGAAAGTGGGCTGGGCTGGCGCGGCCTGTGCCGGTGCTTGCGCCGTCGGCGGCGCACTCCCAGGAGCGCCTCCGAGACGAGCGCCGCACTTCATGCAAAACTGAGATCCATCCGGTAGCTGCGAGCCGCAATTCATGCAGAACAGGTTGATTCCTCCTTGTTTGACGCGGGACGAATCAATCAGGGTCAATATCAAGCTTTTCCCGTGATTCCCATCAGCGGAAAAGGAATCTGGTAGGCTGCATGGGGGACGGGGGGATAGAAGGGCGGTCCTCCTCGACAAGTCCTTAAATCCCGGCCAGGATGCTCCTACCGCAATGCCGAAGGTCGTGCTCGACGCCAACGCGCTCATGATGCCGTTCCAGTTCGGCCTGAACCTCAGCGCGGAGATCGAACGCCTCTTGGGCGAATGCGAGGTGTATGTGCCTTCAAGCGTGAGGTCCGAGCTGAAGAAGCTATCTTCTAGGAACAGGGTGGCCAAAGCGGCCCTCGGCCTCTCTGAGCGCTTCGCCAAGGTTGAGACGAAGGCGAAGGGAGACGATTCGATCGTCGAGGCCGCGCTCGCCCTTGATGCGGCGGTGGTCACCAACGATTCCGACCTCCTCCAGAAACTGAAAGAGAAAGGGGTCAGGCGGATCAGGCTCAGGTCGAGAAGCCACCTCATCCTCGAGGGCGATTAGGCTTGCCCTGCGAGAAAGGATTTATTCACTCGCCACCGATGTCCTCTTGTTGAAACCCTATCACATCACCGCACTCAAGCACATCGCCATGCTCGGCGGCGTGAGAGAGTACGTTTCATTCTCATCCGCGACCTTCGGTTCTATGCTCGGGGTCAGTCAGCAGTCCGCCTCGAAGCGGCTCTTGGATCTGATCAGGGACGGGCTCATCTCGAGGAATATCGTCGCGCGGCGGGAGCAGGTGAAGCTCACGACGAAAGGGGTCGAGGTGCTCAGGCGGGAGTTCGCGGACTACAAGATCATCTTCGAGGCGGCGAAGGAGCTGACGCTCACGGGAGTGCTCATGAGCGGGCTCGGCGAGGGTGCTTTCTACATGAGGCAGAGAGGATACAAGGAGCAGTTCGCGAGGAAGCTGGGATACGAGCCATACGAGGGCACGCTCAACCTCCGCTGCTCCGGGAAGGACCTGGCGAACCTGGAGGTCCTCAGACAGGCGGAGGGCATCCAGATCGACGAGTTCCGGAGCGGCGGGAGGATGTTCGGCGGGGCGAAGTGCTTCCGCGCCAAGATGGCAAACGTGGAATGCGCGGTGATAATACCTCTGAGATCGCACTATTCCGACACCGTCGAGCTCATCTCGAAGTTCAATCTCAGGACGCGGCTAGGGCTCAGTGACGGGGACTCCGTGGAGCTTTCCGTGCTCCTCTGAATGCGTCGTTTTGGCCTGGCTGGCCAGAATCTTATTATATGGCCCAAATCCATATCCACCCAGCTCGGAACAGGGGAGAGGAGTTGGGGTAATGACAGGGAAATCCTTCTTTGCGGTATGTTTGGTGATAATGGCGGTCGCATCGTCGTGCTTGACGATACTCACCGCACAACGTTCGGATAGCGTCGCGGACTTGGGTTCGGCACAGCCGTCTCAGGCTTCGCAGTGGCGGGGATTCCCCGATGCCGACCCTGACAGCGGCAGGTTCCTCGGCGCGGCGGGCAACGGCCTGTCGACGCTCGCGGGCCAGTTGACCAAGTTGATTATCGGGATACCTGCGGGGAGGACCAGCTTCACGATTGGGGTATTCGATGGCGACGGGAACAACAGCTGGGACCAGTACATCAACACAATCGACCTGCTCGATTTCAAGCTCTACAAGGATCCGCTGAAGAACGGCGCGATGACCCTCATGGACTCGTGGAACAACCTCGGGATGTTTGATGACGGGTGGACGAACCGCACATACTCCACGAGCAACGATGCGAAGGCCCCGAGTGGCAACTACTTCTACCGCCTGGAGATCAACTGGAACGACCCCGCCACGGCGGACGACATAAACGGCTTCAAGGTCCGCGTCGACGGCCAGATAGGCGCCTTCGCGTACCAGCCGTATTGCGTCGAGGGCGCGCCGATCGCCGTTACAGACCCGCTGTGGGGCATGACCGACCCGAACCCGGGCGACAACAACGATCCCGGAGTGAACGCGTATGGCGGGAACTGGCAATTCTACTTCTACGTGCCTAAGAAGGTCCCCGCCATGAAGTTCCAGGACGGCGACTTCGACAGGGCAGACGACACCGACGATGCGAACACTCTAAACATCGATCCTGACGGGCCAGGTCCCGCCGTCACCGAGGGCGTGAACCCCGGAGCGCCACCAGACGACCCTCAGGTGCCAACATCCTACACGATTCCCCCCAGCGTGAATTACAGCATCACAGAGCCTTCCGGGAGCGTCTATCTCAACACGAACCCTTCAGGCAACCAGGAATGGGAGAATTTCATCATCTCCAACAACGTCTCCGATCAGCCCGACTATCTGGTCGGTAATAAGCTGGAGCCGGGTCTCTGGAAGCTCCAGCTCCTCGGTGTCGACGCACATAACCTCGCATGCCTGAGCGTCCCGTACGAGGTGTACACCTACGACGAGCCGCCGCTTCCGCTGAGCCCGCCGCCGACGGTGGACCCGGATAGGTCGGCCACGATCGTCGTTCCGCCCCCGCAGACGCTTTCGTTCGCGCACACGGTTACGAACCACGGCACGGCGCAGGCGTTCGATCTCTCCGCGGATTCGCAGCACGGCTGGGCGACGCGGATCTATCACGATCTGAACGGCAACGGTTCGCTCGATCTGGGGGAGCCCAGGGTCAATGACACTGGCACTCTCGGTCAGAATGCCACCTACAAGATCATTGTCCAAGTTGATGTGCCGAACCTCGGCTCGGGCATCACCGATGTCACGACTGTGCTTGCGTCCAGCCAGGTCGAGTGGGCGGTGCAGGGGAGTGCAGAGGACACAATCATAGTCAACACGAACCGGGGGCCAAAGGCCGAGGCCGGTGGGCCATACACAGGCTTCGAGGGAGTGGCGGTGGTCCTCGACGGGAGCGGATCTAGCGACCCTGACAACAACACGCTGCAGTATCGCTGGGACTTCGAGAACGATGGTATATGGGACACGCCTTGGTCTTTGAATCCTAAGACTAGCCACACATGGGGAGACGACTACGTCGGCAAGGTTGCGCTTCAGGTGAATGACGGCAACCTCACGGACAAGGACACGGCCGATGTCACAATCAAGAACGTGCTTCCTTCCGGCACATTGACCATCACCTCGGGACAGCACGAGGGCTCGGCGATCACCTTCGCAGCTCACGTCACCGATCCAGGGAGCGACGACCTGTTCCTCACGTGGACATGGGGCTACGGCGCGCCTGACGAGTATTCGACTTACTACAACAACGGCGTCGGCCCTGACCCGTATCCGAGCCCCGACATCCATCCGAGGGACGTCACGGACACCAAGAGCCACACCTACGGCGACAACGGCGCCTTCGTCGTGACGGTCTTCGTCAGGGACGACGACAGCGGGAACCAGGGAATCACCCTCCAGATTACCGCAACGCCCGACAACCTCCCGCCATCGGTGGACCTCGCAGGCAACACGACCGTCGATGAAGGGCAGCCTGTCAGCCTGAGCGCCACCGCAACGGATCCCGGCAGCGATGATCTGACGTTCTCGTGGGCGTTCGAGCTGGGTCCGTCGATTGACAACATCTACTACAACGACGGGATCGGACCGGACCCGCCGCAGAGCCCTGGCGGGACTTACCCGTTCACCGCCACGGACACCGCCACGCACGTCTACGGAGACGACGGAGTCTACACCGTCATGCTGACAGTCACGGACGACGACGGCGGCTCGGTCACCTCTTCGGCTCAGGTCATGGTGATGAACCTCCCGCCAGCGATCACCCCGTTCGGTCCCTTCGAGATGAACGAGGCCGATCTCCTGTCGGTCACCGCCAACGCGGTGGACCCTGGCAGCGACGACCTGACGTTCACGTGGACGTTCGAATATGGGCCGACAATCCAGGATGTCTTCTATAACGACGGCGTCGGGCCGGACCCAGTGAAGAGCCCTGATGGCGCGTTCCCGTTCAGCGCTGACGACATGGCCTCGCACGTCTACGGCGACAACGGCATGTTCATGATCACGCTGACGGTGACGGACGACGATGGCGGCATGGCGACTTACCAGACTACCGTCACGGTCCTCAATGTCCCGCCAACGATAGCCGACGCCAAGGCATACCTGCTCGCGGATGTCACTCTGATGATCTCCGGGGAGAAGTGGCATGACGTCATCCTCAGGCTGTTCGAGGACGGCCAGGAGGTCGGATACGCCCAGGTCATCAGGTATCCCGGTAGCCCAAGTGAACAGTCGATGACGCTGCACGATGTGGAGGTCACGCTGGACAAGCAGTTCTCCGCGGTTGCCTACTACACGCCGTTCGATGACCCGATCAACGGCCAGCCAAACGGAGCGAATCCGGCATGGATCATCATCACATGGGAGGACGGGATGGAGACGACCCTCAAGCACAATTTTAACGTGATGCAGCCGGACAGATGGATCTGGACCGTTGACAATCTCTATCTCTACGCAGCGAATGAGATTGTCCACGTCAAAGCGACCGCCACGGACCCAGGCAGCGACGACCTCACATTCACCTGGGACTGGGGAGACGGGACTCCCGCGATTGCGACGACATACTTCAACGACGGAATAGGACCAGACCCATACCCGAGCCCCGACGGGACCTTCCCGTTCACCGCCACAGACTCCGCGACTCACGTCTTCGCCTTGGCGGGCACGCACATGATCACGTTGACGGTGACGGATGACGATGGCGGGACGACTGGAGTTGCTATTGCCATCGACCTAAGCTGAGAAAAAACGGCGAATCCATCGTCCTCAAAGGCGACGCACCATACTCTCGTTTCCTAGCAAACCATGATATATCTAGAAGGCGATGATTTCATGGAGAGGGGGTAAGGCGTATCGCCGAGAAAGGCTTTTCGCGCGAGGGAGAGGGATTCAGATTGGCTCGCATAGTTGCAGGGGCTCTAGCCACATTCCTCTTGCTGAGCCTCGTCACGCTCTCAGACCCGAAGGGTGGAGATCCGAGTCCTGCCACAAACCAGATCGACCAGACCATCGCCGACAGGTTACACTCGATCGACGGCTATTTCACGGAGAACGCGGGACAGGTGGACAACGAGCAGGTCCGCTTCTACTCCACTGGCGGCGTGCAGGCGGGCTTCGCCGAGAGCGCTGTGCTCCTCAAGCTGGTAGAGAGAGCCCCCGCCAATCCCGTTCACGACTTCAAAGACTGGATGAGAAGACCGCAGGTCCAGCGCGACGATCCTCTCCCAAGCCGAGGCGTCATGGCCCGCATCACCTTCCCCGGGTCGAACAGGGTCACGCCTCATGGCGTGCAGGAGATGCCCCACCGCAGCAACTACTTCATCGGAAACGATCCTTCCAGGTGGAGGACGGGTGTGCGCAGCTACCGTGAGATAGTGTACAGGGATCTGTACGACGGGATAGACCTCTCATACAGGACGCAGGACGGGCAGCTCAAGTACGAGTTCATCGTCGATCCAGGGGCGGACCCCTCACTCATCACAGTCTCGTACGAGGGCATCGAGAGCCTTCGCCTCGACGAATCGGGCGAGCTCGCCGTCAGCACCGCCCTGGGAGAACTGAAGGACGGGAAGCCGATCGCATACCAGGACGGCGGGCAGGTGGAGTGCGCCTTCGTCAAGCGAGGTTCGATGTCATTCGGTTTTAGATGCGATGGTCGTGATCCTTCTCGTCCCCTGGTGGTAGACCCGCTCGTCTACGCCACCTTCCTGGGCGGCGGCAGTTACGATTACGGCTACGGCATCGCCGTCGACTCCTCCGGCAGCGCTTACGTGACCGGTGAGACCTGGTCCACGGACTTCCCCGTCGCGCCTGGCTCGTTCGAGACGACCTACAACGGCGAAATTGACGCATTCGTGGCCAAGCTGGACGCTGCGGGCAGTGCCCTCGACTACGCCACCTTCCTTG